>CANHTA010000040.1 GCA_947463135.1 Gemmatimonadota bacterium
CGGCGAAGCGCACCGCCAGTTTCGTGCGGCGCGCCGCGCGGGGGTCGATCATACCGCGTCCGACGAACTGGAGAAGTTAAAATCGCGCACCTTGATGGGGGGCATCGCCACGCCGGGGCCGCCTTCACCGCCGGCGGTGCGCACGGCCGCACCTACGCCTTCGAGGTTGTTCAACATGAACAGCGGCGAGTCGTTGAAGCGGAAGTTCTTGATGGAACGCGCAATCTTGCCGTTCTCAATGAGGAACGTGCCGTCGCGCGTGAGCCCGGTGTACATGAGCGTGCGCGCGTCAAGCGGACGCAGATACCACAACCGCGTGACGAGCACGCCGCGCGTGGTGCTGGCAATCATCGACTCGATCGTGTCCTTTCCACTCGCCATGCGCAGCGACTGTGCGCCGCCGGTGGCTGTCTTGCCTTGCTTGTTGGCCCAGAACCGGTTGTACGCGAGCTGATTGAGCACGCCGTTCTGCACCCACGTCTGCTTCCCCGTGGGCATGCCCTCCGCGTCGAACGGTGAACCGAGGATGAGTGGGTCGGCGGGGTCGGAGATCAGCGTGACGCGTTCGTCCACAATCTTTTCGCCGAGGCGCGTGCCACCGCCGGCCTTTGAGAACGCCGAACGTCCTTCGTCGGCGGAACGCGCCTGGAAGGCTCCACCCATGAGGCTCACAAGATTAGCCGTGGCTTCGGGCTCGAAGATCACGGTGTAGCGTCCGGGCTCGATACCCACCGGGTTGCGTGAACGACGCGCCTTGTCGATGGCGCGGTTGGCCACCGACTGGAAGTCGATGGCGCTCCAGTCGTTGCTTTCGCTGCCCACCCAGCCGGAACCGGTACCGTCGGTGGTGCGCGCGGTGAGCGTATAGTTGGCACTCGTGCCGCGGTGATACGCAAACTGACCGGCGCTGTTGCCGATGGCGCTGGCACTCGCGTTGCAAATGATGAAGCCAGCCACGGTGAGATCTTTCGCGGCGCGTGCCGGCGCGAGTGCGGTCATGGCGGCGGTGGCGCGATCTTCGGCCGAGAGATCGGCGGTGCGGTCGAACCACGCGTTCACCGGCGTGTACGTTTGCTGCGGCAGCTCGCCGAGATACTCGGGGTCTTCCGGTGCCAAGCGCGCGAGCGCCTCCGACTGCTCGACGGCGCGACGCAATCCCTCGTCGCTGCGATCGTTGGTGACTACGCTGGCTTTGCGTTTGCCGAACACGCTTTGAATACGGATCGTGCTGTTGGTGGTCACGCCCGACGTGGACATCTGGTTGTCGGCAAAGCGCAAATTCGTTTCGCGCGCGCTGTTCACCGACACGCGCACCGCGTCGGCCTTGGACAGCTTCACCGCGCGTTCCACGATGGCCTGCGCCTGGTCGCGCGAGAGCACGCCGATGGCGGCCATGGCTTTCGTGTCGCTCATGGATTCGCTCATACGGTGCGTCCCGTGTTGATGATGTTCGCGTTCTTGAAGCGCGTGGGCGGGCAGCCGTGGCTCACGGCGTTAGCCTGTCCGGGCTGGCCCTTGCCGTCGTTGAAGGTGCCGCCAAACTCGTAGCTGCTCTTGCCGCCGAGCATGTCGAGGGTGTTCCAGAAGTCGGGCGTGCGCATTTGGTAGGCGGCGTCCTTCACCTGGCCCACGATCTTCCCCTTGCGCACTTCGTAGCAGAGCTGCGCGCCAAACTGCGCGTTGTAGCGCTGCTGATCAATGGAATACGACGCGCGGCCAATCATGGCGATGCCCTTGTCGGTGGCGGCGATGAGATCGTCCCAGCTCAAGTCTTTCGCGCCGGGCTGCAGCGACACGTTGGGCATGCGCTGGAACTGCACATCGGCCCAGCTCTGTGCGTACGAGCAACCGTGCGAGCGCACCGGCTTGCCGTTCTTGGCGTACCACGACGACAGCCACGGCGCCTGCTCACGCGTGGTCTGGTAGTCGTTGAGGATGCCATCTTTCACAATGTGGAAGGTGTCGGGCTGCACACCGTCGTCGTCGTAGCCAATGGTGGCGAGCGCACCGACTTCGTCGCGGTTGCCCACAAGGTTCATCATAGGCGGGCCAAGCTTGAGTGAGCCCAGCACCTTCTCCGGCGGCGCCATGAAGCTGGTGCCGGCGTAGTTGGCTTCGTAGCCCATGGCGCGATCGAGCTCGGTGGGGTGCGCGAGCGATTCATGAATGGTGAGGAACAGCTGCGACGGGTGCAGGATGAGGTCGTAGCGCCCCGGCTCCACCGGCTTGGCGGTAAGCTTTTCGGCGGCTTCCTCACCCCACTTGGTGGCGTTCTTCACGATGTCAGCTTCGAGCACATACTCCCAGCCGCGGCCGGCGGGCTGCACCACTTCGGGACCGCGTACGGCGGTACCGGAACGATCGGGGGCCACGGCGGTGCAACTCATGGTGACCCAGCTGCGCACGTAGTCTTGCGTGATCACCGAGCCGTCGGTGTTCGCGTAGTTGCGCTCTTCCTTTACGAACGAGAGACCGGAGTTCACGAAGCGCACGTTGGGCACTTTCAGCGCTTCAGCGTTGGCGCGCAGCAGCAGATCGGCCTTGGTTTCCACCGGCACGGTGAAGGGGTCGATTTGATACGCGCTGCGCCACGTGGCATTCGGATGCGCGGGCGACGGTGCCAGCTCCACGCGTCGGTCGCGCGCAATGCGATTGGCCTTGGCGATGGCGACCGCTTCCTGCGCGGCCGTACCGACGCCTTCCTTGGTGAGTTCCTGCGTGGCGCAGAACCCCCAGCAGCCATCCACCAACACGCGCACCCCACAGCCCATGGTGTCGGTATCGATCACATCGGTGACCTGGCGTTCGCGCGTCTGGATGCTGTTGTTGCGATTGCGCGAGATGCGCACGTCGGCCCATGAGGCGCCGTAGCGCTTGGCGGCGTCGAGCGCCTCCATCATGAGTTCGCGGGTGGCCGCGTCGGTGTAGAGCGCGGGGAGCGGCTTGAACCCGGGGAGGGCACGCAGCGCACTCGGGCCGATCGCCAGCGCGCCAAGGGCGGCACCGCCGGTAACGAGAAAATCGCGACGAGTAGTCATGTCCCGAATCTATCGCCACCCACGGACGAGGTCACGCATGTGGAGCCGCGTGACCTCGCTCGTCGCCCGGTTACTTCAGGTTCGCGTTGAAGAACGCCACGGTTTTGGCGAAGGCGTCTTCGGCCGCTGTTTTGTCGTACGCTTGGCCCGTGGGATTGGCGAAGGCGTGGTTGGCATTCGCATACACGTTAATTGTCACCGAACGCCCGCCCTTCTTCATGGCCGCTTCCATGGCGCGCACGCTGTCGAGCGGGATGCCGGTGTCCTTGCCGGCGAAGAGCCCCAGTACCGGCGCCTTGAGACGCGCGAGCTGCGCCGGGTCGGTGATCGGCGCGCCGTAGTACATCACGACGGCGTTGAGGTTGGCGCCCCCCACGAGCCCGGTGCGCAGCGACCAGTGGCCGCCGTAGCAGTAGCCCACGGAGCCGATGGAGGTCGCGCCGGCCTTCTTCAGGTACGCGATGGCCTCACCGAGGTTCTTCTCACCACCGGCGATGTCCGCCATACCGGCCTGGTACAGCTTCATGGCGGCATCGGGCGTCGTGGCCACGGATCCGAACAGATCAACGGCGAGCACGGTGTAGCCCTCGCCGGCATAGCGCGTGGCCATGGCCCGGATACCGTCGTTCAGCCCCCACCATTCGTGTACCATGATGATCGCCTTGCCCGTCTTGGCGCCGCCGGCCGGCTTGGCGAGGAATCCCTTGATGGCTTTGCCGTTGATGGTGGCGTACGTCACCAGCTCGCCCACGACGTCCAGGCGCGGTGCGATGCGCGCGCCGGCCGAGGCCGTGGGCGTCTCGTTCATGTGCTCGCGGTGCATGGCCGCGGCGTAGTCAGGCTGGGCGCTCTGTGCGTTGGCGGTGGTCGCGGTAATCAGCAGAGCCGTGACGGCGGCAACGCGTGCGGCGTGGGCGGAAGCGTTCATGGGTTGGGTTTGGTATGGGATGTGAATGGGTGACGTGGGGCGGTGTTAGCGTGATGCGTGATCTGTGTGTGCTGGCGGTTGCTCTTGCGGTTGCTCTTGGGGTCGCGGTTACCGAGGTAGAATGCTAGGCCATCACCTTGGTCATCGGGATCAACGGCAATGTGGTTCCGTCGGGCAATGGGTAGTCCACGCCGGCGTCGGGCACGAAACCCAGCGCCCGGTAGAGCGGCTCGCCGGGACGCGTGGACATCAAGGACAACGTGGAGAAGCCAGCGCGTTGGGCGGCGGCGCTGCAGACGCCGAGGAGCCGGGTAGCGTAGCCGCGACGGGCGTGGTCGGGGTGCACGTAGAAGGCGCGAATGCGCGCCGGCGACGTGGCGGGGTCGAGTCGTCCTTCGCCGCGGCTATGGAACTGGTCGCCGCCGAACAGGGTCTGGTGATCGCTCCACCCGCCGCCGGCCACGATGGTACCATGCTGCTCGAGCACGAAGTAGCTGCGATCGTGAATGAGACTGGAGTCCACGCCGAACACGTAGGCCAGCGACGAGGTGATCTGCGCATCGGTGTAGTAGCCCGCGCTCAGGCGCCGCACCGACGCATCGATGAGCGCGGTGAGCGCCGGCACGTCGGTGTAACGCGCCACCCGGCAGTGCGGCGCGGCCGCCATCTCCTCCACGGCGCGCCACCCCTCGGGCCATGCGCCATATCCGGCGTCGGCATTGATGTGCCCGGCGTCGCCCAGATCCCACAGGCGGCTGCCCCACGCAGTGGCGTAGCGCTCCGCCTGCGCGAATGCCACGTATTCGTCGGTGTGGCTGGCGACCACGGTACTAGGGAAGGGCAGCGTGTGCAGCGGGATCGGCGCGAACCCCGTGGGGCCGGTCGGATACACCGCCGACAACGGATCGCTGGGCGCCACGAGCAGCGCGCCGCGCACGCGCATGATGAGCGCCAGCGGGGCCTCGCGCGCCCAATGGGCGACCATGGCGCAGGCACTACTGTGGGCCACCAGCACCACGTCGTGCGTCGTCTCCTGCATCACCTGGGACAATCGCGCTACCCAGTCACGGCAACGCGGCGCCGCCCAGTCCTGCTGCACCACGCGCTGTACCGGCACGGTGGTGCCCTGCGCTTGCCAGCGCGACTGCCAATGTGCCGGGCCGGAGTCGTACAGCCCGGGCAGCAGTAGCACCAACGTCGCAGCCTCAGCGGGCACCGATTGCCCTCGCCAGGATGGCCGGATCGATGTTGCCGCCGGTCACCACGACCATCGTGGTACGGTCGCGCGTGTCGAGTTTGCCGGCGAGCAAGGCGGCCAGCGCCGCCGCACCACCGGGCTCCACCACCAGTTTGAGTTCGCGCACGGCAAAGGCAATCGCCGCCAGCACCTCGTCGTCGGTCACGGTAAGACCGGCGCCGACGCGCGGCTGGTTGATGGAGAAGGTGAATTCGCCGGGGATCTCGGTGACGATCGCGTCGCAGATGGAGCGCTTGCCGGGGTCGTTGGCCACACGATGGCCGAGTTGCAGCGAGCGCGCGGTGTCGTCGAACTCGGCCGGCTCGCAGGGGTGCACCACGGTGGTGGGCGACAGCGCGGCCGCAGCCAGCGCGCAGCCGGCGGTGAGGCCGCCACCGCCGCAGCACACCAACAGCGTGTCGGGGGTATAGCCCATGGCCGCCGCCTGCGTCAACGCCTCGAGTGCCAGCGTACCCTGACCGGCTACGATGTGCGGATCTTCGAAGGGCGGCACGATCGTGAGGCCATGCTCCTGCGCGATGGCGCCGCCAATGGCCACGCGGTCTTCGGTATAGCGGTCGTACAGCACCACCTCGCCGCCGAACGCGCGCGTGCGTTCGATTTTGAGTGCCGGCGCGTCTTTCGGCATGATGATCACCGAGCGCATGCCCAGCAGCGATGCGCTGTATGCGACTGCCTGCGCATGATTCCCCGACGAATATGCCACCACGCCGCGCGATCGTTCGTCGTCGGTGAGTTGCAGCAGGCGATTGAGCGCGCCGCGCAACTTGAACGAGCCCGTATGCTGCAGCACTTCGGCTTTCAGCAACACGCGGCCGCCGGCGCGCGCGTCGAGCGCTGGTGACGTGAGCAGCGGCGTAATCGCTGCATGCGGGGCGATACGTGCTGCGGCCGCACGGATGTCGGTGATGGTGGGAACGCGAGGCAGTAAGGCGGTCATGGCACCTGAGTCGGTAGAGGGTGTCCAGCCTGATCCGTGATGGCGCTAAAAAAAGTAGGCGCGTGAGGGCATGCGATGCGGGGTAATGTCCGTCACCCGTCCGCGAAGGGTATCCACATTCACTTGAACCCAGCCCACGGTGGGTGATCCGAAGGTTTCGAGGCGCGTTACCGTGGGGATCGGCGTGCCGTTGCGTAACGTGAGTGGTTGATCCACATGCTGATTGTGTGAGTCCCCATGAATCACCAGTACCTCGCCGTCGAAGGCGCTGGCACGACGGCGCAGCGTATCAACCAGCGCCTCGTAGCCACGCCCCGCCCCCTGCGACGTGTTGAAACCGGGGTTGCCGTGCCAGGCCAGCACAATGAGGTGGCTCTTCGCCGCGGTGGCGGTATCAAACGTTTCCCCCAACCAGGCCAACGCCGCCGCCGACCGGCGCCGGACTTCATCGTCATGCGCGGTGGTGCGCGTGGCAAACGCTTCCAGCCCGTTGTCCGAACCCACAAGATGCAGCGTGGCGAACACCGCGCGTCCGAGACGCCAGCGCCGATGTTCGGCATACTCCGGCCAACCGGTCTGCGATGCCTGCGACTGCATGATCCACGGGCGCCGGCCAAGCGACTGCGTTGGCGATGGGAGCAGGGTGGCGCGGAGCTGCGCGAGTCGCTCAAGTGGTTCGAACCCGCCGGATTGCTTGCGATGGCAATCGGTCCACTCGTTGTCACCCGGCACGTAGATCACCGGCGTGGTCATGGCATCGAATTCCCGACGCCGCATGGCCACCATCTCGTTGCTGCAGGGGCTCCGGAACAGATCACCCACATGCAGCAGCCACGCCATGGGCGCCGCGTCAATGTCGCGCAGCGCTTGGTGGTACCGCGCCGACTCCCATGAATAGTACGGGCCATCGCCAAACACGGCGAACGCGATCGCCCCGGATGGCGGTGGGGTGACCGGCGGGGACTGACACCCCACCAGCAGCGCGGCCCCCAGTGCGAGGGGCGCCATGAGGCGAGGCACGATCACTGTGCGCGCGCGGTGAACGGAACACGACAGCGATTGCCAAAGCATGCGCGTAGTATCTCCCGATGCCCTCTCTCCGGCCAGTCCTTCACATGGTTGTCGTGGCGCTGGCTGCGGCGCTCTTTCCCGCACGCGTTCGCGCGCAGGTCGATTTTCGCGCCTTGCGGACGTCCACCTCTATTCAGCTTGACGGGCGCCTGAGCGAAGCGGAGTGGGCGCGTGCCGATTCCATCACCGACTTCCGCCAGCGTGACCCGGCGCAGGGGCAGCCCGGTTCGGAGCGCACCGTGGTTCGTGTGTTGGCCACACCCGACGGGCTCGCGGTGGGCTGGTGGTGCTACGACCGCGACCCCTCGCGCATCGTGCGTGCGCAGCTGCGCCGCGATGCGGAACTGCGCACGGATGACTACGTCTCGCTGGCCGTGGATGGACTCCACGACAAGCGCAGCGGCTTCTACTTCCGGTCGAATGCCAATGGGGCCATGTGGGACGGTGAGCATGTTGACATGGAACAGGGGAATGAGAGTTGGGATGGCGTGTGGGATGTGCGCGCACGCGTTACCAGCGAAGGGTATGTCGTGGAAATGCTGATCCCGTGGGCCACGCTGCGTTATGCGCAGGGGGACAGCATCATGGGCATGAACTTCCGTCGGTTTATTCCCCGGAAAAATGAGGAGGCGCTCTGGCGGGCCTATAGCCGCACCGAAGGCTTTCGCTTTCTGGAGAAAGAAGGGCTCGTGGACGGATTTACCGACCTGCCAGGGCGTCCACGCCTGGAAGCGCGCCCTTACGTGTCGGGTGAGAGCACCCTTCCGGAACGACGCTTTTTTGCCACGCGCGCCGACAGCGTGGTGCTGCCGGGGCGCAGCGATGCAAACGTAGGGCTCGATGTGAAGGTCCCGATTGGTAATACCATCACGGCTGATATCACCGTGAACCCCGACTTCGCCCAAGCGGAGGTCGATCGGCAGATTGTGAACCTGTCGCGCTTCCCGCTGTTCTTCCCTGAGCAACGCCCGTTTTTCACGGAGGGCACCGCGATCTTTGACTACGGGCGGCCCCAGCAGGCGCAGATGTTTTACTCGCGCCGCATTGGGTTGGGCGCCAACGGGACGCCGGTCACGATTCCGGTGGGGCTGCGCGTGCAGGGGCGCGCGGGCGGCCGACAGGTGGGATTCTTAACCGTGCGTACAGCGGGAGACGAAGCGGCCACGAATGCAGTCTTGCGTGTGAAGCAGGATATCCTTGGTCGCGGCTATATCGGAGCCATGGGCACCTTCGCGGGACAGGCGGGTCAGCCGGGCAGCCTCGCCGGTGGGATGGACTTTTCGCTCCCGTATGTGGTGCGCGGCGGACAAAATCTGATCGTCCAAGGCAATGCCGCGTGGAGCCGTGATTCCGTGGGCGGCGTGTCTGGTGCCCACTATCGGATGGTGGTGGATTATCCCAACGATAAGGCCGATATCGTCATGCGGCTCGATCGCATCGAAGCGGGCTACGATCCCGCGCTCGGCTTCGTACAGCAGTCGGGCATTCACCGCGTTTCCGGCAATACGCAGCTCTCACCACGGCCGCGGCAGCCGAGTCGGATCCGCCGCTACGAATTCAACCTGCTGTCGTACGACTTCGTCTGGGGCATCCGTGGTGGGCTTGATAATGCCTCGGTCGGCGTGAAGCCCTTTGGCGTCCAATTCCAGTCGGGCGATCGGATCGAGGTGAATCTCCGCCGGCGCTTCGACGCCCCGACGGAACAGTTCTCGCTCTTCAACGGGGTCTCCGTGGCGGCCGGCCCCTACTGGTGGAACCGAGCCGAACTTTCGGGCACCACGGCCGACGCACGGCGGGTGCGCCTGTCGCTGAATGCCAATACGGGCGAGTTCTACGACGGGCGCTCCACCGAGGTGAGTGGTAGCCTGCGCGTTCGTCACGCGCCGTACCTGCTGGCCACACTTGACCTTGCCCGCACCGCGGTGTCGTTGCCCGGGGGCCGGTTCACCGCCAACACCGTGCGGCTTCGCAGCGACTATGCGTTTTCACCACGGTTGAATGCCACGATCTTCGCGCAGTGGGATAATCAGTCTTCCCGTGCGTCCGCGAATGCACGCGTGCGATGGACGGTGAAGCCCGGCAGCGATCTGTACGTGGTGTGGAACAGCAACTGGCCAACCGGCCTCGATCGGAGCATCCGGTGGCTGCGTCCGTCTCGCGGTGGCTTGGTGGCGAAGTACGTCTATTTCTTTCGCGGCTGAGCAGCCGCTGCGCGCTTGACGCGCTCGCTGCCGCAGGTAATGGCACGCTCGAATCGCGTGCGGGGGCGCAGCACGTAGCCATCCACGAGGGCCGAATCCTGCGCCGTGCGGGCGGCCTCGTATTGCGCCGGGCAGGGCGCCCACAGCGCATCGTTCATGGCGGTGGCCACCGGGGCGGGGATCCCGGTAAACACCCAGAGTCCGGCGATGAACATGACCGCTACCGCGAAGATGGCTCCCAGCCGGGCGAGTTGGCGGATACGTCGCGGGGCGGGGTCATTGAGCCGCGGCTCGAAGTGCATCGGAACGTCGGAGTGATCGCGCATACTCCAATATGACGAGGGCGCGGTGCGCGGCGTATGCGCGGCTGCGCCGGTGACGGTGTTTTGGAGGACAACGTGTCGGCGAATCGCCCGATAGCCTGCGGGGCAGGGCGGGGTAGGCTGAAGCTCACCCTTCACAGGAGGTCGAGTATGGTTCAGTTAACCAAGCGCGTGCCGGTCGAATCCAATGGCAATCACCTCGGCGGGATGCTCCGTCGCATGTTCAACGACCCCGTCTTGGATGAACAGTTTTTCCGCCCGCTTTTTGCCACGGGGATGGCGTGGATTCCACCCATGGAAGTTGCCGAGACGAACGATGCGGTGACGCTATCGGCTGAGCTTCCGGGGATCGACGGGAAGGCGATCCGGATCACCGTGGAGAACAACACCCTCACGATTGCCGGCGAAAAGGAGCAAGGGAGCACGGAGGGTCAGGCGACCACCGGGTACTTCATGACCGAACGCTACTACGGCGCGTTCCAGCGGTCGTTCGTACTGCCGCGCACGGTGGATGTGGAGCGGGTGAAAGCGGAGTTTGATCAGGGGGTGCTGACGGTGACGTTGCCCAAGCTCGCGCAGGCTATGGGGAAGACGATCGAAGTCCGGTCGAAGAAGGCGTAGGGCGCGGTTGGCGTAGCGCCCGGCGCACGGTTGCGGCCCCCCGGTGCGTTACCACGTCGTGGTGGTGTGTATCGTGGCCGGTCCATCGGCGCTCGGGTGCGCGCGTCCTTCGGGGTCCAGCACGAAGCAGGTGGCGCCACTGCCGCTCATCATGCCAATGGTGGGGGTCCCGCCGGCGAGCCGTTCAGCGGCAAGGCGGCGAAGCCCGGGCAACACGGTTGCTACGCCCTCGTGCATGGCGCACACAATCGGCTCAAAGTCGTTCATGGCAACGGCCGCAATGGCGCGCCAGCTCGCGAATGCGTCCATGTCATACGAGGTGGCCGGGGGCATCTCGCCATGGATCTCGCGTGCGTGCGCGAACGCGCGATAGGCGGCCGCGGTGTTTACCCCGTCCACAAAGGTTGCCAAGTGCACGGTCGCTGGCGGGAGTGGGGGGAGTGGCAACAGGCGATCGCCGCGTCCCCACGCCCACGCCAGCGAGTGACCGCTGAGCAGAAACGGCACGTCGGCGCCGAGCGTGCCGGCTACGGCAAGCAGCCGTGCCGCTCCCAGTGGTGAGGGACACATCGTTTCCAGTGCGCGCAAAACGGCCGCCGCGTCGGCGCTGCCGCCGCCGAGCCCTCCCCCTACTGGAATGTGCTTGTCAATGGCGATCTCCCAACCGGTGTCCCATGCAGCGGCCGCCGTGTAGGCCATGGCCGCGCGCCACGCCAGATTTTGCTCCACCGGTCCCAATCCGCTGTCGGGCATGGAGGGGCCGGCACATGACAGCGATGGCGCCATGGAGCCCACGCGGACGTGCACGACATCGTGCAGTGCGAGCCGTTGAAAGAGCGTTTCGATGCTGTGATATCCGCTTGCTTCGCGCGCCAAAATGCGCAGCAGCAGATTGATTTTCGCGTAGGCGCGCTCGGTGTGCGCGTGGGTGTGGCCGCGCGTCATGGCCTAGTCTGCTGGTGGATGGTCAATCGTCACGGTTGGTGCCGGTGCACTGGCCACCAACTCTGTACTTTTGCCGGTCATCGTGGCCACGTCGAGCCCAAGACGGGCGAAGTACACGGCGCCCATAATGGTGATGGGCACGAAGCTGAGCAGGTGAAAGGCAAGCGCCCAGCTCACCGCCAGCTGGTCGCCAACGCCATACACGCCCAGGCCGAGTACGGCCGACAGCTCAAAGACGCCGAAGAACCCGGGGGAGCTGGGCAACGCAACCCCCAGCGCGATCACGCCCTGCAGGAACAGCGCGGCAGACCACGGGACCTCAATGCCCACCGCGCGAAAGCCGATATACAACGCCAGCGCGTGCACCGCCCAGTGCGCCACGGCCCACCAGAGCACGGCTACAAATCGGCGTCCATCGCGTAGCACCGCCAACCCACCCATGGCGGTTTCCACAAAGCCAACGACCACGTCTTCGAAGCGCGGCAGGAGACGGTGTGCGCACCAGCGCACGGCCGCCAGCACACGCGGCCCCTGCAGGACCATCGCGTAGCAGCCAACCAGGAGCACGCTCATCATGGCCACGCCAACGCTGGCGAGCTCCGGGACGGTGCGCCCTGCCAGCGTCACCCCCGACGGGAAGCGAGGGTCGAGCATGGCGGCGAACATCATGAAGAACACGACCATCGCATCGAACAGGCGATCCACGGCGAGTGAGCCCAGGGCCGTGGTCATCGGCACGCGTGGCACGTCGCGCGCGAGCGCGAAGGCACGCGCAAATTCGCCGGCCCGAAACGGGAACACGTTGTTCATCATCATGCCAATGGCGGTGCTGCGCCAGAGCGGATCGAAGGGAATGGTTCCCGCAACGGGTTCCAGAATGGTGCGCCATCGACGCGCCCGTAGCGGGAAGATGCAGGTGCCCACCACGGCGCTCAGCACGAAGAGGGAGACATTGGAGGTGCGAAGCACCGTCCACACCTCGCGCAGATCAACGCCGCGCAGCGTCCACCAGAGCAACACACCGCTGAAGGTGATCCCGAGCCCGGCTTTCCAGTCGAACTTCATACCCGGAAATTCATGTGGTCACGGCCAGATCCAGCAAGTCGGACAACTCGTTGAACAGGGCGTGCGCCGCCGGGTCGGTGAGGGCACCACGCTGCCAGTAGGCGTTGAGTTCATCGCGCACGGCGCGCGCACGCGCCACCGCGGACTGCCCACGATAGAGCAGCGATTCGATGGGAATGACAGCTGGTGCATCCACCGGTGGGGCTGCTGGCGCGCCCGACCAGGTGATGCTTGCCTGTTTCACCTGTTGCGCCAGTCGCTGATCGGTGATCTCACGATCCATGAGCAGCCGCGCCACACTTTGAATCCCGACATACTCACTGGCCGTGGTCAAGGGCGCGCGCGCCATACGGGTGGCGAGGGCGGTTATGCTCGCGGCTCCATAGCTGTCTGCGGTTTCGGCAACCCGTAGCAGGGCGCGGCGCACGCCATCGGCCAGTGCGAGCTGGGCGGGGCCGGCGGCGCTCGTGGCGACCGCTGCCGACTCGCGTGCGACGCGGTCGGCGGCCGCCGCAATGTCGGCGCGGAATCGCTGCGCTAACGTGATCGGCGGGTCGGCGGCACGCTTGAGGATTGACGGCATCCCGTCGTCGGGGGAAAAGCGTGCAATGGGCACGATCTGGCTGGTCGGCGAGGCGACGGGGGGGTCGGTGGCCAGGTAGCCGGCGGCCACCGTGGCCAGCGCCACGGACTGCGTGCGACTGCGCCGCTGTTCGGCATCGGTCCACTGGCCAGCCCGCTCAACCAGGGCCCGTAATTCGGCGAGCGCCCCGCGTACGGCCAGCTGCAGCCGCTGATCCCATTGCAGTTCCCGGTCGCGCACACCGGTGGCGATCCGTTCCATGGTTGAGGCCAGGTCGGCCAACCCATCCAGTCGCGTCATGGCCGCACTGCCGCGAAGCGCGCGGGCGTTGGTGAGAAACGCGGCGGCGTCCGGTGTGAGCTCGCCCGCGTCGGCCATCATCTGGTCGAGGCGGCCGAGATACTCCATGGCTTCCTTCTGAAAAAACTCAATGAGGGCGTGCGGTGCACTCATGCTCGGCAGCTCGGACGAAGGGGGATTCCGGAGATCACTCAGAAGCGGTCGGCTTCACGCGCCTCGTCCATGGCCTGACGAATTTCGCGCACGGCCTCTGCCAACCCGATAAAGATGGCGCGCCCGACAAGCGCGTGCCCGATATTCAGCTCCTCAATTTCCGGAATGGCCGCCACAGGCCCGACGTTGCGCACCGACAGACCGTGACCGGCGTGCACCGCCATCCCCAGGGAGGAGGCGAGCGCGGCCGCGTCGGCGAGCGCCCGCAGGGTGCGCGCGTCGCTTGGCGCGTGGGCGTACTGTCCCGTATGCAACTCAATGGCATCGCTCCCCAAGGCGTGGGCGGCACGCACGGCCGCTTCCTCGGGATCGATAAAGAGACTGGTGCGCACGCCCGCCCGTTTGAGGCGACCGACCGCTTCGCGCAGCTGATCGGTGGCACGCATCACATCGAGGCCCCCTTCCGTGGTGATCTCCTCCCGGCGTTCCGGCACCAGCGTAACGGCGGCGGGGCGCAGCGCTTCGGCCAACCGCAACATCTCCTCGGTGGCCGCACATTCCAGATTGAGCGCGGTGGTGACCGTGGCGGCCAGTTGCTGAATGTCGGCGTCGTGAATGTGCCGCCGGTCCTCCCGCAGATGGGCGGTAATCCCGTCGGCACCGGCGCGCTCACACAGCGTGGCGGCGGCCACCGGGTCCGGCTCGGTGCCACCACGCGCCTGTCGGACCGTGGCAACGTGATCGATGTTCACATAGAGGCGCTGGTAGCGAAGCGACGTCACTGGGGTATCCGGTGGGAGAACGGGTGGGGTACCTTTCGCCCCGATAAACGGACGCGACCGCATTTGGTGCCCAGACACGACCACGTCGTGCGGGGTCGGTCCGTCCAATGGGTTCACGATGTGGGGAGGAGGTTGGAATGCAGCGACCGCCGAGGTGGAACGGTGGGTGGGTGTGGGTGCTGGGACTGGCCGGTGCGACGGGGGTGAGCGGGTGCATGCGCACGGTGCAAAGTAGCGAGACCTCGATACCCGGTGTGGCCGCCCCAGCGGTTCGGTCAGACCCGACGAACCCCATCGGTGCGGTCACGGGGACGGCGGCCGTTCAGGGGTTTCTCAAGGCCGCCAAGGCGCAGGATCTCCAAACCATGAGCGCCATCTGGGGCACCACCAAAGGGGCGGCGCGCGACCAGATGAAACGCGACGATCTTGAGAAGCGCCTGATCATCATGCAATGCACCTTGACCCACGATCGGTGGGGTTTCCTGGACGATCGCCCACGACTGCAAACCGGCGGACGTCAGGAATTTCAGATCGAGCTTTTTCAGGGCGAGCGGAGCGCCAAAACGTCGATCCTGACGGTCAGCGGCCCTGATGGTCGCTGGTTCGTGGAAGACATCAACCTGCTTCCGCTGAAGGAGTTCTGCCGCTGAGCCGGACTGGTGACGCTGGACAGTCCGACTAATATTCGGACAGTTCAACGAGGATCCCGCCCGTGGCACTCGGATGGAGAAACGCGATGCGTTTCCCCTCCGCGCCGCGACGTGGTGTTTCATCGATCAGGCGAAGGCCGGCGTCGCGACAGCGCTGTAAGGTGCCGTCGAGGTCGTCTACCGCAAAACAGACGTGGTGAATGCCGGGCCCCCGCTTCGTGATGTACTTGCCAATCGGGGAATCGGCTGACTTGGCCTCGAGGAGCTCAACCAGCGACTCGCCGGCGGCGAAGCCGGCAATGGCGGCTCCGTCTGCATCGTCGAGTGGCACGTCGGGCAAGTCCAAGATGTTGCGACAAAACGGAAGCAGCTCGTCGAGGGCACGGACAGCGATCCCGATGTGGGCAATGCGCGTGCCGCGGCGTACAGAGTCGGTCATGGTCGGTCAAATCGATGCGGGCGTGAAACTCTTCTTAGAAGTCTAATCCTGCAGACGGGCGCGAGAGCAATCGGCGGGAGCCGGTGGCCGCGCCAACGGAGCACACGATGGCGAACGCAGTGGAAGTGTCGGACGACACCTTTGTCACGGAAATCGAGCAGCACGAAGGGCTCGCCGTGGTCGATTTCTGGGCAACCTGGTGCGCGCCCTGTCGCATGATTGCGCCGATGGTGGAATCGCTGGCGACTGAGTACGCGGGCACGGTGAAGGTGGCCAAGCTCGATGTGGACAATAATCAGCGGACGGCCGCGCGGTTTAATGTGCGCTCGATTCCCACCATCCTCTTCTTCAAGGGTGGCAAGCTGGTCGATCAGGTGGTTGGCGCGGTGCCGCGTCCGGCGCTCGAAGCAAAGTTCAAGGAGCACGCCTGACCAACGCGGGCGACGCGCCCGGGGCGGCCGAATCGGAGGGGAATGCCTCCGATCTCGCCGACCGGGCCGCGACGCTCTGGCCGTCTGCGGCCATCCCCGGGGCGTTGCATCTGGTGAGCACCCCCATCGGCCATCTGGGTGACATCTCCCTGCGCGCCCTCGCGGTGCTCCGCAGCGTGTCGCTCATTTGCTGCGAAGATACGCGACACGCCCGCACGCTCCTCAGCCGATATGGCACGGGCACGCCAACGCTGGCGGTGCATGAGCACAATGAAGCCAGTGTCGTACCACGGTTGCTGGCGCGACTGCAGGCGGGGGAATCCATCGCCCTGATCAGTGATGCCGGCACGCCGCTCGTGTCGGATCCCGGGGCACGGGTGGTTGAGGCTGCGGTGGCCGCCGGCGTCCGCGTCATCCCGATTCCGGGCGCATCGGCCATCTTGGCGGCGCTCGTGGCGTCCGGGCTCGCCCCCCAGCCGTTTACCATGCTCGGCTTCCCGGCGCGCAAGGGGAAAGATCGCGAGGAACAGCTCGCGCTCGCGGCCCGTCTTCCACACACGGTCATTCTCTACGAATCACCGAACCGGCTGGTGGCGACCCTGCGCGATCTGGGGGCCATCGCGGGCGGAACACGCCCGGTGGCGGTGGCCCGCGAACTCACGAAGCACTTTGAAGAGGTTAAGCGCGGAACGCTGGACGACGTGGCCGCGTATTATGAGGGCACACCGCCACGCGGGGAAATCGTCATCGTGTTGGGGGGCGCCCCTGTGGTCGCCCCGAGCGAAGAGGGTCTTCATGCGGTGGCGGTCGCCCTGCGTGACGAAGGGTGTCGCCCTCGGGACATCGTCCAGCGCCTGATGGACGAGCATGGTGCCAGCCGCAATCTCGCCTACCGACTCGCTCACGACACCTGATGCGGCTACCCGCTTCTCGATCTTTCCGGTTGGTCTTCCTCACCGCCGCAGCCGGTGGCGTGCTGGCCTTCACACCGCCCGCGCACGCGGCGGCCGCTGTGGCCCTCAACGCCGCGGCCAACGTTACCCGCGCCCTGTGGCGTGGGCCCGGCCGCTTGGCGATTGCGCGGGTGCAGTACGAGGGCGGCGGCGATTGGTATGCCAACCCCTCCAGTCTCCCCAACTTGATTCGCGCCATCGCCGAGCGCACCGCGTTGCCGATTGAGCGGGCGGAAGCCAAGGTGACCTTGGCCGATTCGGCCCTCTTCGACTTCCCGTTCTTGCACCTCACCGGGCATGGTGAGATGGCGCTCAGCGAGATTGAGGTGAAGCGCCTGCGTGAGTATCTCACGCGTGGCGGCTTTCTGCATGTGGACGATAATTACGGGCTCGACGAGAGCTTTCGTCGGGAGATCAAGCGGGTGTTTCCCGATCGGCCCTTGGTGGACGTGCCGCACCGCCACCCGATTTATCATCTCGTGTACGAGTTCGACAACGGTCCGCCGAAGGTGCATGAGCACGACGGATCGCCGGCCAAAGGGTTAGGCATTTTCATTGGGAATCGGCTGGCCGTGTACTACACCTATTCCGCCGATCTCGGCAATGGATGGGAGGACGTGGGAACGTATCCCGATCCGCCACTGCTGCACGAGCAGGCGATTCGCCTGGGCGTGAATCTGTTTACCTACGCCGTGACCAGCCGGGTGACGCCGTGACGGCCCCCGCGCTGTCAGGCACCGGCGTGGTGTCCTCGCCCCTCGAACGACGTCTCGCGCACGAACAGTCCCGTTTACGTGCGCGGTCTATCGCCATCGTCGCGCTGGCGGTGATCGGTGTGGTGGCGCTGGCGCTGGCCGTGAGCGCATGGCTGATGGCCGATGGGCGGTGGATGTCCTTGCCGCGTGCGGTGCCGCTGGCCATGTGGGGCGCGGCCGTAGCGGCCGCCATGGCGCTGGTCTGGCTGCTGCGCCAACGGAATACCGATGTGCTCTCACTCCCGGCGCTCACCGCCGCCATTGAGCGCGAGCAGTCCCTGCGTGCCGGTTCACTGCGCGGGGCGCTTGAAGTGGCGGGGGCTGGTGATTTAGGCGCGCGTGCGTCGCAGGATGTGGCGCGCCGCTTAGCCCCCGGTGCGCTGGCCCCGAGGGTGGCCCAGCGGCTTGGTCGCGGCGTGAGCGTTGCCGCGATGGCGGCCGTGATGACGGTGGCGGGGCTCTCGTGGTCGGCGCGTCACGCGCCGGATGGGTTTGCTGCCACCGTCCATCCGGTGCGCGCGTGGCGCGGGACGCTGCTGCCCGCCCTCGAATTCGACAAACTGCCGCTGCTGGTGCCGCGTGGGATGCCGGTGTCGGTGCTGCTCCGCGCCGAGGGACGCCAGCGCATTACGGTGTCGCGTCGCGCCGAGGGCGAAGCGTGGCGCGATACCACGCTCGCGATTCGCGCCGATGGCGTGGTGTCGTTGGCGCTCGGTGCCGTATCAGCGCCAATCTCCCTGCGTGTGAACGATGGACGTGCGCCGGAATTGCGTGGCGTGATCACCGTGGCGGACCGCGGTTGGATCGGCGATGTGGCGCTCTTCGCCAACTATCCCGCGTATCTCGGCCGCACCGATGAAGCGATGGAGCCGGTCCCGCCGCTTCGCGTACCGCGCGGCACGCGTGTGCGCGTGACGGCCATGCTCCGCGGCGGCGCCCGCGAGGCGATGCTCACCGATGGACGCGACACCATCCGCTTCGAGGCACCCACCACTGGCGCTGCGGTTTCGGCGGTGGTTCCGCTTGACCGGGATGGCCGGTGGAGCTGGATCGCATCGGCCACACCACGTGGTGGCGCCGCCACGCTGCCACCGGAATTGCCCGACGCGCTGGTGTTTGCGGTGGTCCCGGATAAGGTACCCGAGGTGGCGATCGTGTCGCCGCAATCCGACACGGTCATCGGTCCCACCGGGATTGTGCCAATCTACGTGGAGGCCAGCGATGACCACGGCGTGCGCACCGTCACTTTGCAGCTGTGGCGTGAGCGTGCGGGGGGCGCGGGAGCCACGGGCCGTGAGCGTATCGAGGTGGCGTCGCCGGCTGCACCGCTCTTCGAAGGAGGCGCGACGATTACGCTTGACGGACGTCAGCTTGAACCCGGCGATCGGCTGCACGTAACCGCCACGGCCATCGATGATTCGCCATGGCGTCAGGCCACGGTGAGCGCCGAGCTGTTGCTCCGTGTGCCGAGCCTCTCCGAGCAGCGCGCCATGGCGCGTGCGTTAGCCGACTCACTGGCGGCACAGGCGCAGCGGTTGGCGCAGCAGGAACGACGACTGCAGCAGAACACCGACAACGCGGCGCGCAATCGCGACCTCAAGGGTGGGGGGAAGCCGGAGGAGGCGCAGTCCAATGGCACCGCCAAGAGCGAGGGCGGCAAGAGCCAGTCCATGAGCTTTTCTGCGGCGGAAAAAGCGAAGCAGCTCGCGCGCGACCAGCAGCAGCTTGGTGCCAAAGTTGATTCGCTGCGTCAAAACGCCAAGGAGCTCGAGTCGCGGCTGAAAAATGCCAATGCGCTCGACACGGCGTTGGCCTCGCGCATGAAGGACATTCAGAAAATGCTGCGCGACGCGATGACCCCCGAGATGCAAAAGCAACTTGAGGAGCTCAACAAGAACGCTGACCGACTCAGTGGCACGGACGCGCAGAAGTCGATGCAGCAGCTGGGCGAGCAGCAGAAGCAGATGCGCGAGCAGTTGGAAAAGAGTGCCGAGATGTTGAAGCGTGCGGCCCTTGAAGGGGCCATGCAGACGCTGCGCGACGAGGCGAAGGAGTTGGCGCAGGCGCAGCAGCGGTCTGCTGACCGGATGGAAGGGCGTCAGGGACAACGTCAGGGGGAACGGCAATCCGGCGACGGGCCGGCCTCGAGCCCCAAGGAACTGGCCGACCGGGCCCGTGAGCTCGAGCGCGAGGTGCAGGCGCTGGCCAAGCGGCTTGAGGAGGCCGGGGCGAAGCCGGGCGCCTCCAAGACGCGTGCCGCCCAGCCGTTGCTGAATCAGGCTGCCGACGCCATGCAGAAGGCGGCGCAACAGCAGCAGCGGGAGAAGGCTGAGGGGGAGAAGGCGCCGAATGAGGCGGCGGGTAAGGAGCCAGGTAAGGAGCCGGGCCAAGCGGGAGCGTCGGGGCCGAAGGCGCCGGACACGCCGGGGGAACCCAAGGCCGGCGCGGAGAAGTCGAGCGCGCAGCCGAACGGACAGCAGGGGCAGCAGGGGACGCCGAAGCCCGGTCAGCAGGGGCAGGGCCAACCCGGCGGGAAACCGCAGCAGGGACAGCAAGGGCAGCAGGGACAGCAGGGACAGCAAGGGCAGCAGGCTGGTGGGCCGCCGTCCGGTGGGCAGCAGGGTAATCCCGGTGAGCAGGCCCGTCAGGCGGCAGACGCCATGGAGAAGGCGGCGCAACAGCTGTCGGCGGCTCGCGACGCGCAGGTGGATGCGTGGAAAACCGAACTGTCCAGCGAACTCGATCAGTCCATCAACGAAACGATGCAGTTGGCGCGTCAACAGGCGGAGCTCGAGCAGAAGGCCCGCAGTCAGGGGGCGCAGGGGATGCAGGGGGAACAGAGCGCGCTGCAGCAGGGCGTCCAGCAGGCGGCCGAACGCCTCGAGAAGGCCGGGCGGAGTTCGTCGCTGTTGTCGCAACGGTCGCAGAAAGCGATGGGCGAGGCGCAACGTCGCGTGGAACAGGCCACGCAGCAGATGCAGCAGTCGGGGCAACCCGGAGGCAGCGAGCAGGCCCAAAATGCGATGAAGGATGCCAGCGAGGCGCTCAATCAGGCGCTTTCGTCGCTGGTGCGCGACCGCGAGAAAATGAACGGCGCGCAATCGGCGTCCGGCTTCACGGAAATGATGGAGCAGCTCAAACAGCTGGCACAGCAGCAGGGTCAGCTGAACGGCCAGATGCAGGGGCTCAATATGTTGCCCGGTGGCGCGAAGGGAGATGCCGCGCGTCAGCAGTCGCGCCTGTTGGCCAAGCAGCAGCGCGAGGTGGCCCGCTCGCTCACGGATGTGTCTGATGCGGATCAGACCGGTCGCACCGATGCGTTGGCCAAGGAAGCACAAACGTTGGCGCAGCAGATAGAGCGCAACGGGATTGATCCCGCAGTGGCGGCCCGCCAACAGCAGCTCTATCGGCGTTTGCTCGACGCCGGTCGTTTTCTGGAACAGGACGAGCGGGACGACCAAGGGCCGCGCGAAGCGAAGGCGGCCAATGGGAATGGGGCCTCGGGGCGCGTGGATGGCTCGTCAGCCGGTAAGGCGGCGAACAAGTTCGCCCCACCCACGTGGAACGAATTGCGCGGCCTTGGACCAGACGAGCGTCGTATCGTGATCGAGTACTTCCGGAAGCTCAATGGGACCACGCCGCCGTAAATCCCCCGCGCGGTTGGTCATGCCGCGCGGGCTGTGGGCCCTGTGCGCCGTTGCCATGGGAGTGGTGACGGCGGGCACGGGCGTGCACGCGCAAAGTGTCGTGCGCTTCCCCTCCGCCCGCCCAGACAGCGCCGATGCGTTGGGGATGGCGCTGGACGCGGAAGACAAAGGCAACATGAAGGCCGCGGCCCTCGCCTATCGTGACGTGCTGCAACGTGCACTGATTCCCGGCAATGCCGACGGCGACAAGGTGGCGTTGTCGTTGTTGGGACTTGAACGCGTCTGGGCCGAGCTTGGTATGCGCGATTCCATCGTGCCGGTGGTGCAACGCGTGCTGCAGTTGCGTCCAACCGATCCTGTTGCGCGCAGCATGCAATTGCGTGCACTGGTGGGCATTGGGCGAGACGACGAGGCGCGTGTGGCCTTCACGGCGTGGCGTCGTGCGGCTGGAAGCGACGGGGCGCCCTTTCGTGAGTATGCGCGCTTGCTGCTGCAGCAGGGGCGCGCGCAGGCGGCCGATTCCGTGTTGGCCGAGGCTGGGCGCTTGCTCGGGGCCGGAGGTGCGCTGTCCGGGGAAGTCGCGCAGCTACATGTCGCGCTCGGTCGATGGCAAGCGGCGGCGGTGGCCTTCCGTGATGCGCTGCGGGATGAGCCCTATCTCGAGACGGCGGCGCTGTTTGCGCTGACACGGGCGCCAGCCGCCACGCGCGATTCGATTCGTACCGTGTTGCTTGCCGATCCCGTGCTGTTGGCGCCGCGTCGACTCCTGTCGACGCTGGAGTTGGCGTGGGGGGATCCGCGGCGCGCATGGGGGGCGCTGTCCACCGTGAAGGCGGACGACTCCACCACCGCCGCGTGGCGTGC
>CANHTA010000041.1 GCA_947463135.1 Gemmatimonadota bacterium
GCCGCGCGTGCCCTCAGGAAAGCCCATCCACTCGCGCAACCACTCCAACGCATTGGCTTCCAGCTGCACCAGCGCCGGCGCCGCCTGCCAAATGCCCGTGTAGCGATTGGTCGTATCGGCAATGAAGTCCGCCAACGCCGCGGGGAAAAGTCCACCCCCGGGGATGTACGCCAGATAACCGGGCGATGGCGTGTTGAACGACTGCGGGATGTAGGTGGTGAATAACTCATCCAACAGCGCCGTGAGCGGCGTCCCCATGGCGGGCGACGACTCGCGCATCATGGCACACAACGCCTCCGCCTCGTGCACACCATACAGCGGCTGACTGGACAACGTCGCGATATGCGCAATGCAGCGCGCCACCACCTCATCGGCCATGACGCGCATCTGCGGCGCGGAGAATTCAAGATCGACCAGTTCGGCTCCGCGCGCGTTCACGACATCGTGAGATCAGAGCAACGGGACATAATGCGGCTCAAACATGGCCGCCGTGACGGCCGCCGCGATATCCGCCGGCCGCTCAACCCGCGCCAACCCGGTATCAAACGCCTGTGTGGCCACTTCAATCGCAATCGCCCGCGACACCTCGCGAATACGCGAGAGACTCGGATAAATGCGGCCCATCGCGAGATCCTCCACCGTCACCATCGACGCGAGCGTGCGCGCCGCGGCGGCAAACATCGCTTCCGTCACCCGCGACGAGGCGCTCACCATGATCCCCAACCCAACGCCGGGGAAGATGTACGCGTTGTTCCCCTGCCCCGGCACATGCGTTTTCCCTTGGTACGTGACCGGGGCAAACGGACTGCCGCTGGCAAAGATCGCGCGGCCATTGGTACCGGCATACGCCTGCAGCGCGGTGCACTCCGCCTTGGACGTGGGATTGGACAAGGCAAGCACAATGGGCCGCGAGTGCGCCTTCGCCATCACGGCCAGCACCTCGGGGGTGAAGGTGTTTGGCGTCCCGGACACGCCGATGATGGCGTGCGGCTTGAGCGAGGTGACCGCTTCGAGCAGGGTACTCACCGGCGCATGCTCATGGGCAAAGCGCTGTTTGTGCTCCGCCAAATCGGTACGCGACTGCTCCACCAACCCCTTCGAATCCACAAACCAACAGTGCCGACGCGCTTCCTCAAGCGAGAGCCCTTCCGAACAGAGCGCCTCAACCACCAGATCGCCAATCCCGATCCCCGCCTCGCCCGCGCCAAGAAAGAGGAGTCGCATATCGCGCAATGGGATGCCGCTGATGCGGGCCGCCGAGAACAGGCCGGCTAACGCCACCGAGGCCGTGCCCTGAATGTCGTCGTTGAAGGTGCAGATGCGATCGTGCCACCGCTCAAGCAGCGAAAACGCGTTGTGATTGCCGAAATCCTCAAACTGCAGACAGGCAAGCGGGAACCGGACCTGCACTGCCTCGATAAACTCATCGAGCAACGCATCGTACTCGGCGCCGCGCAGGCGCGGCTGACGCAGCCCCACGTACGAGTGGCTCTCACGCAACGCCGTATTGT
Source organism: Gemmatimonadota bacterium (assembly GCA_947463135.1). Lineage (GTDB taxonomy): Bacteria > Gemmatimonadota > Gemmatimonadetes > Gemmatimonadales > Gemmatimonadaceae > Gemmatimonas. The sequence continues at coordinate 1,512 of CANHTA010000041.1, forward strand.
TGGTGCCCACGTCAATCGTGATGGGCAAACACTGATTGGGTGCCACCCCCGCACACGCGGTATACAGCGTCAGCTTCCCGATCGGGATCCCCATGCCGTTCGCGCCAAGATCACCCAGCCCGAGAATGCGCTCGCCGTCGGTGACCACGATCATCCGGATGTCATCCTGCGGCCAGTTCGCCAGCACCTCGGCCACACGCCCCTTGTCGGCGGCGGTGATATACATCCCGCGACTCCGGCGGAAAATACGACCGAATTCCTCGCACGCCTGTCCCACCGTCGGCGTGTACAACACCGGCATCAGCTCCTCAAGATGCTCCATCACCAAACGATAGAACAACGTCACATTGCGATCGTGCAACGCCACCAGATACGCGTACTGCTCCAGCGGTGATGGCTTGGACCGAACGCCCGGCAGAATGCGCGCCAGCTGCTCATCCTGCGACATCACACGGGGAGGCAGCAAACCACGTAGGCCAAACGCATCACGCTCGGCGTCAGTAAACGCAGTACCCTTGTTTAAGACAGGGTCCTGCAGCAGGTCAGCACCACGTTTGAGTTGGAGCGGCGTTGTCACTTCTTCTCCGGTGAGCGGATCTGGGCGCTGCATTTGATTTCAACGCGCGCGGTGGGACGCGGCAGCGCGGTCACGGCGACCGTTGCACGCGCAGGGGGGTGTACGGGGAAGAACTCGGTATAGACCGTGTTCATCGCGGCGTAGTCACGCATGTCGGTGAGGAACACCGTGCACTCATTCACATCGGCCATGGTTGCACCACCGGCTTGCAACGCGGTGCGAATGTTTTCCAGCGTTTGACGCGTTTGCACGGCAACGCCGCCTTCAATGATCTCCTGCGTGCCGGGTGTAATGCCGGTCATCCCCGACACGTACACCTGCTGCCCGTCGCGAATGGCCACCGAATACGCGGGCACAAGCGGGGCGATCCCCGGTGGATTAATGGGGCGGCGAGCCGGTGAGGTCGGCGCGCAGCCAGTAAGCAGCAAGCCACACACGGCACCGCCGCCGGCCATCAGAAGCGCAAAACGCATGAGCAGACTCAGGGAACGGGGGGAAACAACGTCAACACGGACACGTTAGTGCGTGTGCAGGATCTGCGCAGCCTCCGCCGCTAAGCCGTCCATGAGGCGCGCGAGGTGGGTTTCGTCGGTGCGCGCATTCATGATCGTCACGCGTAACACCCGACGACCGTTGAGCGTGATCACAGACAGAAACCCGCGCCCCGACCGGTTGTAGCGCTCGCGCAACGCTTCGGTCAGCGTATCCAGATCGTCGCTGGCAACGCCCTCAGGCTTCCACGCGAAACAGAGAATATTCGACATCGGCTCGTGCAACGCCACAAAATCCGGGTGAGCCTTCACCAGGCCGTGCAGCAGCTGCGTCATCCGACAGAGCCGGTCGTACAGCCGCGCCAGGTTGTCTGTCCCATAGCGCTCGATTGCCACCCACAGCTTCAGCACATCCGCGCGGCGCGACGTATGAAACGACCGGGGCCCCAGATCCCACAGCTGCGCATTGGATGCCCCGGGGCCGATGAGCGACGGTTCTTCCTGCGTAAAGGCACGCGTGAGATCATCCTGACTGCGCACCAGCACCATCCCCGCTGACAGCGGCAGCAGCAGCGACTTGTGGGGATCCCACGTGAGCGAGCGCGCGCGCACCAATCCGCGCATCCGATGCTGATGGGACGGCGACAGCAGCGCCGCCCCGCCATGGGCAGCGTCCACGTGCAGCCATAGCGGTCCATGATCGTCGGCAAATTCGTCGCACAGATTGGCGATGGCGTTCAGATCATCAAAACTGCCGGTGCCCGTACAGCCCGCCGAGGCAACCACTGCCATCACCCGCGTTCCGCTGGCGCGAAGCGCCTCGAGCTGCTGGCGCAGCGCGCCAAGATCCATGTGGTGGTCACGCGACGGAATGATGATCACCCGCGAGGTGCCCAGTCCCATCTCGCCGGCGGCGCGTGACACCGCATAGTGGGCAAATTCGCCGCACACGATCACCGGTGGCTTGGCACCCAACCCATGCTTCCACACATTCGGCACCGCACGGCTCCGCGCCGCCAGCAAGGCCGCAAAGGTGGCTTCCGTGCCACCCGACGTCATCGTCCCGCCGGCCTGCTCATCCCACCCCACCAGATCCGTCATCCACGCAATGACTTGATGCTCAAGCGGAGTAAACGATGGAGACATTTCCCGCACGCCCTGCGACTGATTCAGCGCGCTGATCAGCGCATCGGTCCACACCGCGGCCGGCAACGGCGCCGACACCTGATGACCGGTGTACATCGGATGCGCCAAACGGTTCACATCGTCCAACAGCAACTGCGACAAACGCCGGGCAACATCCGGCAGCGGGCGAGGCAACCGCGGCATCGCGCTGACCAGGCGATCCGCAATCACTTGGGCACTGTGCCAGGTGGACACGGGTCCCTCGCCGCGCCGCGTGTCCGCGAAGTAGCCGGCCGCCAGGGCGAGGATCGGCTGCGCCGCCTCGAGCGTCATGTCGGCTTCGAGCATCGCCAACAGCTCAGCATCGGTATCGGTGGACATGTCGGTCAGCTCCGGGGAAACGGTTCGGTGCGTTGCGTACGCGCATCCCAGCGCCAGTACTGCGCGAGGGTGCTGTGAGTACCGCCAATCCATCGATCTATGCCGTTGGCGCGCACCGCATCAGCACGGGCGCGGACAACATCCTGCCCGAACGGTGTGAGCTGAACCGTGCGCTCCCAGAATCCTTGACCACGGGCATCACGCAGCGGTGCGATTAAGCGGGAACCATCGGTATGCTCCACAATGGGCTGCGCGCAATCACTGAGCCGCTCGGCGTACCACGCGAAACTTAAGTCCCCGAGCCATACCCACGACTCGGCGGCCTGATGCGCCGCAAAGAGCGTGCGTAACGTGATCGCCCTGGGCGACAGCGCTTCACACAGCTGGCGCTCACTGCGCGAGAGCCCGGAGTCGATGTCAGGGTACTCTTCAAGCTGACGACGCAACGCCGACACCAGATGCGGAAGCCGGACCTGCGCATCGGCATCGTACGTGCGGGCCGTCACCTCACGATCCAAACGGCTGACGACCGCCAGCAGGGCGTCCGGGGTTGGCGCCGTAAAGGCGGACCATGCCAACTGGCCGTGGAGCAGGTCCACCGCGGTGATCTCGCGACGGACTCCGTACATCGTGGCCAACCGCACCGGCTCCATGGGTCCGAGGTAGCAATCGGCCGGGACAATGGTGAGCCGCGGACGCGCCTGCTCCCCCCCGCCGGCGAAGCGCGCGAGAATCTGAATGAGTTGCAGTTGGTCGTAGAGATCGGGCTCAAACCACAACACCACCTCATCGCCGGCTCCCACGACCTCAAGCCGGGCGTCACGCTGCGCGAAGTCCGCCACGGCGTCCGACTCGTGCGACCATCCCCGACTGGCGAGGAAGTGACCACGCACGCGACGAAATGCCTCGAGGTCGTCATCGCGAGGGACCGGGCCATCGTGCAGCAGGTCACGCCAGGACACGATGTCGCCCGGCAAACCGGAACGCGCGAGAGCGCTCGACGCCAAGTCGCCGTTGGTAAGGTGCAGGGTGAGCATCTGCTAGGTATGTTCACCTGCGTCGCACCGATGCGCCAGTTGCCATCGACGTGTTCGTCGCGACCCGCCCTCCCTGTGCTTCCTTTCGCTGCCATGATCCCTGAGCCCCGCGCTGTTGCGCCGCATGTTGCGCCCCCCGTGCTCGTTGAGACGGCCTTCAGCGCGGACACCATGGAGGCGTTCGAGGGCGATCCGCTCCTCGAAACACGAACCGCCCTCTGGGCCGTGGTCTTCGCCGGGGGCATCGGCACCCGTTTTTGGCCGCTCAGCTCTCCCAAGCGCCCCAAACAGCTGCTCGCGCTCGTCAACGAGCGCCCCCTGATCGCCGACACCGTCGACCGGCTCGCCCCACTCGTACCGCCCGAGCGGGTGCTGGTGGTAACCAGCGCCGATATCGCCGACGCACTGCATGACGCCATTCCAGAGGTGCCGCGGGCCAATATGCTGGTTGAGCCGCGCCCGCTGGGCACGGCGGCGGCCTTGGCGTGGGGCGCGCACGAGGTGGCCAAACGCGCGGGGCCCGACACGGTGTTCTGCGCACTCCACGCCGACCTGGCCGTCGGGTTTCCCGACGTGTTCCGGGATGCGCTGCGACGGGCGGCCGCTCTCGCCGCGGCCGAGCCGATGCTGGTGGCCTTGGGTGCCCATCCCACCCGCGCCGAAACGGGCTTCGGGTACCTGCAACCCGGCGCCCCCGTTGATCCCCTGGTGTCGCGCGCCGAGGGGGGCGCGTGCTGGGTGGATCACTTCGTGGAGAAGCCGACGGCCGCCTTGGCCGATACGCTGATCGACAGTGGGGCACGCTGGAACACGGGGATCTTTGTGTGGCGCGCGCGCGTCGTGCTGGACGAGCTCACCGCGCACACCCGCGAGCTGCAGCACGGCTTACCGGCGCTCGCCGAGGACGACCTGTCCCGGTTCGCCGAACTCGTCACGTCGGTGTCCATTGATCGTGGCCTGCTTGAGCGCAGTCGCCGCGTGGTGGTTTTGCCCACCGAGTGCGCGTGGGACGACGTGGGCACCTGGGCGTCGCTGCGCCGCGTACGCGACCTCGACGACACCGGCAACGGGGTCATGGGGCCGGTGCACTGCGTGGACGCGTCCGGCAATGTCATTCACGCCGATGGCGGCTGCGTGGTGGCCTACGGAATCTCGGGGATGCTCGTGGTGTCACTCGACGGACTCACCTTCGTCACCACCCTCGAGCGCGCCTCGGAACTCGGGCCGCTGCTCAACGCCCTCCCCGGAAGCCTGCGCTACAACCCCGGGCGTCACCACCCTACCTAACGCCGTACCGGGCGCGTCAGCGCCCCTCGAAGGTCGGGGCGCGCTTCTCCTTGAACGCCGCCAGGGCCTCGCGCACATCCGCACTCGCGAAGCAGCTCTTGATATGCGTGAACTCCTCGCGGAGTTGCGCGTCCAGGGTGGCCTCGGGGCTGGCCAGCAACAGGCGTTTTGACAGCGCCAGCGCCAACGGCGGACCCGCCGCAAGCTGTGCCGCATAGCGGTGCACGCTGTCGGAGAACACGTCCTCGGGATACACCGCGGTGGCAAGACCGATGCGATCGGCTTCCTCAGCCCGCACATCGCGACCGGTGAGGATGATGTCGGTGGCACGCGCGTGACCAATCAGACGCGGCAGAAACCAGGTTACCCCCGCGTCGGGGGACAAGCCGCGGCGGACATACCCCGCCGTCACCGTGGCGCTGGCGCTCAGCAGCCGGAGGTCGCAGGCGAGCGCCAGTCCAAAGCCGGCCCCGGCCGCCGCACCATTCACAGCCGCAATCACCGGCTTCTCGCAGGTGGTAATCGACTGCACCCACCGCCCCACCCAGTAGTACGGATCCAATCGCGTCGCACGACTCGTTGCGTCGAGCTGCCCCCGTTCCGCCAAATCCAGACCGGCACAGAACCCGCGCCCCGCCCCCGTAATGACCACCACCCGTACCGCGTCGTCCTGCGCCGCATGGTGCATGGCCATTGGCAGCTCGTCTGCGAGCAGCGGATTCACCGCGTTCAGCCGGTCGGGGCGGTTGAGCGTGATGGTGCGGACGCCATCGGCCGTCGTGGTGACGAGCAGATGCGTGAAGGATTCCGGTGGGAACGTCATCGGTGAAGCATACCGCACAATCAGCGGGGATGAAGGCCACTTGTGTCGATTCACGTATCGGCCTTGGGCACCCCACTACCACTGGGACGGGTGCGCACGCTAGATCACAGCAACGGCCCGGTCGACGTGGTGACGGGGCCCACGCACCAGCTGTCTACCCCTACCCCACCCATGTCTCCCTCACGCGCTGCTGCCCCGCTTCTGCTCGACGACCCAACGGCGGCGGAGCAAGGACCGCTCTACTGTGGTGACGCCCTCGCGCGCACCGCGTCGGAAACGTGCCGTCAGCATGAGCGCATTGCCCGCCTGCATGCGCTGACCGTGGCGAAATCTGAACTCGGTGCCGCGCAGGCCATGGTGGACACCATCGATCTGGCGCTCGCCGAATGCGTGCGCGACTTCGAGAAAGCCTGCGCTGTCACCCCCGTCAGCGACGACGCCACCATCCGCCAGGCCGCCAACGCCATGTGGCTGGCCGCCCGCGAATACCTCCGCCGCCACAGCATTGCCGAAAAAGCCTCTCGGCAACTCACGCAGCACGATGCGGAAAAGTTTGGCGACCTCCAGCTGGAGTACGAACTCGAGGCCTCAGCGCTCCTCGGCCTCAAGCACGCGATGTCAACCTACCAGAAGCTGCGCCCGGATACGCGCTGCCCGTAGCGTCACCGGTAAGCGCCACCTCAAACAATAACGTCGACGGCTGCGGATCACGCGTGAGATACACCTGCAGCCGCTCAATAATGGCCGGCGCCTTCACGCGTACCGCCAGCAATTCACGTTCGCTGGCCGGGGTGAGGGTCGGGTAAAAACTCAGGGTGCAGTGCGGCGTAAACCGGAACCGCGCCTGCTTGAAGGGCAGTCCACTGCGGGCGATACGCTCGTGCAGCGCCCGCAGCGGCCCGTTGTGATCCAGCGGCAACGACACGATGTCCGTCTGCATAAACCGGTGCGGCAGCCCCAGCGCCAACTCCAGCGGCGGCGTACTGGCGGCAATCGGCTCCAGCGCGGCACGAATCCGCGCCACCGGCGTATCGGTGGGCATCGCACCCACCCCCGACGATCCAACCAACGTCACGTGCGGCGGCGTCAGCCGGGCCAATTTCGGGTCAAAGCGCTGCTGAATGGCTCGCACCAATGCACCGGCTTCACCGGGAAGCTCTGCCAAAACGAAAATACCAAAGGACGCCGACATCTCTGCAATGTAGTCGGTTTCCGCACCGCCCTCACGACAACCGGCGCCGGGCGATAGCTTCGCTGCATGGCCGCACAGATGCAGGTGATCCGGGAGTTCCTCAACGAAATGGACGCCCTCGTGGCGCGCACCGTGCTGGACGCCCACCAGATTCCGGCCGTGGTGCTCCGCGACGACGCGGGGGGGATGTTGCCGGCCATGCACCTCCTCTTTCCCGTGCGGCTGGCCGTACGGGTGGGTGACGCGGCGCAGGCGCTCGCCATCCTCGATGCGCCCGTTGACGACGACGGGATCGGCGACGCCTGGCGCGAGCCGGACCACGCCACGGAGGAATCATGACCCGCCGCTTTGCCGGTCAGGTTGTCCTCCTCACCGGCGCCTCAAGCGGCATTGGCGCCGAGCTGGCGCGGCAGTTCGCTGCCGAGGGGGCGCAGTTGGCGCTGGCCGCGCGCGATGTGGACCGCCTGCACACCGTGGCGGCGGAATGCCGGGCCCTTGGTGCCGACGCCTTGGTGGTGCCCGGCGACGTGAGTCTCGAAGCCTCGTGCGCGTCCATCGTGGAGCGCACCGTGGCGCACTTTGGCCGGCTGGATATCCTGGTGAACAACGCCGGCATCGGCTCAAGCGGGCTCTTCGAGGAGATCACCGATCTCACCATTTTCGACACCCTCATGCGGGTCAATTATCTGGGCAGCGTGTGGTGTACCGCGCACGCCCTGCCGCATCTCAAGCAGTCGAAGGGACGCCTCGTTGCCATTTCAAGCCTCACGGGGCTCACCGGCGTCCCCAAGCGCACCGCCTATGCCGCCACCAAGCATGCCATGGCAGGCTTCTTCGATTCGCTCCGCATTGAGCTCGACGGAAGCGGCGTGACCGTCACGATGGTCTATCCCGGCTTCGTCTTTTCCGAGATCAATCAGCGGGCGCTGTCCCCCGATGGCACGCCGTTCGGCGATCGCGGCTATATACGCCGCAAGGGCGAGACGATGGAAACCGACCGGTGCGGGCGACTTATTCTTTCCGCCGTCGCCCATCGCGATCGCGATCTCGTGATGACGTGGCGCGGAAAGATTGGCCGATTGCTCAAGCTGATCTCCCCCAAACTGGTGGACCGGATCGCCAAAGGCGTGATCGAGACCCGGCAGTAGCCGTGCCGCAGGGGCGCTGCCTCCCGCGATAGATTGCGGCATGGCCGACGCCCCGCTGCTCACACTCGACCCGAATAACCCCGACCCGGTGGTCATCAACCGCGCCGCGGAGCTGCTGCGCGGCGGCGGGCTCGTCGCATTCCCCACGGAAACCGTCTACGGCCTGGGCGCCAACGCGCTTAACCCCGCCGCGGTCGCCGCCATCTACGCCGCCAAAGGCCGCCCCGCCTGGAATCCGGTGATCGCGCATGTCCCTGATGTGGCCTCCGCGCAGGCCATCACCCGGCACTGGCCGGCCGTGGCCGATCGCCTCGCCGCCGCCCTGTGGCCGGGTCCGCTCACCCTCGTGCTCCCCAAGGCCCCGCACGTCCCCGACGTGGCCACCGCAGGGCTCGATGCCATCGGGGTGCGCGTGCCGGCCCATCCCGTGGCGTTGGCGCTGCTTCGAGCCGCTGGCGTGCCCATTGCCGCGCCCAGCGCGAATCGGTTTACGCAGGTCAGTCCAACCACCGCGCAGCATGTACAGGCGTCGCTGGGCGACCGGGTAGGGCTCATTCTCGACGGGGGGCCGTGCCCGGTAGGCATTGAAAGCACGGTGGTCGACCTCACCGGCGCCGACGTCGTGATCCTGCGCCCCGGCATGATTTCCGCCGCCGATCTTGAGCTCGCCCTGCGTGGCTCGGGGGTGGCCGTGCGAACCGCCACCGCCACGGTGTCGCACGACGCCACCACGGACGCCGCGGCGCAGCGCTCTCCCGGCATGGCTGATCGCCACTACGCACCGCGCGCCGACGTCTGGCTCTTCGATCCCGGGCAGGAGCGGGAGATCACCACCGCGCTCGCCGGCTATCTCGCCACACCCACGGCGGGTCACGTCACCGCACTGGTGCGCTCAACCACCCTGGCCGTACCAAGCGGGACCGTCGTGCGCATGCCCGATGATCCCGCCACCTACGCGCGCGAACTCTACGCCGCCCTCCATGCGGCGGACGCCGCCGGTGCCGCCCTCATCGTCATCGAACGCCCCCCGGCCGACGACCGCTGGGCCGCCCTCCGCGATCGCTTGAACCGCGCCGCACGGTAGTCGCTCGGCGGTCCGCGGTCCGCGCTGCTATCTTGCCCTCATGCTACCCATCGATCTCTCCGGCAAGCGCGCCCTCGTGGCCGGCGTCGCCGACGACGGCGGCTTCGGGTTCGCCGTCGCAAAGGCCTTCGCGGAGGCCGGTGCCTCCGTGTGTGTCGCCACCTGGCCGCCTGCGCTCAACATCTTCCTCAACCTGCTCGAACGCGGGAAGATGGACGAGTCCCGCCGTCTCAGCGACGGCTCGTTGCTCACCTTCGAGCGCATCTATCCCCTCGACGCTGTCTACGACGCGCTCGACGATGCCCCGCCCGAGGTCCGCGAATCCAAGCGCTACAAAGACGTGGGCGACTTCTCCATCGGTGGACTCGCGCAACGCCTCGCGGCCGATTTCGGCGACCAGTCGCTCGACATTGTGTTTCATTCGCTGGCCAACGGCCCCGAAGTGAAGAAGCCGCTGCTGGAAGTAAGCCGCGCCGGCTACCTCGCCGCGTCCAGTGCCAGCGCCTACTCGCTGGTGTCCATGGTGCAGCGCCTCGCGCCGCTCATGCGCCCGGGCGGCTCGGTCTGCTCGCTCACCTACATGGCCAGCGAACGCGCCATTCCCGGCTACGGCGGCGGCATGTCCTCCGCCAAAGCCGCGCTGGAAAGCGACACGCGCGTACTCGCCTTCGAGGCCGGTCGCAAGTACGGGCTGCGCGTGAACACCATCAGTGCCGGTCCGTACGCGTCCCGTGCCGCCAGTGCCATCGGGATCATCGACAAAATGGTGAAGTACTGCGCGGCCAATACGCCGCTCGCCGAGGAGCTCACCGCCACGGAGGTCGGCACCACCGCCGCCTTTCTGTCCAGCGCACTGGCCAGTGGCATCACCGGCTCCACGATTTATGTCGACAAGGGCTACCATGCGATGGGGATGGCCGTCGCCATGCCGCCCGGTTGTGAGCCGGTCAGCGCGTAGCCTGTGAATGAGTCACCGCTCCCCGAGCCACACACCCTTCCATCTGTCCCTCGGGGAGTAGGACTCCGCGCACGCCTGCTGGGCATGGCGTTGCTGGTGTCAACGCCGCCACTGCTCGTGAGTGTGCTCATGCCCATCCAGCACAACGGTTGGCGGGGGGCCGTGCTGTTCGGCGGCGCCTTGCTGGTTTCCGTGGCGCTCGCGATGTATATGGGCACCACCATCGCCAAACCAGTCCAGACGCTCATCGCCGATGCCCATGCGCTCGCGGTTGGCGTGTCCGGTCATCGCTCGCGTATCCGGTCGAGTGACGAAATCGGTTCGCTTGCCACGGCGCTCAATCAAATGGCCGAAACCGTGGAACGGCGCACGGCGGCATTGGCCGACAGCGAGCGGCGTTACCGGTTGTTGTTCGATTCGAATCCGCTGCCGATGTGGGCGTGGGACGCGGACACCATGCTCATCCTCGCCGTGAACGAAGCCGCGGTGGAGACCTACGGCTACGATCGTAACCGCTTCCTCTCGCTCCGCGTGCTCGACTTGCTCGATCCATCCGAGCAGACACGCTTCCGTGGTGCGCGTGTGTCGTTTTCCGAATCGAAGCAAAGCGATGGCACATGGCAACATCGCACCGCTGCGGGTCGCCTGCTCGAAATGGAGGTGCTCACCACCTCGTCTCGTCGGCTTGGACGTGCCAGTTGGTTGTCCGTTGGCATTGATGTGACCGCGCGCCGGGAAGCGGAACGCGCGTTGGCACGCAGTGAAGAACAGTTACGGCAGTCGCAGAAAATGGAAGCGATCGGCACCTTTGCCGGCGGGATCTCGCACGACTTCAGCAACCTGCTCACCGGCATGCTGGGCTACTGCGATCTGGCCCTCGGCATGATCGCCGATGACGATCCGGTGCGCCCCGATATCCATGAGATCCGTGCACTGGCGGTGCGCGGCACCGATCTCTCCAAACAGATCCTTGCCGTGAGTCGCAAACAGATGGTGCAATACACGGTACTCGATCCGAATACCGTGATTCATGGTCTCGACCGACTGCTGCGCCGGATCATGGGCGAGCACATCGATGTCGCCACAACACTGGGCAGTGACCTCGGGACCGTGCGCGTGGATCCGGCCCAGCTGGAACAAGTGATGTTGAGTCTGGCCAGCAACGCACGGGATGCGATGCCCGATGGCGGGACGCTGCGTATTTCCACGGCACGGGTGGAGGAAGACGAACAACACACCCGTGGACTCGACCCACAGCGTCAGTGGATCGCCATCCGCGTCGCCGATACCGGCGTCGGCATGACAGAGGCGGTGTCGCAGCACATCTTCGAGCCCTTCTTCACCACCAAGGAACGGGGAAAAGGGACCGGACTGGGGTTGGCACTCGCCTATGGTGTGATTGAGCAATCGGGCGGCGACATCCGCGTGGAGAGCGCCCCGGGGAGCGGCACCACGTTCCATGTGCTCCTCCCTCGCCTCGCCGAGCTCCCCTCTGATCTCCGACGTACCGAGGAAGCGCCCGTTGAGCATGCGGGGGATACGACGGTCCTGCTCACCGAAGATGAAGACAGTGTGCGCGTGGTCGCCACCGCGGCACTCGAACGCCGTGGCTATCGCGTGTTAAGCGCCGCCGACGGCGAATCGGCGCTCGCAATCTCGCGTGCCTTTCCCGGACGCATCGACCTGCTGGTCACCGACGTGGTGATGCCCGGCATGCACGGGCGGGAGTTGGCGGAACAGCTCGAGCAGCTGCGACCGGGGCTCCGCGTGCTCTTTGTGTCGGGATACAACGATGACGCGGTCCTGCAACAAGGCATCTCGCTCGACGAACGGACGTTCCTCCAGAAACCGTTCACTTCGCTCGAACTCGTGAAGCGTGTTGGCATTATGCTCGAGCAACCACCACGCGGACGCTGAGGGCGATCACCCATGTACTGGATTCTTGCCATCATGGCCGCCATAGCGGCCGCCATCATTGCGCTCCTGGTTGGTGGCCTCGTAACGCCGGCCACCTACCGCGTGGCACGTCGCATTCACCTCCGGCGCCACGCCCACGAGGTGCACGCCCTGCTCGCCGATGTCTCCGCGTACGAACAGTGGCTCCCGTCGGCCACCTCACTCGTTCCCATGGCCCCGGAGCCTACCGACGCCCCCGGTGATGCAGAGGGGATCACTCTGCAGGCCACCGATGACGACACCAAGGCGCAGTGGCAGTGGAGCTGGGAGGTACACGGCGGTGCAGCCGGCGCACACTGCCGCGTAACCCTCACGGAACGTGGACGCGTGGGTAATCCCGTGCTGCGATTTGTGGCCGCGTTACGCGGACATGGTAGCCATGCGGAACGCACGCTACGCGCACTCGCCGAACATTGCGATGAGTTCGACGTGGCCGTTGAACACGTCGGGTGAACGCCACCATTAGCCCGCACCCTGGTTCCTGTGGCTGATCCAACCGCATGGCGCGACGTCCATCCGGATCGCTGGCGCATGCTGGGTGTGGTCACGCTCGCCGAGCTGTTGGGGATGTCGCTGTGGTTTGCGGCGAGCGCAGTGTCTGGGCAGTATGCCGCACAATGGTCCCTCAGCACGGGCGAAGCGGCGTGGCTCACCACCATCGTGCAATTGGGTTTTGTGGCGGGTACCGCCATCTCCGCGTTGCTGAATGTGGCCGACCTCGTACCAGCGCGTCTGCTGTTTGCCTGTTGCGCGATGGTTGGCGCCATCGCCAACAGCATGCTGCTCACCGCCGACGGGCTCTCCGGGGCACTGGCGTGGCGCTTCGTTACGGGGCTCGCACTGGCGGGGGTGTATCCACCCGCCATGAAAATGATCGCCACCTGGTTTCGCGAGCGACGCGGCTTGGCCGTGGGTACCATCGTCGGCGCACTCACCGTGGGCAAAGCCATGCCCTATCTCGTGCACGCCATCCCCGGTGCCGGCATAACGCCGGTGGTGCTCAGTGCATCAATCGGCGCGTGCGGTGCCGCGCTGCTGGTATGGTTCGGCTACCGCGAAGGCCCGTACCCGTTTCCGCCGCGTCCCTTTTCGTGGCATCTCGTGCGCGACGTGGTGCGCACCCCGGCGTGGCGTCTCTCCACGGGTGGGTATCTGGGGCACATGTTCGAGCTGTACGCGGCGTGGACCTGGTTGCCGGTGTTCATCGCGGCCAGCATGGTTGCGCACAATCCCACCGCCGGCGCGCACGGTGCCTCGCTGGCCTCGGCGATTGCCTTTGCCGCTCTCGCCATCGGCGGTGCCGGGTGCATCTGGGGAGGACTCGTGGCCGATCGCCGCGGACGCGCGTGGCTGGTGACACGGGCCATGGCCATCAGCGGCGCGTGTGCCGTGCTCATTGGCTTTGCCTTTGGCCGTTCGCTCTGGCTGCTGGTACCGATTGCACTGGTGTGGGGCTTCTTCGTGATTGCCGACAGCGCGCAATTTTCCGTGTTGGTGACCGAAAGCGTGCCGCCGCACGCGGTGGGCACCGCGCTCACGCTGCAAACATCGCTCGGGTTCCTGCTCACGGCGGTGGTCATCCAACTGGTGCCACCGCTTGCGGCGCGTGTCGGGTGGCCGTGGGCGTTTGCGGTGCTGTCGCTGGGGCCCGTCTTTGGGATGTGGAGCATCCGGCAGTTGGTACGCAACACGGCGGGCCACCGCTAGGAACCCAAGGTTCCCGCAGCGACCCGCCGTATCTGCACGTCACCAGCAACAGCGAGTGCGGCTTACACCCCCGTCGTCTCTTCCTCGGCGCCAATACGGCGCGGCGTCTGCACGTCACCGGCTTTCACTTCAATCGCCGGCAGGCCGTGCTTCTTGAGGATCTCGTCAATCGGCGGCAGCAACTCCTTGTACGCCTTACGGAGCTCCACGAGATACACCTCGAGCTCCTTCGACAGCGTGTCATACACCACCACGGACTGCTTGGTGGGACGTGCTTCGGTGCTGCCCACCACGCCCGCCAACGCCGCAATCTGGTTGTTCACCTTGATCGGGTAGTTGAGCGGATCCTGACCGCTCTGGTTCTTCACCTGGTAGATCTGCGCTTCCATCTCGCTGATCTTGGTATCGAGCGTCTTCACCAGCTGCGCATACCGCGCCGAGTCGGCACCCACTTCCTTCGAGCGCGACACGGCTTGGTTACGTACATAGCGCACCGTGCGCACCGCATCGTTCGCGTCGGTGGTGCGGTCGCGGATCTGCATCAGCATCTTGTACTGCGCCACCAAGTCGGCCGCGGTGGCATCGCTGCGCGGGTCCTTCTTCACCAGCAGCTTCGTCTCGGACACCGGCGCCCCATCCACCAGCAAACGCACCGAGTAGTTGCCCGGCAGCACCAGCGGACCCGTGAGCACACCCGCCCACATAATCATGCCGTTAAACGTGGTGGCGTCACTCTCGCGCAAGTTCCACGAGAACGTGTTCATCCCCACCTTGTTCGTGGGCGCCGCGTCGGCCGCCACACTGCGCCGTCCGCCAGCCGGCGCTCCCGCCGCACCTGCGCCCGCCGTATCGCTGGAGAAGGTGCGCACCGTGCGCCCGGTGGAATCCTTGAACTCAATAGTGACCTTATTGGCCGGCGACTTGAGCCAGTAGTACACGATGGCGCCGTTGGGCGGATTGGCACCAACGGGTGACGTACTGCCGCCCCCGAAGAATCCACCGCCCCAGTTGATGCGGTACGCCGCGCGCGGCGTAAACAGATGCGCGCGTTCGGCCATCGCGCTGGCCGTGAGCTGACGCAGCACGTTGATGTCGTCGATCACGTAGAACGAGCGGCCGTGCGTGGCGGCAATCAGATCGCCTTCTTTGATGGCCAGATCATGCACTGGTACAATCGGCATGTTGCGACGCATGGAGAACCACGTGGCCCCGTCGTCGAGCGAGCCGTAAATGCCGCGCTCGGTGCCGGCGAACAGCAGCCCCGGACGGACTTCGTCTTCACGGATCACGCGCGTGAACTCGGTGGCCGGAATGCCGTTGGCCTTGCCGCTGTTGTCAATGCGCGTCCACGTCTTCCCGAAGTCGGCCGTTTTGAACAGATACGGCTCGTTGTCGTCCATCTGGAAACGGTTCGCGGCCACATACGCGGTGCCGGCGTTGAAGTGCGACGCATCGATGATCGAGATACGCGCCCACTCACGCTCCTTGAGCAGCGCCGGGGTCACGTTGGTCCACGACGTGCCACCGTTGCGCGTGACATGCACCGTGCCGTCATCGGTACCGGCCCAGATCACCCCCTTCATCACCGGCGACTCCGACATGGCGAACACCGTGCCATACGTTTCCACGCCGGTCTGGTCCTTCGTGATGGGGCCACCAGAGGGGCCGAGCGTGCGCGGATCGTTGCGCGACAGGTCAGGGCTGATGGCGGTGTAGCTGTCGCCTTCGTTGGTGGTTTTGAACAGCACGTTCGAACCCACGTAGATCGTCTTCGCGTCGTGCGGGCTCACGGCAATCGGGAAGGTCCACTGCATGCGGTACTTCGAATCGATGGCCGAGTGCCCCATTGGGTTGAGCGGCCAGGGATTGATGTCGCGGGTGAGGCCGGTGCGCATGTCCTTGCGCGTGAGGTATCCGCCGTAGCTGCCGGCAAACACGATGTCCGGATTGTTCGGCAGCGCCGCGATAAAGCCCGACTCGCCGCCGCCGGCATCCTGCCACATGTCGATCGTGATGCCACCCGCCGCCCGTGACGGACCGCACAGCGTGCTGTTGTCCTGCTGCGCGCCGCAGATCTTGTAGGGGAAGTGGTTGGTCGTGGTCACGTGATAGAACTGCGCGGTATTGAAGTCCTGCGCCGTCCACGTCTTCGCGGCATCGGTACTCACATTGGCGCCGCCGTCGTTCGCTTCGATCATGCGATCGCCGTTGTCACCCGCAATCCACAGATTGTGCGAGTCGCCGTGCGGGGTGCTGATGTTGCTCCACGTTTTGCCGGCATCACGTGACACCTGAAACTGCACGTTGCTGGCGTACACGAGGTCGGGGTTTTTCGGATCGGCGTAGATCTTGGAGTAGTACCACGCGCGCTGACGCAGCTTGCGTTCGTCATTCACGCGCGCCCACGTGGCGCCACCGTCGTCGCTGCGATACACGCCGCCTTCATCGGCTTCGATGAGCGCATAAATGCGCTGCGTATTTGCACCGCTCACCGTGATGCCGATATTGCCCCACAGACCGGACGGCAATCCCTTGTTTCTGGTGATCTCGGTCCACGTGTCGCCACCATCGGTGCTCTTGAACATCCCCGAGCCCTTCCCGCCCGACACCAGCATCCACGGCTTGCGATGCATCTGCCAGAAGCCGGCGTACAGCACGTTCGGATTGCTGGGGTCCATGGCGAGGTCGGCCGCACCGGTGGAATCGTCACGGAACAGCACCTTCGTCCAGCTCTTGCCGCCGTCCTTCGTGCGGAACACGCCGCGCTCGGCGTTCGGACCCCACGCATGTCCCTGCGCCGCCACGTAGGCGAGATCGGGATTGGTGGGATGCACCAGAACGCGCGAAATCTGCCGCGTATCATTCAGGCCGATATTCGTCCAGGTCGTGCCGCCATCGGTGGTCTTCCACACGCCATCGCCATGGGAGACGTTGCCGCGGATGGTGAACTCCCCACCGCCCACGTACACGACATTGGGATTGCTGGGGGCCACGCCGATGCTGCCAATGGTGCCGCCGAAATACTTGTCGCTCATCGGCACCCACGTATTGCCGCCGTCGACGGTCTTGAAGACGCCCGAGCCGGTGGTGCCCATCCAGTACTCATTGGGCCGCGCCACGCTCCCCGCCACCGCCGCCGAACGGCCGCCGCGATACGGACCGACCTCGCGCCACTTGATCGCCGACAGGGCACCGGTGTCGAACGGGGCGGCCAGTGGCGCGATCGCCGCAGGACGTGCCGCCGCGCGGGCAACTGGTCGAGCCGGCTGCGCACCAACCGACACACAGGGAATGAGAACGGCGGCAGCGAATGCCAACCGGGGGCTGAATCGTTTCACGACATGCTCTCCGAAGTACTAGGGGATGGGGATTACACCCAATTCGACTATTGCTCGGGACTTCGCGGCTGGCAAGACTGGTTTTTCGGACAGGGGCGGGAGGGGATCAGAACCGCCCACCGCGCTGCGGGCAATGGGCTATGAAGCTCGAGGCAGTGGGTTCTGCGTCCTGAGTTCTGGGTTTGAAAACCCAGGACCCAATACACACGACCCAGAACCCTAAGCCAACAGCCAACAGCCCACGGCCCCGCCCTGAAACCTGATCCCCCTCCTTGCGTACGGCGATACTGAAGTGATATCACTTCAATACCACCCCAAAACACCTCCCCCTCTTCATGAGGCTTCCATACCGTGCTCCGTGAAATTCAGGCTCGTCCGCTTCCCGGTATCCCCATGGCGATCCTTCTCACCCTCGCCACCGGTGCCGGCATCTACCTCTTTTACCTCGGCGCACGCGCCGAGAGCGGCCCCGAGGCCATTGCCGGCATTGTGTTCATGACGCTCGCCGGGATCGGGATGGCGGGGCTCTTCACCGTTGCCCCCAATGAGGGCAAAGTCCTCACCCTGTTCGGCACCTATAAAGGCACCGCCAAGACGCCCGGATTGTGGTATACCAACCCGCTGATGACCAAGAAGGAGATTTCGCTGCGCATCCGGAATTTTGAGACCAACAAACTCAAGGTGAACGATGCACGCTCAAACCCGGTGGAAATCGGCGCGATCGTGGTGTGGAAGGTGATCGACACCGCCGAAGCGTCCTTTGAGGTGAACGACTATGTGCAGTACGTGGCCGTGCAGAGTGAGTCGGCCGTCCGCGCACTGGCCTCATCCTATCCGTATGATCATCATGGTGATGACGCCATTGCGCTGAGCACGCATCCCACGGAGGTCTCCAAAGGATTGCTCGAAGCGCTGCACGATCGCCTTGGAAAGGCTGGTGTCGAAGTGATCGAGGCGCGCATCAGTCACCTGGCATACGCACCGGAAATTGCCGCGGCCATGCTGCAGCGGCAGCAGGCCAGTGCCATCGTGGCGGCGCGCCAAACGATCGTGGAAGGGGCGGTAGGGATGGTGGAAATGGCACTCGATGCGCTGTCGGCACGTGAGATCGTTACCCTCGACGATGAACGGAAAGCCTCCATGGTGAGCAATCTGCTGGTCGTGCTCTGCTCCGATCGTGCCGCGCAGCCGGTGGTCAACACCGGCACGTTGTACTCCTGACCGACCGGGTGACCACCCATGGCTGAGCGCAAATCGTTTCTCCTCCGTGTCGACCGCGAGCTGCTGGACGCGGTCCAGCGTTGGGCGAACGACGATTTGCGCAGCCTTAACGGCCAGATCGAGTTCCTGCTGCGGCGCGCGCTGCGGGATGCGAAGCGCATCGCGCCGCAACAGCCCAGCCCGCACCACACACCGGTCGACGATATCGACCACGAGTCTCCATAACCCGGACGCCGTACCGCCATGCTGCACAAACTCTTCACCCGCACGCGTCGCGGCGGCCTCATCGTACTGGTATTCACCCTCATCGCCCTTGTGCTGGGCAGCGTGTTTGCCGCCACGCTGCCCGCACAAACTGCGCCCGGGTATCAGTTCATCTACCTCCGCAGCATCGACACCCTCGGCACCGAAGTCATCACCGAGCGTCCCAATGCCATCGTGGGCCTGCTCACCTTGCGCGGCGCACCCGTCATTCGCTGGGAACAGCAGCATGTGAACAACACGCCGGGTCGACTCACGCTGTCGATCTTCGCACCGGGCGCACCAACCACCGGGGTGCCGACACAGAACGTGGTGGTCAACATGGTGGGCGACAGTGCCAAGCTCACCCTTTCCGCCAATGGCCGATGCCAAAGCGCTCAGCAACGTGGTGCGTGTCGCCAAGGAACTCACGTGACGCGCGTGTGACGACGGCGCGCGTCTTCATGCGGCTCGCTTAGCCATCAAGCGGCCAGCATCAACATCTTTTTTGGCGTCGAGAATCCCGGTCGTGGGTTCTTTCCCGAAGGGACAACGTTTCTCGAGTCGTACTTCGGTCCACAGCGTAACTCGTGGGTGCTTCCTGTCACTGTAGCGCTAGTTCTCGCCTTCATCCTTCGCGTGGGTATCCACGCCATTCGCGACCCCCCCTGCCAGTATGGTGTGAGACGAGATCCCTCGCCTAATTAGTGAGGTACCCAGGGGGAATTGGAGGTTGGTCCGATGGCACGACAGCAGACGCAAGATGCAGGAGCGACCGGGTCGACGCAGGTGGCAGCGCGTGGAACACGGCGACGGTTCACGGTCGAGTATAAGGCCTCGATCGTCCAGCAGGCCGCGCAGTGTCGCGCGCCGGGCGAGATCGGCGCGTTGTTGCGGCGCGAGGGAGTGTTCTCGTCGCAGCTCACGCTGTGGCGCAAACAGTACCAGGCGGGGGTGCGGCGCGCGTTGTCGCAGCGAAGGGGGCCGACGGCGGCGCGGACGGCGGAGACAGTCACCATCGCCAAGCTGGAGCGCGAGCTGGCGGCGCTGCGGGATGAACTCACGCGGGCGGAGCTCGTGATTGCCTGCCAAAAAAAACTGGCGGCGCTGTTGGATCACCCGGCGCGCGACGCGAGCATCGCGCCCTCGTGACCACGCTCTTGCAGACCCATGGTTCGGCGCTCGGCGTCGCGCGGTTGGGAGCCGCGCTCGGCGTTCCGCGCGCGACGGCGTCGCGGTGGCGGCAGCCGCCGGTCCACACGGTGCGGCCACGGCGGACCCGCTCGCCGCGCGCCCTCCCGGCGGAGACCGTCGCCACCGCGCTCGCCGTCCTGCACGAGACGCGTTTCCACGATGCGGCGCCGGCGCAGGTGCATGCCACGCTGCTCGATGAAGGCACCTTCGTCTGTAGCGTGCGCTCGATGTACCGCCTGCTCGAGGCGGCGCACGAAGTGCGCGAGCGGCGCGCCCAGCGCACGCATCCGC
>CANHTA010000042.1 GCA_947463135.1 Gemmatimonadota bacterium
CCACACCCGTTCCCATCCCGAACACGGTCGTTAAGCCAAGCAGCGCCGATGGTACTCCGGTCGAGAGACCGCGGGAGAGTAGGCCGATGCCGGCACCCTGGGAAGCCCCCGTCACCCATCCTCGCGGATTGCGGTGGCGGGGGCTTCGTCGTTACCACCTGCCCCCGTTTGCGAGGAGCTCGTCGCCGATGGCCACCACGGCTGACAGCACACGGGCCAGATCTTCGTCCGTGGCGCGATGGTTCACGTGCGCGAGCCGCAAGGCAAACCGGCCGTCGAGTTTCGTGCTTGAAGGCACCGCGATCCCACGTTCTTGCACGCGCGCAAGCAGTTCCTCATTCAGCGCATTCAGTGACGTGTCATCCAGGGCGTCGGCTCGGTAACGGAAGCACACGATGTTCAGTGGGGCCGGCGCAAGCAGCTCCAGCGACGGGTGTGCGGAGACCGCCTGCGCAAACTGCTGCGCTTGACGTACGTTCTGCGTGATGATCCGACCAAATTTGGCCACGCCGTCCGCTTGTAACTGCATCCACACCTTGAGCGCCTTGAAGCCCCGCGTCAGGTCGATACCGCGGTCGCTAAAGTATGCGCCCCCGGCACTGACCCCCCGGTTTGTCGCTGCAAGATAGGTGGCCGTCGTGGCAAAGGTCTCGCGATTGAGTTCCGCGTCACGCACAAGCACGCACGCGCATTCAAATGGCATTGCTCCCCATTTATGAAGGTCAAAGGCGAGGGAATCCGCCAACTCCATGCCGGCGAGCTGTGCTCGCACCGTTGGCGCAAGCGCCGCCATCGCGCCGAAGGCGCCGTCCACATGAAACCAGAGGGACTCCTCGCGGCAGAGGGTCGCGATCGCGCACAGATCGTCGGTTGCGCCCGTATTCACGGTCCCAGCCGTGCCCATAACACAGAAGGGATCGAGCCCCAGAGCACGATCCGCGTTCAGTTGATTGCGGAGCGCGGTGAGGTCCATCTGATATGCTGAATTGACCGGAACGCGCCGAAACGCCTGATTGCCAAGGCCGAGCCACTCGGCGGCTTTCCGTGCCCACCCGTGGGTTTCCACGGACCCATAAAACACCAGCGGCTTTGCTGCTGGTTGACCTGGCCACTGCTGGACGCCGTACTCGCGCACCGAGCCGCCGCGCGCGCGTACGGCGGCGAACCGGGCAACGCCAAGCGCGTGGATATTGGCAGACGTTCCACCGGTGACCAGTAGCCCACCAGCCTCAGGAATACCCATCAGAGACCCCAGCCAGCGAAGCACCTGCCGTTCAACCATCGCCGGCGCTTGATTGAATCCGCCCAGATGCGGGTTCATGCCAGCGGCGAGCATCTCCGACAGCATGCCTAACGGCGTGCCCTGGCCTTGGACCCACCCGAAGAAACGGGGATGCCAGTTACCGTTTCCATAGGGGAGGATGTGCGTCAGGAATCGCGTATAGGCGGCGTCCGCACCGATCCCCTCAATGGGCGCGGGCTCGTCAAAGAGTGACCGCTTCTCAGCGGGAAGCTCCTGCCACGCCGGTCGGTCGCGCAAAGACGATTGGACCTCGAGCATATCGTCCAGCATGCGCTGGCCCAACTCGCGGAGCCGTGCCCATTCCTCAGGCGATGCGGGATCAAACGATTCAGTCGCGCCGCGTGGCGCCTCGTGCGTGACATCCGAGGGAACGGTCATGCGGTAAAATGGGCCCGCGTGTCGTTTCGCGGTACCGCCCTCAGGCGTGAGGCGAGGCATCCTGTGTCGATGCGTTCGCCCCCTCTCTGTGGAGTGTGTCCATGACGATTCCGACTAGCCAGGTTCCTGTTGCTTCCCTTAAGATCAAAGAGATGCCAAGCTGGGAGCGGCCGCGTGAGCGGCTCCGCAGCCTTGGCGCGCAGGCGTTAAGTACCACCGAGCTCATCGCCACGGTGTTAGGTTCCGGTGGGAAGGGCTCGTCGGCGCTGTCTTGTGCGCAGCTCGTGCTTGAGCAGGCTGGTGGTTCGCTCGGTCGGCTCGGATCTCTGCCGTTGGCGTCCTTGACCCGCATTCGTGGGGTGGGCCGCGCTCGGGCAACGGCGGTGCATGCCGCGCTGGAGCTGGGGAGGCGCATGGCCGGTGAGGCCAGGGATGCTGGAGTGCCATTACGTGGTCCGCGTGATGTGGTGGCGGTGTTTTCGCCGCGGCTCCAGGACGCGCCTGTGGAGGAGTTCCATGTGGCGATCCTCGATGCGCAGCACCGGCTGGAGCGCGACGTGCTGATTACGCGGGGATTACTGAACTCATCGCTTGTTCATCCGCGCGAGGTGTTTCGGGAGGCCATTGCCGAACGAGCGGCTGCGGTCATCTTGGTACATAATCATCCCAGTGGCGATCCGACGCCGTCGGCGGAGGATCGTGAGGTCACCGAACAACTCGTGGCGGCTGGACGTCTACTGGATATTCCGGTACACGACCACATCATCGTGGGACGTGGGCGGTACGTGAGCTTTGCGGAGGCAGGACTGTTGTGACGACGATTGCGCTGCACGAGATGATCCCCGGGTTCGGGCCGAGCGCCGATGGTGCGTATGATCGGCTCGACCACGACTTGCTCGCGCGCGCCTATCGGTATTCCGACCTCGCGCATGCGGGGCAGGTTCGTCATTCCGGTGAACCGTACGTGTCCCACTGTGTCGAGGTTGCCAGGATTCTGGCCGATCTCCAGCTCGACACCACGACCGTGGTCAGCGGGTTGCTCCACGACATTGTCGAGGACACCGACATCACGGTGCAGGATGTTGAGCGCGAATTCGGTTCCGAGATTGCGCAGATTGTTGACGGGTTAACAAAGATTGCGAATCTGCCACTGTCCTCCCGCGAGGAACGTCAGGTTGAGAACTATCGCAAGCTGCTCCTCTCGATTGCCAAGGACGCGCGTGTCATTCTGATTAAGTTGGCCGACCGTTTGCACAATATGCGGACGCTCGACTTCCTGGCTCCGGAAAAGCGTCGTCGGATCGCACAGGAAACCCGTGATCTGTACGCCCCCCTCGCCCATCGGTTCGGTATGGCGAAGGTTCGATGGGAGCTTGAGGATTTGTCGTTTAAGCATCTCGAACCGGACGCCTACAAGACGTTAGCCAAGCTCGTCGCGGCAAAGCGCGGGGAACGTGAACAGTTAATCGCGCAGATGCGTGAGCCGCTACAGAAGCGGCTTGCGGATGCTGGTATTGCCAGTGTGGACGTGACTGGCCGACCCAAGCATCTCTGGTCGATTTATAAAAAAATGCAGCAGCGCGACCGGCCGTATGAGGACATCTACGACCTGTTGGCCATTCGTGTCATCGTGCCGAACGTGCTCGAGTGCTATCATGCGCTAGGTGTGATTCATGATGGATGGACGCCGGTACAGGAGCGTATCAAGGATTACATCGCACAGCCAAAGTCCAACGGCTATCAATCCTTGCACACCACGGTGTTCGGCCCTGGTCGGCAACTGTTTGAAATTCAGATCCGTACCCGTGATATGCACCGCACTGCTGACTTTGGCATTGCGGCCCACTGGCTGTACAAGGAATCATCGCGCAGTGCCGACGAATTGGACCGGCAGTTGGCATGGTTCCGGCAGGTGCTTGAGCTTCAACTGGATGCGGAAACTCCGGGCGAGTTTCTGGAGTTCTTGAAGCTCGATCTGTATCAAGACGAGATCTTCGTCTTTACGCCAACCGGTGATGTGATTCAGTTGCCAAAGGGGGCAACTCCGCTGGACTTTGCGTTCGCGGTGCATACGCAGGTTGGTGCCCACTGTGCGGGCGCCAAGGTGAATGGGCGAATCGCCCCGCTGTCACGTGAACTCAAGAACTCGGAAACGGTGGAGATTCTCACCAATCCGAATGCGAAACCCAGCCGTGATTGGCTCTCGCACGTGCGCACGGGACGCGCACGACACAAGATCCGGCAGATGCTTCGCCTTGAGGAGCGTTCCTCCGCCATTCGACTGGGTCGTGAAATCATCGAGCGGGAGTTACGCCGTCGCCGGCTTTCCAAAATTGACGATCAGGGTCTGCGACCGGTTGCCAAGCTCCTCAAGCTCAAGGATGTCCCGCACCTGATTGCTTCGGTTGGTGCTGGTGATGTGCATGTGATGCAGGTGCTGAAAGCCCTGCATCCGGATCTCGAAACGGCAGAACCGCCCGAGAAGCAAAGTACGCTCGAACGCATCGTGGATCGTGTGCGGGGAACCGGGAAGGGGATCCGGATTCAGGGCGCGGATGGATTGTTGGTGCGTTACTCCCAGTGTTGTCAGCCGGTGCCCGGGGACAAGGTGGTGGGGTACGTCACGCGAGGACGCGGCGTCAGTATTCATCGCGGTGATTGTCCCAACCTGCTGCTGCTGGCGCACGAGCCGGAACGACGCCTTGACATTGATTGGCACGAGATGGCCGGCGAGCGCTTCATCGTGCGTCTGGCCATGGAGGGGAACGATCGCCGCGGGCTGTATGCCGATGTTGCGGCGGCCGTGAGTGCCACCGGCACCGATATCAAGAGCCTGGAGCTGAAAACGACAGATGGCCGGGTCACGGGCTCGGCTATGGTTGAAGTGGAGAACCTCGCACACTTGGATCGCATCATGAAGGCGGCGCGACGCGTGAAGGGGATCGCGGCTGTTTCCCGCCGCGAGAAGATCACCGCCGAGGAGTAGCCGAGGGCGGTTTTCGGCGGTGAAGGGAGCTGCCCGAACAAAAGCCGATGCGGTATATTGCAGGCATGGCCGCCCCCTTCCGCCTTCAAAGTCCGTTTGCCCCCGCCGGCGATCAGCCCCGGGCGATTCGGGAGTTGTCCGCCGGACTGGTCCGTGGAGATCGGATTCAAACCCTCCTTGGGGTGACCGGGTCGGGCAAGACCATGACGATGGCGAATGTCATCGCGCAGTGGGGGCGACCAACCTTGGTGCTGTCACACAACAAGACGCTGGCGGCGCAGCTATACGGTGAGCTGAAGTCGTTCTTCCCTACGAATGCGGTTGAATACTTCATCTCGTATTACGACTACTATCAGCCGGAAGCGTACGTTCCTTCGAGCGATACCTTTATCGAGAAGGATGCCAGCATCAACGAGGACATCGATCGCCTGAGACTACGGGCCACCTCGTCGTTGATGGAGCGCGATGATGTGATCATCGTGTCAACGGTGTCCGCGATTTACGGCCTCGGCGATCCCATTTCCTATCGTGAGCGTATGGTGGCACTGGCGCGCGGCCAATCCATTGCCCGCGACGACATCCTTCGCGCCTTGGTTGGCATTCAGTATCTGCGCAATGATGTGGCGTTTGATCGCGGGACGTTTCGGGTGCGAGGGGATACCGTCGAGATTTATCCGGCCTACGAAGAGCAGGCCGTCCGGCTTGAGCTCTGGGGTGATGAGATTGAGCGGATTTCGAAGATCGATCCGGTAACCGGCGCGACCATTTCGACGCTGGAGCGTATGGCGATTTATCCGGCGAAGCACTTCATCACGAATCGGCCAACGATTGAGCGCGCAAGCGTCGCCATTCGTGCGGAGCTGGCCGAGCGGCTGGCTGAGCTACGCATGCAGGGCAAGTTGTTGGAGGCGCAGCGTCTCGATCAACGGACGAATTTCGACCTTGAAATGTTGGCCGAGATTGGTACGTGCGCCGGCATTGAGAACTATTCGCGCCACATCAGCGGCCGGGAGGCAGGAGAGCGTCCTGCATGCCTGCTGGACTACTTCCCCGATGACTATCTCGTAGTCGTTGATGAATCACACGTGTCACTGCCGCAGATCCGCGGGATGTACAATGGGGATCGCGCGCGCAAGCTCACGCTGGTGGACTATGGATTCCGGTTGCCCAGTGCCTTGGACAACCGCCCACTGGTCTTCGACGAGTTTATGCAATTGGTGCCGCGACTGGTCAATGTCTCTGCGACCCCTGGTGAACTCGAGCTGCAGCTGTCAGAAGGTGTGGTGGTAGAGCAGGTGATTCGGCCCACGGGACTGCTGGATCCGGTGCTGGAGATTCGTCCCGTAAAGGGTCAGGTGGATGATCTGCTGCACGAGATTCGCCTGCGCGAACGGAAGGGCGAACGGGTGTTGGTGACCACCCTCACGAAGCGTATGTCGGAAGACCTGACCGACTATCTCCAGCAGATGGGGGTACGCGTGCGCTATATGCATTCTGACATTGATGCAATCGAACGCATGGAGATCGTTCGTGGGTTGCGATTGGGCGAGTTCGATGTCCTCATCGGCATCAATTTGCTGCGTGAGGGACTGGACATGCCTGAGGTGTCGCTCGTGGCGATCCTCGATGCGGACCAGGAAGGGTTTCTCCGGAGTGACCGATCCCTGATTCAAACGATTGGACGGGCCGCGCGGCATCTGCATGGGCGGGCGATATTGTATGCCGATCGGGTAACCGGATCGATGCAGCGCGCTATCGATGAAACAGATCGTCGCCGCACGATTCAGCATGAGCACAACGCGCTGCACGGTATCACCCCGCATGGCGTTCTCAAGAGTATTGATGACGTGCGGTTGATTACGCGGGTCGCCGACGCACGAGCCCCGCATGAGGAGGCGGCGCCGACCCCCAAGCGACTGGGCACGGAGAGCACGCCGCGTTCGCGTGAGGATTTGCAAACACTTGTTGGCGAGCTGGAAGTGGCCATGCGCGAAGCCGCTGTAGCGCTCGATTTCGAAGCCGCCGCGCGACTTCGCGATCAGCTGTTTGAAGTGAGGACGGCCCTTGGTGACAGGCCCGAGCAGGCCCGCGGTAACACGGCGGCTCCCAAGCGGCCTCCTGGGAGTGCCCCGATGCGGCGTGCCGGTGGTAAGCGTGGCCGCTGATTCACTGGCCTATCTGTTGGGGCGCGGTGCGCCGCGCGCTCCCGATCGAGCCACGCTCGAAGCCTGGGGCCGAGCCGTCGGGGCGGTTCTTCCTCGTCCTGCCGTGATTACGCTTGAGGGGGACCTTGGTGCGGGAAAGACCACGCTGGTTCGGGCGATCTGCGGGGGCCTCGGCGTCGCGGCGCTCGAGTCCGTGACCAGTCCCACCTTCTCGATCCTTCAGCACTATGACGCGGCTGAGGGGGCGATCGTGCACGCCGATCTGTATCGACTGCGCTCCGATGTCGAGTTGGAGATGCTTGGCTGGGACGAGGTGGTCCGGGATGCCTCAGTATTGTTGGTGGAATGGCCAGACCGCGCGGTGAACACGTTGCCGAGCGACACCATTCAGTTGCACCTCAGTCATGATCCTGCCGCCAGAGATCGGCGGGTGCTCCGCATTCACGCACCGTCTGTACGATGATGTTTCCGCCGTGGTGGTGTTTTGCCCGGGAGGCTGGGGAACCGTGGCTGGCCGCGCTAGACTCTGGTTATGTCTGTAGACGTAGCTAGTCAGGTGACTGCGGCCTATCCGCTTTCTTCGCTGTTGGTCATCGAGGGCTCAACGACGGCGGGATCGGTCGCATTGTTCTCGGGAGGTGCCTTGGTGACCGTGTGCTCGGTACCGATGGGCGCCGGTCGCGAAGATCATCTCTTTCCAGCCGTCCAACGACTCTTGGCCGAGGCCCGCGTCTCCGTGCACCCGCTTGCGGGCGTTGTGTGCGGGGCGGGTCCAGGGAGCTTCACCTCGTTGCGGATTGCTGCTTCACTGGCGAAGGGGATCGCGCATGGTGCCTCACTCCCGCTCTTCGCGGTCCCGTCGCTCTTGTTGGCGGCGGCAGACGCCAGTGAAACCCTCCCCGCCGGTCCGGTCGTGGTGCACGCGGACGCCCTGCGAGGGGAACGGTACGTGTTGGACGTCACGGTTGGTGTTCACGGCGAAGTGTCGGCCGCGTCGTCGCTCCGGCGCATGTCGATGGACCACCTCGACATTCACGCGGCAGGCCTTCCCCGGCTGGCCGTGCTCGGATCGCCATCGCCGAGTGGTGAATACCGTGTCGTCACCCCGTCCGCGGCACACCTCGGTCGGGTTGCGCTCTCTGCCTGGGCGGAGGCGGTCCCATTGGATCAGTGGGAACCGCAGTATGGTCGTCTCGCCGAGGCGCAAGTGAAATGGGAGGCGTCGCACGGAGCATTGCTGCCGGTCGACGGCGGCGCATGATCGAGTCGCGCATTACGATCCGGTCCACGACGGCCGACGACGTGCCTGCCATGGCCGAGCTTGAGGCCCGTGCGTTTGGCGATCCATGGCCAGCCGCATCCTTCCTTGATCTTTTGCGGCACCCGTTCGCGCGAGTGCAGAGCGCTGTTGATGAGTCGGGACGCATTGTGGGATACTGCGTTATGCTGCGTGCTGCGGACGAGGCGGAAATTGCGAATATCGCGACGGATCCGGGGATGCGACGCCGTGGGGTTGGGGCCCGTCTCCTTGACGATGCGATCGAGGCAAGCGAATCCTTGGGCGTCCTGGCTCTGTTTCTCGAGGTCCGGGAAGCCAATGTTGCGGCGCGCGCGCTCTATGCTTCGCGCGCATTTCACGCGGTGGGCCGCCGTCGCGCGTACTACAAAAATCCACTTGAGGACGCCCTTGTTCTCAGGCGAGACGTACCGGCGTTCAAATAGACCAACGCGCCGCATTCGGGTTTGGTTTGGTCAGAGGACCTTCCTAGCTTAACCGACACCAACTATCCCTGTCCTTCGAGGAGGCACCGTGAGTCGCAGCTTGAATAAGGCTATTCTGATTGGAAACGTCGGGTCGGACCCGGAAATCCGCACCGTCGGGAGCGGAACCCGTGTGGCGCAATTCTCCCTTGCCACTGGGCGCAGCTGGACCGATCAGAGTGGCGCTAAGCAGGAAAAAACGGAATGGCATCGCTGTGTGGTATGGAACAGCGCACGCGGGTCTGGACTCGCTGACGTGGTGGAGAAGTACGTGAAAAAGGGGGAGAAGATCTACGTGGAAGGGGAGATCGAGTACCGTCAGTGGCAGGACAAGGACGGCCAGACCCGCTACACCACGGAAATCAAGGTCAAGGAGCTGATGCTCCTTGGTGGTCGCGCTGGAGGAGGAGGCGACGACATGGAGGGTGCCCCGCGTCGATCGGCGCCCCCCGCGCGTCCCAAGTCCGCCTCGGCCCCATCGTCGGCGAAGGAGGAATTCGGCGACTTCCCCGGTGCGCTGGAAGACGAGGACGACGACCTCCCGTTCTGACGGCCCACTTTCTGAGGGGGGGTGTTGTCTCGCCTCCCACGGTTCCCGCCGTCGATTTCACCCGACGGCGGGCACAAAATGACGAAGTCGACCGGGGAGGTAATGGGTTCCCCGTTACCCGTATCCATCGCAGGCGTCTGCTATGGGGCGTCTCGTTTGCGGCTCGGCAAGCGAGACGAAGCCCCTGCGGCGTCTTCGATGGGCGCCCGGTCATCAATTTGTGAGGCTCGCTGATGCGCGCTGCGAAACAGCTCCCGTCGTCTTATACCAGAGGAACCGACCGAACCAGACATCTGGTCGCTCGGATTCTCATGGTGCTCGTGTCGACGCTCGCGCTTCTCCTCGTCTGGCGCCCCACCGTTGTTCATGGTCAGGAGGCCGAAGGCTCGATCGAATTGGTCGCTGAGGCGGCACTCGATCAGACCAAAGACTCCACCACTACCACCCATATCGTTCGTGCCGGGGAGACGCTATGGAGCCTCGCTGCGCGGTATTATGGCGACGGTCACCAATGGCCCGCGTTGGCCCGACGGAATGGCTTGGGAACGAAAGGGCCTGAATCGCTCGAAGTGGGGGCCCGATTGATTGTGCCCGTCTCACCCCAGTCGCGCCGGGTGAGCACGGCGTCAGTCAGCACGGCGCCGGTTAGCACGGCGCCGGTGAGCACGGCGCCGGTGAGCACGGCGCCAATGAGTTCTGGCACGCCGAAGGTTTCGACGTCTGAGGCGGACTCGAAATCGACGGCGGCTCCTGCCGCAACGCCGTTGAGTGCGGTGCGCTCGTCCCCCCTTGCGGTGCAGACGGCTGGGACGCCAGACGCGCTGGTGGGCGGCCTTGCCAGCACCCCGAGCGTCGCAAAGGGGCGTGCACCAACGCAACCGGGGGTATCTGGAAAGGTCGTCACCACTGGGGCCGAGCTCGTGCGCTCCCCTGATTCCGTGGTTGTGGTGGCCGATATGTCCGTGTCGCCACCGAATGATTCGCTCTCGTTGAATACGGGGTCGCGCATTGGGCTGGTCGATCTCGCGGACCAGGAAGCCGCCCGGAAAAGCACGGAACTCGAGACGGTGTTCCAT
This sequence comes from Gemmatimonadota bacterium, assembly GCA_947463135.1. GTDB lineage: Bacteria > Gemmatimonadota > Gemmatimonadetes > Gemmatimonadales > Gemmatimonadaceae > Gemmatimonas. Next base: position 10,220 of record CANHTA010000042.1, read on the forward strand.
CGTGACATGCCGGATGCCGCCGAGGCGGAACGTCGTACACGCGCCGTACTGCGACCCAACGTGCCTGCCAGTCGGCAGGCGGAGTTTGATGCCGCGCCGTTTGTTCTGCTGCGTGCCGATCTGCGCAAAGCGGGTGCGATTACCGCGCGAGTCGGTTCGCCAGGCAGCACCGACGCGGCGTATCCACAGCGCGCCAACCTCACGGACCTCATCGAAGTGCGCCCGCCTGTGGGCGTGAAGTACACGGTCGGGCAGCGGCTGGTCGCCGTCACGGCGCCAACGGCGTTGGACAAACGATCCGTTATCGCCATGCCGGCCGGCATTGTCGAGATTGTACGCGTTGAACCCGGGAAGCCGGTCCTCGCGGTGCTGCGGCGTCAGTCCGGACGCGTTGAGCAAGGGCAGCGCCTTTTGCCGGCGACTGGAACAGCCGCCCCGTGGATGACCGTGGAGCGGCTCACCGCGTCGGATGTGCAGACCCACGTGCGGTGGATCGATACCCATGAGTTACAGCCAACACTGCAGAGCTTTGTCCTCCTTCGGGCGGGCGTGGCGGAAGGGGTGCGGGCGGGCGACGAATTCGGCCTCTATTGGCGAAGCACCAAGAAGCAGCCCTCTCAGGAGCGCTTGGTGGCGACGGTGCGGGTGGTGCGCAGTGAGGCGGCGGGGAGTTCGGCGGTCATTACGCGCCAATATCAATCGGATATTGGCTCAGGACTCGCCGCTCGGCGTATCGCCAAAGCACCCTAGGCGGTCGCGGCACCGGCACGGCGCGGGCTCCCGTGCGGTAGGCTGATGACGGATCATGCGCGCGCCGAGGCCCCCGTGGGCTTCGGCGCGTGTGTACATTGCGGGGATTCGACGTCTTTCGCGGCGCCCTGACGAGCTCAGGACGACGGCGAATTCTCCCATTGTATTATGGAACCGAACGGTATGGCCAAAACGGTCGTGGTGACGGGTGGTGCAGGGTTTATCGGATCCCATGTGGTGGACCGATTTCTTGCCGAGGGATGGCAGGTGACAATCCTCGACGACCTCTCGAGTGGGCGTGAGGAGAACATTCCCTCCGCGGCACGCTTCGTTCGGGGGGATATAACCACACCGGAAGCAGCCGAATTCATCCGCCACGGCCGCTTCGATGTGATGTGCCATCTTGCGGCGCAAATTGACGTACGTCGCAGTGTCCTTGATCCTGTATATGACGCCACGCGCAACATTATCGGGACGCTGAATCTGATGGAGGCCGTGCGCGGAAGTGGCTATCCAACCCGAGCGGTTTTCTCGTCCACGGGTGGCGCGCTATACGGTGATTTTGATCCGCCACCCAGTAGCGAATCGAACAGTAAGGATCCGGAAGCGCCGTACGGGATCGCCAAGCTGTCGATTGAGTATTACCTCGCGTACTATGGTCGCGTGCATGGACTCGACACGGTGGCCTTGCGCTACGGGAACGTGTATGGGCCTCGGCAGGATCCGCACGGCGAGGCCGGGGTCGTTGCCATCTTCTGTAACCGGCTGCTGGACGGTCGTGCGCTGACGGTGTTTGGCAATGGCGAGCAAACGCGTGATTACGTGTATGCCGGCGACGTGGCCGGTGCCAATTTTGCCGCCGCGACGGTTGCTCTCCCGCCACGTGGGCGCCTCGATGCGAGGGCGTTCAACATTGGGACCTCGTGCGAGACGACGGTGAATGCGCTGGCGGAAACACTGTGCGCCGTCTCGAAGGCCCCGTCCCCCATTGAGTATGCGCCTGCCCGTGCCGGCGAACTTGCGCGCTCTGCCTTGGATACCACCAAAGCCCGGCAGGTACTGGGATGGGCACCGCAGGTTTCCCTCCGTGATGGCCTTGAGCGGACCTATCGATTCTTCGCCGATCGACGCGCCGGCCAGGAGCGACCGGTATGATGGCGGCGGGCATCGTGGCGGCGCTGTTGCAGATCGCCGGTACGAGGCAGGCGTTGCCTTCCTCGATGCTTGGCATGTTGATGAACAGCGACCCCGTGACGAAGGGCGTGTTGGCCCTTCTGGTTGTCCTGTCGCTGGTCTCGTGGGCGATCATGTTCTCGAAGTGGCGGGGATTCAAGCGGGCGGAGGCCAGTGGTCGAGCGTTCGTGGCGGACTTTGAGCGGGCGCGTGGGATGGATGACGCAATGCTCATGGCGCAGCGGGCCAAGCCGAGTGCCTTTACGGTGGTCTTTGCGCGCGCCTGCTCATTTCTGAATGACACGAAGCCTGCGCTCGGTGCCACCAGTGATCGCACGGCACGGCTGTCGGGGTCGCAAGTCGAGGCATTGCGTCTCGTGCTTGATGCTGAAGGAGCGAAGGCGCGGGAGGACCTCGGGGCATACATCCCGTGGTTGGCAACGGTGAGCAGCGTGAGCCCGTTGATTGGCCTGTTTGGCACCGTCCTCGGTGTGATTGAGGCCTTTATCGGGATTGGGCAGAAGGGCGCGGGCAACATTCAGGCGGTGGCGCCGGGTATCGGTACCGCGCTCATGGCGACCGCTGCGGCCCTCGCCGTAGCGATCCCGGCGGCATTTGCGTACAACGTGTTTGCCTCGCGGTTGAATCGCTTTGATGACGCCCTTGAGGGGTTTGGCTCTGAGTTGATTGCGCTGATGGTGCGCGAAGGGCGGATCTAAGCGTGCGCCGCGGTCGTCGTCGTGAGCGTGGAGGCGTGAATGCCGAGATCAACGTCGTGTCGCTGATTGACGTCATGATGTTGCTCATGATCATCTTCATGATCACCGCGCCCATTATGCAAGGCGGTGTCGACATCGCCTTGCCCACGGCGGATGTTGCGCCCCTTGAGCCGAAGAACGGACTGGTCATTACGGTTGATCGTCGTGGACGGATATTCGTCGACGAGGTGGGGCTGTCCTTTGCGGAGTTCGCCGGCAGCATTAAGGCGCTGTCGGACAAGAAGGGCGGGGGCGGCGTGTATCTGCGCGCGGACAGTGCGGTTCCGTATGGGACGGTGGTGCGCATCGTCGCCGCCATGAAGGCCAAGGGTATCACGGACGTGGGGCTGGTGGCGGAGCCGGACGGTACGCGGTGACCCTGTCGCCTTCCGCGGCGAGGTCATCCCCCCTTGGGCTTGGCATCGTGCTATCCACGGTGGTGCATGTGGCGTTGGTCGTGGCCGCACTCTGGTGGGGGGCACGCGCTTCGACACCTCGTCCACCGGTGTATCGCGTTGAGCTCGTTGGTGCGCCGCCCGGACCACGGCAGGCTGGCGTCGTCACTCCACCTGACCCCGCACCGGCTTCGGCGCCCGCCCCCGAGATTGGTGGCGCGGAACGGGTTCCCGAATCCAAAGACGTTCCCCGTCCCGCCAAGGCTAAACCGGTCGTGCCGTCCCCGAAGGCCACGCCGTCTCCCACGCGTACGAAGAAAGCCGGCACCAAAGCCCCTTCGCGCTCGACGAAGACTCCACCGTCCCCTCCGAAGGCCGGCGCCGGCGCGCAGGGATCAACGGGGGCTGATGTCGCCAATCTCAATATTCGCGGGATCGACTTCCCATATCCCGGGTACCTGCAAAATGTTGTACGACAGCTCACACTGAACTGGACGCCACGTCGGGCTTCGGCGGCGCTGATCGCCGAGGTCAAGTTCACGATTCGTCGTGACGGGTCCGTTACGGCGATCGAAGTTGTGAAAGGATCCCGGGATCGCATTTATGACCTTGATGCGATGGGAGCGATTGAGGCGGTGGGTTCGACGCGAGGGTTTGGCCCGCTCCCCAAAGGGTGGTCCGATGACGTCCTGATAGTGTACTTCACTTTCGATTATGCGCTGCGACCGAACTGACGGCATGCTTCCGACGACGTGGTGCCTGACACCACGCCGCCTTTGGTCTATCTTGGATGGCCCGACCCCGCGATTGGCTGCCGCGGTGCTGGTCACCGTGGTGATGGGCGCCTCGCGCGCGATGGCGCAGGCTCCAGCGCAACCGCCGGGGGTGAGTTTGAGCACCCGGTACGTTGCTGGACAGAAAACCGCGTTGATTGTGTTACCGCTGAAGGGAGCCGCTGGGGACTCGGTCGCCACGATGCTCTCGCGGGATTTTGATTTTAGTGATCGTTTTACCGTCGTCTCCTCTTGGAGTGCGCCCACGGTGAACGGACCACCGAACTATGCGCTGTTTACCAAACTCGGGGTGGACGGGATCGTGCAGCCTACCTTGTTGCCGTCGGGGTGGTTGCGGGTGGCCCTTCACGACGTCGCCAAGAAGGCCGTGCTGAACAGCAAGGATTTCCCATTGCCCGCTCCGGTACTGTCTCCAGCCTGGCGTTTGGCTGTCCATGGGGTGGCCGATGCCGTCGAGGAGTGGATCACCGGCCAACGTGGCATTGCGCAGACGAAAATCGCGTTCACACGCGGCGGGCGCGTCTGGACCGTTGATAGCGACCGCGCCAATGTGACCCCCGTGACGCCGAGCGGAATGTCGCCGCAGTGGCTGCCAGGAGGGCGTGGCCTCGTGTACAGTGTGCTTGACGGCGTGCGCAATCCGATCATGATGTCGGATCTCAGCACCGGCTCGCAGCGCACCCTGGCCTCGTCGGCGGGAATCGAGCATAGCTCGCCAGCCGTGTCCCCCGATGGGCGCACGGTGGTCTATGCCAGAGGGTCCGCCACCGGGACAGACCTCTATGCGATGCCGATGGAGGGCGGAACACCGCGTCGCATTACGGTGGGGCGTGGTCGAGCCAGTACCCAGCCGACGTTCAGTCCCGACGGGCAGCGTATTGCCTTCATGTCCGACCGTTCAGGGCACCCGGAAGTGTATATTAGCGATGTCGATGGAACGAACACGGAGCTCCTCACCGCTGCCGCTTTTGGAGACCGCGACTATCGTGCGGGGCCGGACTGGTCGCCTGACGGTCGGGTCGTGGCGTTTCAGTCTCGGAACGGTGGCACCTTTCAGATTATGACCATCAACCTGCGCGATCAATCTGTGAAGATGGTGACCAGTGACGGGCGGAATGACGATCCGTCGTGGGCTCCGGATTCCCGGCACCTCGTGTTCTCGTCAACGCGAAGTGGAACCCGCCAGTTATGGATCGTTGATGTGGAAACGGGACGTTCCCGCCAGCTGACGTTTGGATCGGAGGCGCGGTTGTCGGCATGGTCTCCACGTTTGTTATCGCAGTAACCTCCTCCATTTCTCCACCTTTCGGAGTTTCCTGACATGCTGTCTGTGACCCGCCTTACGTTGGTGTTCGCTGCCACTTCCCTCGTGCTGGGTGCGTGCCGTAAGAAGCCTGCGGTTGCCCCGCAGGCGCAGGTGGCCCCCGTTGCGCCACCGGTCGCGGAACCGACTCGGGCGACGCCCATCGCACCGGTGGCCCGTGATACCATGGAAGAGTATCGCACCAAGCTGGCGGCAACCCGTGCCCGCCTGCTGGAGACGATTTATTTCGAGTACGACGCCGATGAGCTGCGGGACGACGCGAAAGCGAGTCTTGACGCAAAGCTGGCGGTTTTGAATGGCAATCCCGGGCTCACCATCCGAATTTCCGGCCACTGTGACGAGCGGGGCAGTGACGAGTACAACATTGCGCTCGGACGTCGTCGTGCGGAGGCTGCGAAACAGTACTTGACCGACCGCGGCATCGATGCCTCGCGTATTGAGACCTCGTCGTTCGGTCGCGAGCGTCCAGCGGTTCAGGGGACCAGCGAGGAGTCGTGGTCGCGCAATCGTCGTGACGAGTTTGAGATCCTCGCCGGCGGCGACCAGCTGCGCGCGCCGTGATCCACGCCGTCGCACTCGGACTTCGGCAGTCGATGCGCTTCCGGGTGTGGCGGGTCCTGCCGCTGGTGGCACTGGTTGCCACCGCTGGCTGCTTTGCCACCCGCGGAGATGTACGGATCGTCCAGAGCGACATTGCGTCGTTGCGCGCCGAGATCCTGAAAAATCAGTTGGAGCAACGTGACGCGTTAACGCAGACAATGCGCATGCTTCAGGTTGCCAGTGACTCGTTGGCGAAGGTGAGTGCGCGCACCGTGGGCATTCAGGGTGACATCCGCGGTGAGATGCGGGCTATCCGTGAACAGATGCTGCAGGTGCAAACGTTACTGGGTCAGAGTCAGGCGACGATTGCCCGCTTGCGCGCGGAGATTGAAGCGCGCAACACCGCGCCCGTCACGCCGCCGCCAGCGGGTCCGCTTCCAGCTACGGCACCGGCCACCGGGGGACGCAACCCCGTCCCTGCGCCAGTTGATAGCGCCGTGGATCGCGCGCCGGGACCAAATCAACTTTTTATCGATGGACGGGATCAACTGACCCGCGGGAGTTTTGCAACCGCGCGCATTTACTTCCAGGAGCTGGTTACCAATTACCCCACCTCGGACTACGTGCCCGACGCGCGATTCTGGATAGCGGAGTCGTTTGCGAAGGAGAAGAATCTCCCTGCTGCAGATGCGGCGTATGCGGCCGTGGTGAGTGCGCATCCCGCCTCGGCCAAAGCGCCGACCGCGTTATACAAGCGGGCGCAATTGGTCCTGCAGCTCGGCAATACCGCGCAGGCACGGCAACTCCTTACGCAGGTGGTCGCCCGCTATCCGCGGAGTGTTGAGGCCGAGCTCGCGGCCGACCAACTCAAAACGCTGCGTTGACCGTGCACTCGGGGCGAATCCGCTGATGTCCAGTAGTAACAGTGTAGAGATGCCGTTCCTCGATCACCTTGAGGAGCTTCGGTGGCGGTTGTTCAAGAGTGCTGTCGCGATCGCGCTTGGCGTTGGCGTGGCGTTTGCTCTGTTGTATACCAAGCAAGTCGACATTATTGCGTTTCTGTCGCAGCCGATTCAGCCGTATCTGAAGCAGCCGCTCATGGTTACGCACGTGAGCGACCTCTTCGATATTGTCATGGACGCCTCCATCACGCTCGGGTTGATCGCGGCCTCTCCGGTGCTGGTCTGGCAGCTGTGGGGGTTTCTCTCCCCGGCGTTGTATGGACATGAGAAAAAGGCGGTCATCCCCGCTCTGATCGGCGCTGCCGTGCTCTTTGTTGCCGGCATGGCTTTGGCGTTTTTCTATGTGCTACCGGTCACGCTGAGCTTTTTCATGAGCTTTCAGAGCGGCTCGGTGCAGATCATGCAAACGGTAGATCACTATGTGAGTTTCGTGATCTCCATGTGCCTCGCCTTTGGGGCCATTTTTGAGTTGCCCATCGTGATCGCGTTGCTGTCAGCCATGGGGATCGTGCAGCCCCAGTATCTCTCGCGGTTCCGGCGCCACGCCTTTGTGGGGTGCATTATCGCGGCGGCGCTCATCACGCCCGGCAGTGATCCCACGTCACTGGTGGCGCTCACGATCCCGCTCTACCTGTTGTACGAGGTCTCGATTACGGTATCGAAGTTTATCAGCCGTCGTCGGGAGCGGAAGATTGCTGCCGGGAGCGAGTGATCCCACCGGTGTCTGTTCGCGATCGTAGGGGGGTGTGGGCCTCGGTGAGGCGGGCGGTGGCCCTTGGTGCCATCTTCATGATGGCGGGCCCATTGGGGGCCCAACGGCCTACCCAAGCGCGTCCCACGCCGGCTGGCAAGACGGCGCGTGGTGGCGCTGCGGCGAAGGACAGTCTGGCCCAGTTGAGCAAGGATCGTGACGTGTTCACGTGGACGCCTCCTGATTCGCTGATGCGTGCGTTGCTTGATCGCGCGGGGTACAAGACGGTGCAGTACCAAGGTGACACCGTATTCTTTAACGCCCTCTCGCGTGCGCTGACTCTCAAGGGCAATCCGTCCGCTGTGCAGCGTGACGAAATGATGATCCTTGGCGACTCTATCGTTTACAGTGATTCGACGAAGCGCGTGCTGGCGATGGGCGATACGGTCTTACTGCGAGATCCGCAACAGCAGGATGCCGATGACCTTATCGCGCAGGGCCGTCTTGAGTACGATTTACAGTCCAAGCAAGGGATCACGGGGGCGTTTTCCACCTCAGTGACGTCCGGGCAGCGCCTTTTTCTCAGCGCCGAGCGTGGAACGATCGTGTCGGACTCCGTGGTGAGCGGCCGTCACATCGTCTTCGCCAAGAATGGCTCGTTCACGTACTGTGATCACGCCGAGCCGCATTTTCACTTTACGACGAAGGACATGAAGTTTGTGTCCGAAAACGTCATGGTGGCGCGTCCCGGGGTCCTGTACATCGGCGAGGTGCCTGTGTTCTGGATACCGTTCTTCTTTCAGGACGTGCGGAGCGGTCGGCGCAGTGGCATGTTGACGCCCAATTTCGGTATCGCCGAGCTGTTCCGGAACAGCCCGTCCTATCGCCGGAGCATTACGAATATTGGCTATTTCGTCGCCATCAACGATTACATGAATGCGGAAGCCTCGTTCGATTGGCGTTCCGCCGCACGAAGCACCGATCAGGATCCCGGCTTCTTGCGGAGTAATGCGGAACTGCGTTACCGGTGGCTCGATCGTTTTATCAGTGGCGAGACCGCTGTCTCGTACATGTCACAGCGCAATGGCACGACGAACACGTCGGTCACGTGGAACCATAATCAGGATTTCTCACGGCAGACGCGTCTCACGGCCCGCCTGAACTGGATGCAGAATACGCTGATTCAGCGGCAAACCACCATCAACCCCACTGCTGCCAACGCCACGATCCGCTCGCAGCTGAACTACCAGACCAAGATTGGTCCCGCCCAGATCAACGTGGGTGGCAGTCGGGTGCAGTATCCTGGACGGACGCAGGTGGATATGGACTTCCCGTCGCTGAACGTCACAGCCGGCACGCTGGCGGGTGGGCCGTTTTCGTGGACGCCATCGTTGCGTTTGGCCGTTACCGGGCAGTCCAAGATTGATCAGGGCCTCCAGTTTCCGTTTGTGTATAACCCCCGTCCCGGTGGCGGCATCGACAGCGTGCGCTTTAATGCCAGTCGGCGCAGTATGCAGTTGGGGTTTGAAACACCAATTAAGATCGGGGATTGGCTGTGGAGTAATTCGTTCAGCTTGTCCGATCAATACCGCGATTTTCCGGAGCAACGTGAGATCATCGGCGTGCGTGACACGTCGGTTCGATCCACGCGTGTGTTTGCCAAGACCTACGAATCCAACTTCGACTGGAACACGTCATTTGGCCTGCCGCGTTTCTTCCAGGGCACGTGGAATGTCTCGCCGTCCATCTCGGTGAATAACGTGGACGGCGCATCAGGGCTGTTTGTTCGCACGGAACGGAGTGGTGGCAAATGGGTCCAGCAGTCCAAGCGGTTGAGCTATGCCCTCTCGGCCTCACCCACGTTGTATGCGATGCTGCCCGGTATCGGGTCGGTGGCGAAATTCCGCCATTCCATCACGCCTGGGGTGAGTTACAGCTATTCACCGAGCGCGAATGTCAGTGATGAGTATCTGCAGGCGCTGGGGCGTACCCGCGTAGGCTACTTGTCTGCACTGGCGCAGAATCGCGTCTCCCTCAATCTGGCAACGAACCTTGAAGCGAAGCTGAAGTCGGACGCGGATTCCACCGCGGAGTCAGGCCGGAAGATCAAGCTGCTGGCGCTGAATTTCTCGTCATTATCGTACGACTTTATCCGCGCCGACTCGACCGGCAACGGATTTACCGACAAGATGTTCACGATTTCCGGGCGCACCGACCTCTTGCCGGGGCTGGATTTCCGCACGTCCTATGACCTGTTTCAGGGAGATCCGGCGTCGGATACCGCCATGTTCAGCCCGTATCGTACCGACTTTGGCGTAACCTTCTCACTCAATGGCAAGTCCGGGATTTTTGCCGTGGTGGGTCGCCTCTTTGGGTTGTCTACACCACTGGAGGCCGTCGACAGTACCAACGCGCCTCGCTTGGCGAGTGACCTGAATGTGGCGCAGCAGAGTCGCCAGATGAATGCCGCCGGTGGTGGGAACATGCGCGGGATGCAGGCATCGCTTCCCTCCGGCACGGGGTGGAATCTCAACCTGCAGTACAATGCGGCACGGCAGCGTCCGCCGCGCGGTGGGACGCAGATCTTTAACGACCCCGCCGTCCTGTGTGAGCCTCAGCGGATATTGGGCCTCTTCGTGTATGATCAATGCCTGATCAATGCACAGAGTGCTCAGGCCACAGGACTCACGTCGGGTCAGAGTGCCATTGGTGCGCCCGTGTTCATTCAGCCAGCCACGCAGAATGTGACAGCAACCATGTCCTTTGACATTACCCCGAACTGGTCGGCGCAGTGGAGTACACAGTACGACGTCGAACGCGCTCGGTTTGCCAGCCAGCAAGTCGGCCTGCAGCGGCAATTACATGATTGGAACGCAGTCTTTTCCTTCTCCCAGACCCCGAGCGGAAGCTTTGCGTTCAATTTTTTCATTGCGCTGAAGGCACAACCGGAGCTGAAGTTCAATTACGACCGCCAGACATTCAGGTCGTCGAGTGGGCGTTGATCGGTCGCGTTACCCCGTTCCGGAGCCCGGTATGATGTTGAGGCTGGATGGACGTTCGCTTGCGATCGCTGATGTCGTGGCGGTCGCTTATGGGTTGCGACCTGTTGAGCTGGCGCCAGAGGCGCGGGAACGGATGCAGCAGACGCGGGATGTAGTGGAGCGTGCCGTGGCGCGTGCGGAGCCGGTCTACGGCATTAACACGGGCTTTGGAAAGCTCTCCGAGATCACTATTGCCGGTGATCAGTTGGCATCGCTCCAGCGCAATCTGGTTC
>CANHTA010000043.1 GCA_947463135.1 Gemmatimonadota bacterium
ACCACCACCCCGGGGGGCGAGGGCCTGGGCGGTCGCCCCGCGTTGTGGTTTTACCGCACGGTGAACGCACTACCCCACCGCGGCCCGATATTCGTCGAGTAACGTGGCCGCGGCGCGAATGCCGCCATGGTAATTCTCCACGCTGATCCATTCGTCGGGCGCGTGCGCGTTCTCCCCCGGCAGCCCGAAGCCCATGAGCAGCACGGGGGCGCCGAGGATGCGCTCGAAATCACCGACCACGGGAATGCTCCCCCCCTCACCGGTGATCACCGGCGCTCGTCCAAAGGCGGCCTCAAGCGCACGCTTGCCGGCCTCGATGATCGGCCCCGTGAGATCGGCACGCCACGGACGACCGCCGTGCAGGTTCTCCACGTGAACGGTGACCCCGGGTGGCGTGACCTGCTCCACATGCGCCCGCACGAGCGCCGCAATGGCATCGGGATGCTGATCGGGCACGAGCCGAAAACTGACCTTCGCCATGGACACGGCGGGGAGCACGGTCTTGGCCCCTTCACCGGTGTAGCCACTGAGCAAGCCGTTCACTTCACAGGTGGGCCGTGTCCACAAGCGCTCGAGTGTGGTGTACCCCGGCTCACCGCCGAGCGCCGTGACACCAACCTCATGCATCAGCTGTGCGTCGTTGAAGGGGAGCGCGCGCATCTGCGCCCTCACAGCGTCCGGGAACGGTTGCACGGTGTCGTAGAAGCCCGGAATGGCAATCCGCCCGTCGGCATCATGCATGCTGGCGAGGATGCGCGCGAGGGCCATCGCCGGGTTGACCACGGCCCCACCATACATGCCGGAGTGCAGGTCGCCGGCGGCCCCGCGTACCGTGATTTCGAGATAGGCCATTCCGCGCAGCGATGACAGAATGCTGGGAATGCCGGGGGCGAACATCGTGGAGTCGGAGATGACCACCGCATCGCATGCCAGCCGCGTCTTCTCCCGTTCCAGGAACTGCTCGAGGTGCGCACTCCCCACTTCCTCCTCGCCCTCAGCCAGCACGATCACGTTCACGGGCAACGTCCCGCGCACGGCGAGATGCGCTTCCAGCGCCTTGATGTGCAGATACAGCTGCCCCTTGTCGTCAACCGATCCGCGCGCATAAATGCGGCCGTCGCGCACCGTGGGTTCAAACGCGGGTGAGGTCCAGAGCTCAAGGGGCTCAGCCGGTTGAACGTCATAGTGACCGTACACCAGCAGCGTCGGGGCGTCGGGGCCGGCCCCGCGCCACTCCCCCACCACAATCGGATGCCCCGGCGTGGGCTCTATGGTGGTGGTGAGGCCGATCCGGGTGAGCGCATCGGCAACAAACTGTGCAGCGGCCGCGCAATCGGAAACGTGCTCGGTGCGCGCACTCACGCTTGGAATGCGCAGGAAATCGAACAACTCATCCTGCATACGCACGGCCTGCGCACTGCACCACTGCGCGAGATCAGCCGGAATCGTGGGAGCGGTCATGAGACAGGGGGAAAGGGTACAGGGGTGTGTAACCGGTGTCGGGGAGTGCGATCTCCCCGTTAGCGCGCCGTGCGCCCCACCATGAGGCCCGCCAGCGTGGCAAGCAGGCTCGCCAGGAGACTCACCGATACGTACAACGCCGCACGTCCGGCCTTGCCCTGCTGCAACAAGGCGAGGGTTTCGGCGCTGAAGGTGGAGAAGGTGGTGAATCCCCCGCACACCCCAACAATGAGTGCCAGGCGCAGCAGCGGCTGATGATCGGGGGCGTCGAACAGTTTGGCGAAGAGTCCGATGAGAAAGCTCCCCGCCACATTAATGAGCAGCGTGGAGAGGGGAAACGTTGCGGAGGAACGCCACAGCAGCACGCCAATGAGGTAGCGGGCAACAGATCCGGCCGCTCCACCCACCGCCACCGCGAGCAGCATGGGCATGGTGATCGTGGCGTTCACGGCCGCCGTGGCAGGGCAAGGGCCTGACGATACATCCAGAGGCGCCGTTCGGTGATCACGCCATCCCCCCGCCGCAACGCCGTGGTTGCACCCTGTTGCGTGGACGCGAACCATGCGCCCACGACGCCGGCCAACGAGTCTCCCCGGGCGCTGGCGTCGAAGGCGACCACCAGCCCGTCACCTGGGCGGATGGTGTCCGACGCCTTCGGCCAGAGGTCGTACTGATTGGGGCGACCACCAAGATTGAGCGCAAACACGGTCGGCTGACCGGGAAGGTGGAAGGCCAGCTCCGACGCGTCCTGATAGCGGTCGGCGGCCACCCACACGCGGGCCGCCTCCTGCCGAAGTTGCTGGCGGTGGGTATCCACCGCGGCCGCGAGCGTGTCCCAGCCATGGGCGCGGGCGATAGGATCCTTGCGTGGCGGGAGCGGCAGGATTGGCCAGGCAGCCTGCACCGCGACGATCCCCAACAGCACAGCGGCCAGCACCTGTCCGCGACGCCACCAAGGCCCGAGTGACCACGGCCGGTCGTGCACCGCCAACAGCAGCATGGCCCCCGGATAGATCATAGCTGGCCAGTTCGCCTCCACCGGGCGACGCCACGCGCTCACCGCGAAAAACGCCAACGGCACCACCGCGATCACCGCCAACGCAAAGCGCCGCACCAGCGGGTCGGTGGGGGTGAGATCACGGCGCTGGCGCCACCCGTCGCGCAGCGCACACCAGACCACGGCCGCCATGAGCACAAAGAGAATGGGCGAGGCGAGCCCCATCTGTCCGCCCACCATCTCCAGTTCCCGCGAGAGGGGATTGCCACGTGTGCTGGGGGTAAATCCGTGCCCCAACTGGAACCGGAAGGACACCCAGTCGTGCATGGCATTCCAGCGCACCACGGGAGCAAACAGCGCGAGGGCGATGGTAGAGGCCACCCACGGCCCGGGCTCCGCCAAGCGCCTTCGCAACGCGGGGTGTACCAGGCAGGCGATCACCAGCCCCATCGGCAGCAGCACCGCGGTGTACTTGGCCACGAACGCGACACCGAGGGCCAGTCCGGCCACGGTCCACCACGCGAGGCTCTGCCGTGAGCGTACGGGTGAGGCCAACGCGCGCTCCACGCCGAGCACCGCCAGCATGGCGCTGGCGAACAACAGCGCATCGGGGGTGGCCAAAACCAGTCCGAGAGTGGCCACCGGAATCAGTGCCACTAACGCGGCGGCACGGGTAGCGGCGCGCAGCCCCTGCGGGCCACGGCCGGCCAACAGCCACGCGCTCACCACGGCGGCCCCATGCATGAGCAGCGCGGCCAGCGCCGGTCCGGCGCGCACCCCCAGCGCGGTGTTGCCAAAGAGCCCCGTGCCGATGGCAACAAGCAGCGCGACACCGGGCGGATGATCGAAGTAGCCCGCACTGAGCTGCCGTGACCATTCCCAGTAGTAGGTCTCATCGGGCAGCAGCGGGACAAATCGCGAGAGGAGCGCCCGCAGCAGCGCCGCCGCCAGCATCCACATGGCAACAGGAACCCACGCGCCACGCCGGGGCGCAGGGTGGGCAGCATCAAGGGCAACCGGTGTCATCATAGGCCCGTGTAACTTGCACGGGTACCTAGTGGAGTCGCTACCGAGGAGCCGCTACCGATGGCGGGCCTGCTGGGACGGCCCCGTGACGCGACGGCCACAGTCTTGCATAAGGGGTGGTGTGCCGCGCCGTGCCCAACAGGACACGGCAAGGTGGCATCGGGCGCCCGTACGGTTACGGCTGGCGTTCGCTGCGCGTCCTACGCTCGTCGTCGCGCTCCGGGAGACCCTTCCGAAGTGCCCATCCACTTTTGTTGACAGGACGGAGCTGCATGCGGGTCGCTGCCCCGATGGTGAATATCCGCGCGCTCGTCCGCGCGACCGCAACCGCGGTGGTTTTCGGTGGGCTTACAGGTTGTCTGGATCTGAAAGCCATTCCCGACGCCTGTTCGGTATCCGTGGCACCAGCCACCCTCTCGATCCCCGTGAACAGCACCTCGGCCATTGTGGGCACGGCCTTCGACTGTAGCGGGAATTCGATCCGCAACAAGCGGATTTCGTTTTCGTCGAGTAACACGGCCGTGGCGACGGTGACCACGGAAGGAAATGTGATCGCGGTGAGCGTTGGTGGCGCCACGATCTCTGCGGTGGCCAATGGGAAGAGTGCCTCCGTGGCGGTCACCGTGACCCCGGAAACGGCGGCCAACGTCACGGTCACGCCGTCCACGCTCACGTTGCGCCGCACGAACACGCGCCAACTCACCGCTACCGCGCGCAACAACCAAAACGTCATCATCACCGGGCGCACGTTCCGCTGGGCGAGTAGCAACTCATCGGTGGTGTCCGTTGACCAGAATGGCCTGCTCACGGCGCTCACCGCGGGCACCGTGGTGATCAGCGCGGAAGCGGACCAGAACTCCGGCAGCGCCTCGGTCACCGTGACGGAAATTCCCATCGGGAGCTGCTCACTGGCACCGGCCGCGTCCAAGCTGACGGTCTCGCAGAATGTGCAACCCGCCATCACGCTGCGCGACACCGCCAACAACGTGATCTCGTCGCTGGGCCGCAGCATCGCGTGGACCAGTGACAATGAAATCACGGCAACCGTAACCGCCTCGGGGCTCGTCACGGCACGCAAGGCCGGGACAGCCCGCATCACGGCCTCGCCGGTGGAGAATACGCAGGCCTCGTGCACCGCTACGGTGGAGGTCGTTGACGCGCGCATTGTGTCGGCGGTGATTTCACCGAAACCCAGCACGTTGCGTCTCGGGGTGGCCCGCCAGTTTGGCGTCACCCTCACCGACTCCGCGGGCGGTGCCATCCCGTCCGGGCGTACGGTTACCTGGCGGAGTGTCACGCCCTCCACCGTCACGATCAGCGCGAATGGCTTGGCCACCGGGCTGGCGCTTGGCGCGGCACGGATTGCAGTGAACGCGGAAGGCGCCGTGGATACCGTCTCCTTCACGATCACCAGAATTCCGGTGGCCACGGTGCGCCTCTCGCCGCTTTCGTCGAGCATCGTACAGGGCGGCACGGTGCAGCTCAACGCCACCGTTGAGGATTCCACCGGAACCACGGTCACCGACCGGGTGGTGGAGTGGACCAGCAGCGACCCAACACGCGCGTCGGTGTCAGGAACAGGACTCGTCACCACCACCGCGCCCGGCACGGTCACCATCACCGCCGTAAGCGAAACGCGTTCCGGTACCGCGCAGGTCACGGTACAGCCGGTTCCGGTGGATACGATTATCGCCAGCGACTACACCGTGCTGCTCTCGGCGATCAGTAAGTCCTTCTCCATTCAGCTACGGGACGCCGCGGGCAATCAGCTGTTCAGCCGCTCGGTTGCCATCACCAGTAGTCAGCCGGATGTTGCCACCGGTATCGCCAACGCGAACGCCACGCTGGTTACGGTGAGCGCCTCAAAGGCCGGCACCACCGTGCTCACGTTGCGCGCGCTCAATAGCAACGGACAACCCGAAGGGAAGACCACCAACGTGACGGTCACGATTTCGCCCTGAGCCACCGGCGCGCCGCAAGACCGGCGGTCGCCGCCCGATGGTGCATCGTCTAGTTTCCCACGGGGCGCTTCTCTACGAAGCGCCCCGTCCTTCGTTCAGCCTGTGGAGTGTCCGCTCATGAGCACGTCGTCAGCCGCCCCGAGTAAGCCCTCGTTGCTCCGTGGTCTCTTTCACGGTGACATCACGGATGCCCTGCTCTTTCCGTATCCCGCCACGCTGGACGAGCGGCGCCCCGATGAAGCCGCGACCGTCACCCGGCTGATCACGTCGCTCAATGCGATGGTGACCTCGGGGCTCATCGATCCGCGACAGATGGATGAAGACGAAGCCATCGGGGAGCCGGTCATCCGGGCGTTTGCCGACGCCGGTTTGCTTGGGCTTACCACACCGAAGGAATACGGGGGCCTTGGACTCTCGGCGAGCGCCTATGCGCGCGTCTTCGGCGCCGTTGCCTCTATCGATGCGTCACTCGGGGTGTTGATCGGCGTGCATTGCGGACTGGGTGGCAAGGCGTTGGTCCTGTTTGGCAACGACGAACAAAAGGCGCGGTATCTGCCGGCGCTCGCACGGGGCGACATGCTTGCCGCGTATGCGCTCACGGAACCGGAGACCGGATCCGATGCCCAGAACATCGTGACCACGGCCCGGCGTCATCCCGACAACACCGGCTGGGTGCTCAACGGACGCAAGCATTGGATTGGCAATGGCCAACGCGCCGGGATGATTGCCACGTTTGCGCAAACCCCCATCGAACGGAACGGCGAGACGATCACGCGCCCCACGGCGTTTATCGTGCGCCCGGACATGCCGGGATTCCGCATTGATGGCACCGTGAAGAAGCTCGGCATTCGTGCCTCGACACAGGCCGAATTGGTGTTTGATGAGCTCTTTGTGCCCGACGATCATGTGCTCGGCGACGTCGGCAAGGGATTCCGGGTGGCCGTACACGCGCTCAACGCCGGCCGACTCTCGCTGGCGGCCGGCTGCGCCTCGGGGTGCAAACGCCTGTTGGCCGAATTCACGCGCTATGCCGAAGCGCGAACCCAATTTGGCGGACCGCTGGCGTCGTTCGAAATCACGCAGCGGAAAATGGCCACGATCGCGTCGGAAACCTACGCCGTAGACGCGATGGTGGGCGCCCTCGCCGCGGCGCTGGATGAGGAACACGTTGATGCGTCGCTGGAAGCGGCGTGTGCGAAAGTGTTTGCCAGCGAGCTGGTGTGGCGCACCGCCGACGAACTGGTGCAGCTGGCCGGTGGGCGAGGGTTCGTGAAGCCCTGGCCCTATGAGCGCTACCTGCGCGACGCCCGCATCAATCGCATTTTTGAAGGGGCCAATGAAGTGCTGCGGCTGTTCATCGGGTTGAATGGCATTCAGGGACCCGCCGAGGAGCTGAAAGAACTCGCCAGCGCGCTCAAGAATCCGGTGCAGAATTGGGTGCTGGTGACGAGCTATGCGGCCGAGCGGGTGGCCACGGCCCTAGGCAAGAAGGACCGCTTGGAGATTTCGCTGCATGCGGCACTGCGCCAGCATGGTGAGTACCTCGAGAAACATGTGGCCGCGTTGGCGGACGCCACGCAGAAAATGATTGTGGCGCACAAAAAAGAGATTCTGCACCGGCAGCTGGTGGTGGAGCGGCTCGCCGACATGGCGATTGAGCTGTACGCGCGTGCCACCACGCTTGCCCGCACGCAACGGCTGATTGAGGAACGTGGTGCCGATGCCTGCGCGCGGGAAATTGCGCTCACCGATTTGTTCTGCATTGAGTCGGGGCGTCGCTTCCGCGCCATCCGCATGGAACTCGATGGTGAGGCGGGTGAGGCCATGGACCGGCTGCGCCGTAACGTGGCCGCACAGATTCGCCTCGACCACGGCTACGCATCCAGTGATGCCTTGATGGACGTAGCCTCCCCGCCGATGCCGGGGTGGAGTCTGATCAAAGCGGAGCAGGCCGCGGCGGTTACGCCTCGTGCTTCAGCAACCCAAGCTTGAGCGCGAATTTCACGTAATCGCTGCGATGGGTGAGGCCGAGCTTCTCGCCAATCCGCTGCTTGTACGTATCCACGGTTTTGGGTGAGATGGTGAGGGCCTCACCGATTTCCGGCGCCGTAAACCCTTCGGCCACCAGCTTGAGCACCGATTGCTCACGGTCGGTGAGTTTGTCGAAGCGGGCACGCTCTTCGGCGCCACCGTCGCGCTTCGCTAACCCGCGAGCGAGTGCGCGGGCCGCCGTGGGTTGCACATACACGTCACCGGCGGCCACCGTGCGCACGGCGTCAACCAGCTCGCGCTCCGCCACCGACTTGAGCAGGTAGCCGCCCGCACCCGCTTCGAGCAACGCCACCAAGTGCTCGTCTTCGGTGTGCATGGTCAGGACCAACACGCGGCGCGTCATGGGCTCCCCCGGCGTTGGAGTGCGCAGGGCATTGGCCTTTTGCAGCTCCCGGGTGGCGGTGAGGCCGTCCATGTCGGGCATGGAGAGATCCATCACGATCACGTGGGGGTCCACCCGGCTGGCAAGCGCCACGGCATCCTTGCCGGTGCCACCTTCGCCAACCACCGTGATGTCTTTGGCGGTGGAGAGCACCGCTTTGAGTCCGGCGCGAACGATTTGGTGATCGTCAATCAGCACAACGCGAATTAAGTCAGGGCGCATGCGTCAATCTGTGCCGACTTGGCCCCCGGCGCGAGGGCTACTCGTTGAGATCCCGCGACTTGAAGATCCGGAACAGATACACAAAGCTGGGGAGCAGAATCATGGTACCCACGGCCAGCGCACCCAAGGTCCACTGGAGGGTAATGCGAGGGGCGGCCAGTGCGGTGATGGTATAGGAGGGGGGCAACAGCCACGGAAACTGCGTCCAGGCCCATCCCCACAGGATGAAGCTGGCCTGCGCGGCGGCGGCGAATCGCGCGGTGGCATACCGACGGTGCAGCAGCGCCCAAATCGAAGTTCCGGCGCTCAACGCGGTGACGGCATGCATCGCGAGTGCCGCCCGCCCCTGCGTCAGGCCATCGAAGAGCCGGGGGTTTTCAACCCGCGCCAGCACCAGGGTGACAGCGGCCAGCACGAGCAGCACCCCCTGTGACTGCAACGCGCGACGACGGAACAGCGTACGCAGCGGCTCGTCGGTGGCTTCCACGGTGAGGTAGGAGGCGGCAAGAAAGGCAAACAGGACCGTGGTGAGGAGTCCCACCGCCCACGGGAACGGTGACCGTGCCCAGGGGTCAATGAACCGGGCACCGAAACTGACGGTGCGCAGGGACTCGATGGATCGCACCGGCACCTCGCCGCTCGCCACCGCGCCCAGACACACACCAAGCACAATGGGGGTGAGCACACTCGCCACCGAAAAGATGCGCCCCCAACGGCGCTGCACGGCATCCTGCTGGCTGTCGTAGGTGCGAAAGGTGAAAGCCGATCCACGAAGCACGATGCCAATGAGCATCACCGTGATGGGGATATGCAGTTCCGTAGCCAGATGGGCGAACGCTTTCGGAAAACAGGTGAACAACAGCACCACCACAAGAATCAGCCACACGTGATTGGCTTCCCAGATCGGCCCAATCGCATTGGCGATCAACGCACGCTGTGCGTCGCGATCCTTCCCGCGCGCAAAGAGATCCCAAACCCCGCCGCCGAAATCAGCGCCGCCAAGCAAGACATACGCATTCAACGACAGCACCATGGTCCCGGCAACAGCATGCGGGAGTGTCCACGTGAGCGCGCCGGGCTCCGGAAGCAGCGCGATCATCAGCCCCTCATCGCGTGGGGATCGGCATCTCGTTGGTCACGCCCAGCGTGACCGGTGAGAGCCCGGTTTTGAGGATTTGGCGGCGGAGCAGAAAGACCACCGCCACCGCGAGCCCCAGATAGAGTGCCGTAAACAGCACAAACGGCACCACGAGCCCCGGCATGGGGGTCACCGCGTCGGCCGTGCGAAGGACGCCCTGTATGATCCACGGTTGCCGACCGACTTCCGTCACCGTCCATCCGGCCTCAAGCGCCAAAAACCCGAGTGGCGCTGCGAGAACCACCGCGGTGAGAAAGCGACGATCATCCGGGAGCGCACTCCCGATCCCACGACGGCGACGCCACCAACGCCACACGCCCCAGAGCGACAGGGCGGCCATGATCGACCCGCAGCCAATCATGATTTGAAAGGCAAGGTGTACGATGGCCAGCGGCGGACGTTCGTCAACGGGGACCGCATCAATGCCCTGCACCACCGCACTCCCATCGCCGTGCAGTAACCATGACAGCGCGCCCGGAATCTCGATCGCCCCGACATGCTCCAAGGTTTCCGCATCAGGCCAACCGCCGATGACGAACGCCGCGGGCCCGGTTTTGAGATGCCCTTCCATGGCCGCGAGCTTCACCGGTTGCCGTTCCGCCACACCGCGCGCACTCACGTCACCGGAGAGCGGTTGCACGAGTGCAGCCGGTAGCCCCACCGTGAGCGCGATCTGCAACGCCGCGCGGTGAAACGCGCGGTGTGGAGTCCCGCGACGGAGCGCATAGGCGTGAATGCCCGCCACCGCAAACCCCGTGGCGGCATACGCCGCCAAGATCATGTGCAGCACCTGCGAGGGGGCCGCGTCGTTGAACATGGCGGCGATGGGATCCACGTTGGCCACCGCACCATTCACCATCGCAAATCCTGCGGGGGCGTTCATCCATGCGTTCGCACACACCACAAAGGCCCCACTGAGTGCGCCACTGAGTGCGACCACCACGCCGGCCGCGAAGTGCGCCCGCGGGGGAATGCGTTTCCACGCGTACAGGTAGATGCCGAGAAAGATGGCCTCGGTGAAAAAGGCAAAGCCTTCCAAGGAGAAGGGCATCCCAATCACCGCGCCGGCATGCTCCATGAACGACGGCCACAACAAACCCAGCTCAAACGACAACACGGTACCGGAGACCGCACCCACGGCAAAGAGGATTGCCGTGCCCTTGGACCAGCGCTTGGCGAGTTCAAGCTGCATCGGGTCACCCGAGCGGAGCCACCGCCACTCGGCGATCACCATCAGCGCGGGCATGCCGATACCCACCACCGCAAAGATGATGTGAAAGGCCAGCGACATGGCCATCTGGGACCGGGCGAACAGCAGGTCGGACATATGGCAAAACGAACGACCGGCGTGGGACGAACGTTCCTCAGGCGGGCAACACAACCCCGGTACAGACGCCGAATCCAATACGGACCGCCCCGTCACGCTCGGCAAAGGCGGTGATCTGGAGCTCGTCCCCGTCGTGCAAGAAAGCGCGGCTTTCACCGTTGGGCAGGGTGATCGGCTCGGCGCCACGCCACGTGAGCTCAAGCAGGCAGCCGCGACTCTCCGGGGAGGGCCCGGAGATGGTACCACTGCCCAGGAGATCGCCAGCACGCAGGTTACAGCCGTTACTGGCGTGGTGCACCAGCATTTGCGCCATCGACCAATAGAGATCGGTGGCCTGCCCCTGCGTAATCCGGACCGCCGGCTCCCCCGCCTCCTGCATGCGCGCCGTGCGAAGCCACGTTTCCACTGTAATGGCAAAGCCGCCCCGTTCCTGATCGGCGCGGTCGGTGAGATACGGTAACGGGGCTGGATCGCCCTCGGCACGCGGCGCCAACGGAGCCCGGAATGGTTCGAGCGCCTCCAACGTTACCACCCACGGACTGATGGAGCTGGCGAAGTTCTTGGCCAGAAAGGGCCCGAGCGGCTGATACTCCCATGCCTGCAGGTCGCGCGCAGACCAATCGTTGAGCAAGCAGAGCCCAAACAGATGGTCATCGGCCTGCGCCATTGGAATGGGTTCGCCGAGGGCGTTCCCGGTCCCGACGAACGCCCCGAGTTCCAGTTCGTAATCGAGCGATCGTGATGGGCCAACCGACGGCACCTCGTCATTCGGCCCTTTCCGCTGTCCCACGGGACGGCGCACCGGCGTGCCGGAGACCACGATACTCGAGGCGCGGCCATGATACCCGATCGGGACCCACTTGTAGTTCGGCAGCAACGGCTGATCGGGGCGGAACATGGAGCCCACATTGGTGGCGTGATGCACCGACGCGTAAAAGTCGGTGTAATCACCAATCTGCGCCGGCAAAAACAGCTCGGCCTCCTGCTGCGGAACGAGCGCATGTTCAGCGATCTGACGACGGTGCGCGGCCACGGAGTCCGCCAGCAATGCGGAGAGCGCCTGACGGAGCGCGCGACGCGCTGAGGGGCCACGCGACATCAGCTCATTGAGCGTCGGCATTGCGCACGCCGTGGCAGCGGCGCGCGCCGCGCTGTCGTCATCGAAGAGTCCGGCCGCCAGGCAGGCGGCGATGTCGAGAATGGCGGCGCCAATGGCCACGCCAACGCGCGGCGCTTCACGGGTGCCTGCGCGTCGGAAAATGCCAAACGGCAGATTCTGAATGGGGAAATCGGCTCCGCGCAGATTGGCGGTCTGCACCCAGGAGCGCAGCGCAGGATCGTTGGTTGGATCAATCGACATGTAGGGAGTTTAGCGCATGCCGTTGCGCACCGCAGGTTAGAGCCAGCCGAGGGCCCGGGATTCGTCAACCGGCTCGGTGAAGGAGCAGGAGCCGAAGCTCACGAGCCCCTGCTGCCGCATCTGCAGCAGGAGGTCACGCGTGAAGGTGAGGGCGTGATCCGGGCCGTGCCACACGATGTGGGTGTCGCTGAACGCAATGCGCTCAGCGTTGGACTCCTCCAGCAGCTGCATGGTCTCTAACGCACTGCCGCCGCGACCTACGTGCGCGGCGGCGAGCGCCACATTCAGAAATCCGTACATGCGGCTTGAGGCGGCATCGGGCGCATAGGTGAGGCGATAGGTGCCACGCAACGGATGGTGCAAACCGGCCGTGGCCTTCGCGACAACGCCGTGCGTGGCGCACGCCTGAAGAAAACGCACCACGGCGGATGGCGGCGGAATGAGATCGGGGGTTGTGCCACCCATGCGCAGCTTGGCCCGCTTCCCAACGCGGGCAATGGCCGCAATGATGGCCTCCATGTCCCCGTCCAGCGGCACCTCGAGGTACGTGAGCCATTCGGGTGGCGTTACGGCCGCCGTGTGCTCCACATCGTGAACGGAGAGCACTTTGCGCTCGTACGCGTCCACCAGGGCGCCACACTCCTCAAAACAGACGCGATGGCGTTGGCCAAACGCAGCGATTTCAGCGAGATCACCGGCGAGATCGGGGCTGCCCGTGACCGACAGACGCCAAGGGATGGCGCCGGCATCACGTGGCAACAACGGGTCAGCCGCTTCCGAAAAAGCGGTCAGCGATTGCGCAGGACAGATAAACCGTCCCAGCATCCAGCCTGACCCGGCCGCACGGTACTGCGCGTACTGCCGCACCGCACTGGACATCGCGAGGGCGGCTGGTGGATAGAGCCCCGCGTAATCCACCAAACCTTCCAGCAGAATGTGGGAGGCGTGATCCGTGATCGGGGGGAGACGAATCGGCATACAGAACCATCCTTTCCGACGACGTTACCGTTCGTCGAAATCAAGGCCAAGGTCAAGCGCGGGAGCCGAATGCGTGAGCGCCCCAACCGAGATACGATCCACGCCCGTTTCGGCGATGCTGCGCACCGTGTGCAGCGAAACGCCGCCAGACGCTTCGGTAATAACCACCCCGCGGCACCGCTGTACGGCGTCGCGCAGCTGCGCGAGCGACATGTTATCGAGCAACACCCAATCCGCACCGGCGGCCACGGCGGCGTCAACCTGCTCGAGGGTATCGCACTCGACTTGGATGGCCGTCCCACCGGCCACAAGGCCGCGCGCGCAGGCCACCGCCATGGCGATATCGCCATCAACCGCGGCCAGATGATTGTCCTTAATGAGCACCCCGCTGCGGAGATCCATGCGGTGGTTCGTGCCACCGCCGGCGCGCACGGCGTACTTCTCCAGCACGCGCCATCCCGGCGTCGTTTTGCGGGTATCGAGGATACGCGCCGACGTGCCGGCAATCGCGTCCACAAAGCTGCGGGTGAGCGTGGCAATACCGGAGAGGTGTTGCAGGAAGTTGAGCGCCGTCCGTTCCGCCGACAACATGCCGCGCGCCTGCCCGCTGATCTGCATCACCACCTGGCCGGCCCGCACCGCCGCCCCGTCGTTGGCCTGCACGTGAATGGTGACCGCCTCATCGAGTTGACGGAACGCCTCCGCGGCCAACGGCACACCCGCCACCACGCCGTCGCGTCGGGCAACAATGGCACCGCGCACCTGATGCGTTTCGGGGACCGTGGCCAGCGTGGACACATCGTGGAAGGCCTCATCTTCCTGCAGCGCCTGCCGAACACGCGCGGCAAGCTCTGCGTCCGACAGCGGAAAGTGCACGGCCGTCGCGTTGAGGGGCGCCGCCATGAGGGGCGCTGCGATGGCCGGCTGCCCGGTAGCCGGCGTGGGACGCAGGGGCGGATGGTACGCCGTCATTCGCCGGGGTCGTCAGGGCCGAAGGGACTCACGCCGGAGTGCCCGCCGATGGCGACCATGCGCTCAATGGCCACCCGCGCGCGGGCCGCGATCTCCAGTGGCACCGTAATGCGATGCTGCAGGTGCAGGAGTGCATCACGCACCTTCGGCAACGTGGTGACTTTCATGTACGCGCACTGGGCCCGATCGTTGGCCGCGATGAAATGCTTGGTGGGATTGGCGCGGCGCAACCGGTGCAGAATGCCAATCTCCGTGGCCACGATAAACGTGTCCTGATCGGTCTGACCGGGGCGCTGAATCATCCCCTCGGTGGAGAGGATATGCACGTTGTCGGCGTCGATGGCGCCGGCGCTGATGGCTTCCACCACCGGCGTGGCACAGCCGCATTCGGGATGAATCAGAAATTCAGCGCCGGGGTGCTTCGCCCGCATGTTCGAGATATGCTCGGGATCGATGCCGGCATGGACATGACATTCGCCAAGCCACACATGGATGTTGTCCCGTCGCGACTCGCGCCGCACATGGGCGCCCAGAAACATGTCGGGGAGAAACAGGATCTCGCGGTCGGCCGGAATGGCATTCACCACGTCCACCGCATTGCCGGAGGTGCAGCAGTAATCGCTCTCCGCTTTCACCTCGGCCGAGGTATTCACGTACGCCACCACCACCGCGCCCGGATGCTGCGCTTTCCACGCCCGCAGCTGTTCTGCATTGATCGTGCTGGCGAGGGAACAGCCGGCGGCCAGATCGGGGAGTAACACGGTTTTGTGCGGCGAAAGGATCGCCGCCGTTTCCGCCATGAAATGCACGCCGCAAAAGACAATGACGTCGGCTTCTGTTTTAGCGGCCTCGCGCGATAACCCGAGGGAGTCGCCAACAAAATCCGCGACGTCCTGAATTTCAGGACGCTCGTAATTGTGGGCGAGGATCACCGCGTTCCGCTGCTTGGCAAGAGCGCGGATGTCGGCGGCGAGCGCGGGGTCGTAGTGGGCCTCAAGGATGGTCATGCTGTAACGGCGAAGTCGGGGGTACGGAGTCGGGAGTAGGGGGACGTGAGGGGGTGTACTACCTACCCCGTACTCCGTACTCCCTACTCTGCTGTTACCACGTTATATGCTTACCCTGCCATTTCCGGCGGGTCTTGGGAAAATCGCTCCGGAAGTGCCCTCCACGCGACTCCTTGCGCAGGAGGGCGGCTTCCGTCACCAGCATGGCGGTGGTGTGCAGATTCCGCTCTTCGGTCGCCCCCGGTGGGAGCCGGTCACCGATGAGCTGCAAGGCCGCCATGCAGCGGCGTAAACCGGGGGCCGTGCGGGCGATGGAGGCATAGCTCCACATGAGCGCGCGGATCTCGTCGGCGGCCACCTGGGCGGCGCCGCGATCGTCGAGGACGGGCACGTCCCACGCGGTGGCGTCAGGCACGGGAAGGCCCTGCGGCGTCTGCTCCATGTCACGGGCCACCCGTTCCGCGAACACCAGCCCCTCCAGCAGGGAGTTGGAGGCCAGCCGGTTCGCGCCATGTACGCCGGTACGGGCCACCTCACCAACGGCATACAGGCGCGCAATGCTGGAACGGCCGGCGAGATCGGTCATCACCCCACCCATCATGTAATGCGCGGCCGGCGTTACCGGAATCGGCTCGTGAAGCGGATCGATGCCACGGGCTCGACAGATGGCGAGGATGCCGGGAAAGCGCGTGGCGAAGTTGGTGCCGAGCTTCGTGGCGTCCAGAAATACCGTGCCAAATTGCTGCTGCTCGCGGAAAATCTCGCGGGCCACGACATCCCGTGGGGCGAGTTCGGCCAGGCGGTGGCGCTTGGGCATAAACCGCTGCCCGCGGCCATTGAGCAGGATCGCCCCTTCCCCCCGCACGGCTTCCGAAATCAGGGCGAGCGGATTCTCCGGGGTATCGAGGGCCGTGGGGTGAAACTGGACGAACTCCATGTCCGCCAGCCGTGCACCGGCCCGGTGCGCGATGGCGAAGCCGTCACCGGTGGCCACCTGTGGATTGGTGGTGTATCGGTAAATCTGACCGCACCCGCCAGTGGCGAGCACGGTCGCGTCCGCCACCAGTTCCACGGGCCGACCGGAGAGGCTGGCGCGAACCCCCGCACACTGGACCCCGTCTTCATCCTCATAAAGGAGCAGATCGAGCACCCGGGCCATTTCAACCACCTGAATGTTCGGTGCCTCGCGCACTTTGGCCACCAGCGTGCGGGCAACCTCGGCGCCGGTCTGGTCACCGTGGGCGTGCACGATGCGGTGGCGGGAGTGTGCCGCTTCCTTCCCCAGCTTGAAGTCGCCGTCGGGGTCGAGATCGAAGCGGGCCCCAGCCGCCTGGAGTTCGCGCACCCGGGCCGGTCCTTCCTCCACCAGCACCTGAACCGCTTCGGCATCGCACAACGCGGCGCCGGCGGCGAGCGTATCCTGTCGGTGCAGGTCGCTGGAATCGCCCGCGCCGAGGGCGGCCGCAATGCCCCCTTGGGCGTAGGCCGTGGCCGAATCAAAGAGCGTACGCTTGGTGAGGATCGTTACCGACCCGTGTGCCGAGGCACGCCAAGCGGCATGGAGTCCGCCGACTCCACTGCCAATTACAAGGAACCGCGTGCGGATCCGGTCAGCCATAGTAGTTTTCAAGATAGGACACTGGGTCCACAACAGAACCCCCGGCCGGCTTGCTGGCCCATTCTCCCGCACTTTTTCGCATTTAGGAGACGTCATGCGTTTGACGTTCATGGCCGGTGTCGCGACCGTGGTGTCGCTGTCCGGAGTGGCACTCGTTCCGTCGATGATGCAGGCTCAGCCCGGTGGCGGCGTCGCCCCAGCCTGTGAGATCGACCAGAATTCCCCGAAAGAGCTGACGCTGTTGTCGCTCAAGCTTCAAACCGCGCGCAGCGCGACGGCACCCGACGCACGGAAGAAGGTGCTGCGGGAGATCATGAAGGAACTCGACACGAAGCCGGAACGCTTCGCCAAGAATCCAGCCGGCTACAACTTGTCGCTGGTGCAGGCGCTCACGATCTGGGGCGTTGAGCCCGGCCTCGCCGATGCCCCCGCTCGCAGCGAACTGGGCTTCGTAACGAACCCGACGGCGTCGTATGACATCATCGCGAACATGGACGTGGCGTACAAAGCCATCGTGGCCGCGCTCCCCGTGTGCACGGCGGACATTGCCGCCATGCGCATGAACGAAGTGTGGCTCGCCGCCACGAAGGCGGCGCTGGATGCCTCCAACAGCGGCAAGCTGGACTCCGCCGAGTACTTCGCGAAGCGCTCCATGATGATGTCAGCCACCAACCCGTACCCGCACTATGTGCTCGCCAGTGTGGCCAACGCCCGGAAGGATCGCGCCAACGCCATCATGCACTGGAAGCATGTGGTGAAGTACGCGGCTGACGATACCACGTACCGTGATCTGAAGAGCAGCAGCATGTATTACGCCGCCATGAGCCAGTTGGAAGAGGCTCAGGAGAAAACGGGCGACGAACAGAAGGCCGTGGCGCGCGAGGCGGCGGATGGCTTCAAAACCATGCTCGCCACCAACCCGGATAACCCTGACGCCCCGAACCTGCTGAATGCGTGGGCCGATGCGCTCACCATGGCCAAGGATACGGCGCTCATTCCCACGGTGTATACGCCGCTGCTCACGCAGGCGACGGCCACCGACATTGCCCTCACCACGGGCGGGGTGATTGCCACGCGGGCCAACAAGTCGGAAGATGCGCTGAAGCTCTTTCAGGCCGCCGCCAAGGTGAATCCCTTCAACCGTGATGCCCTGCGGAACGTGGCGGCGGCGCACTACGGCAAAGATCAGTTTGCGATGATGTTCGATCCCACGCGCAAGCTCGTGGAAATCGATCCGAACAACTACGATGGCTGGATGCTCTTTGCCTACGCGGCGCAGGGGCTCGCGAAGGCGGCCCAAACCGCCAAGAAGCCGGTTGAGGTGAAGGCGTGGACCGATTCCCTCGTGAAGTACCAGACGTTTGCCGAAGCGCTGCCGGTGAAGGTGGACATCACCAGCTTTGATCGCCGGAAGGATATGGCCACGCTGGTGATCACGCTGGAGCAAGTGGCCCCGGCAGTTGGGCAGTATCCCGTCACCATTGAGTTCCTTGATATCGCGGGCGCGGTCGTGTCCACGGTCACGGAAGCATCGGGCCCCATTAAGAAGGGCGAGACCAAGACCGTCACCCTGAAGGCGACCGGTGCCGGCATCATGGGTTACCGCTACAAGGCGCTGAGGTAGAGCAACACCACAGCAGGATGACACAACAAAGGCGGGCACCGACCTCGGTGCCCGCCTTTGTGTATGTCGGAGCGCGTTCCGCTATTTCAGCCGGGCCTGCATCTCGCTGATCATGTCTTTGTAGCTGTTCAGCAGACGATCCCACGGATAAAAATTCTCATCTTCCGACGACGATATGCGCGCGTCTTTGTTGTGCTCGGAGACAATCTTCACCACGTAGCGCAGCGGCGAATCGCTCTGCCGCTTCACGATAACGCGGGTGCGGATCACCGTGCCGGTGGCGGCCCACGATTTGGTTTGCCACGCCGTGCGCAGATAGCCGGTTTGGCTGTCGGAATTCTCCAGGATATCAAAGCTGCCCAGCACAATGCTGGACAGCAGTTTCCACGCCTGCACCTCCAGCACCTTGGGGCCCACTTCCACCGTGATGTTCACGTTCGCCTGATCGCTGGCCACCGACGCCGCATACGACTCGTCCGGCTCCAGCTCCACGGCGTACTCCAGCTGCGGAACGGGCGCATTGTCCTGCGAACACAATTCCTGATCCCAACTCACAAAACCCGGCTGCTCAACGCGGACCTTCGCACAGGTGCCATCGGCAATCTTCACCGCAAACGAACCGGTGCCGGCCTGCTTCTGGTTCACAAAAATGCGCGCGCCCGACGGCGCATTGATGGACACCAGCCGTCCCGACAGCGTCACACGATCGCTCGCCGGCGTGTCCGGGAGTCCTTCCTTATTGCAATACTGACGCTCGGTGGGACTCCATCCCGCCTTCTGCACGCGCACCGTGGTGCAGCCCCCCCGCGCCACCACCACGTCGGCATCGCCATCGCCCATCTTGGACTCACCGACGTAGATCTCCGCGCCCGAAGGAGACGCCATCACGGACACGCGACGGTCCACCAGTTCAAAGCGATCATTCGCCACCGGATACTGCGTGCTCCCTTTTTCCCAGCGGTACACCCGCTTCACGGGAGCAAAGCCCGGGCTCCGGAGCTCCACCGTTGCCGAGCCCCCTTCGTCAACCTCCACCTCAACTTGCCGCTGCCCACGAGGCTCACCATTCACGTAAATCGTGGCATCGTAGGGCAACGCCGCCACGGTCACGATACGCTTGCTCAGAAAGATCGTGAACTGCTTATCCTTGTAATCCACATCCTTCGGAAACGATCGTCGCACGTCACGAAATCCTTCCTGTCGTACCACAATCGTGTTGGGGTCGTTCTTCTCGAGTTTGAACTTCGCCGCACCGGCCCCCAGCGGAATGAGCGAATTATCCTGAGGCTTGACGCGATAAATGGTAGCCGTCGACGGCGACGCGGTAAGCTCGAGGGTCTGGGCAGCCAAGCAGGCGGGGAGCAGCGTGGGGGCGAACACGCCAAGCAGGCCGACGGGGAGGAAACGTTTCATGGCGATGGGCGACGATGGGCGCGGCACGGTGTTGACGGAGGCGTACATCAACTCGGCAGAAAGATACGGCGCCCCGGCGCATCGCGGAACACGGCTGAGCGCCGTGCGATGCCCCGCCGCCGCCTTGGTGCTCATGCCGTCGCTGCTCGTGCCGTCGCTCCTCGTGCTGGCGCTCCTCGTACTGTCGCCCCGCGTGACCCAGGCGCAGCACCACCCAACCGCGCCGGCCGACAGCCACCCGGCCGCGTCTCGTGGGGCGCACGCCACGGGCCTTCCCCGGTGGCAGGTTGGCGCGATGGCGACCGGGCTGCTTACCACCGCCAACCCCGCCCTGCTGGGTCGCCGCTACACCGAGGGCTACCTCACCCAGCCCAACCTCATGGCCAACGCCACGGCGGGGCCGGTTCGGTTCACCGGCACGCTGAATATCGAGGGGTTCACCCTGCGGCGCGGGGAGCTCAACGCCGGCATCTACGGCGAGGGCTACATCGATCGGCGGCATCCGCACACGCTCGTTCATGAAGCGATGCTCGCCGTGGCCA
>CANHTA010000044.1 GCA_947463135.1 Gemmatimonadota bacterium
ACCCGGGCCGCATACACGGCCCGCGGCGCCACAAAATGCTACAAGTTGCTGACACGCTTGCGCGCTTAGCCCGCGCGTCCTAACGGCGAACGACGCGTCCGCACGTTTCCAATTTTCCGAGGCGACTCGCATTTCTCGAATCAGCGGTAGACCATCACGGCGTACCGATCCACTACGCGACCGCGGATTCCGCGGTGGGCGGATCGCCCCGCATCGGGCCATGATTGGCCTTGAGGTGTCGTGGACGCTGCTCGTTGATGTGCTGGTGCTCCCTACCGTCAGCATGGTGGTCATGCTGTTGCTGCTCGATCCGCTCATGGACGGATGGCGCAGCTTTTTCGAGTTTGTTCGCGTGCCGCTTGGGCTCCCCGGTGGGGTGTCCACACGCATCGTTGAACTGGGCCCGCTCTACGTGGCGGTACCGTTCTTCACGAGCGAAGCCGCGTGGCCCAGCACGCTGGATATGATCTCCGGCTGGGTGCTCGTTGGCGTGCTGGCCGTGCTTGGTGTCGTGCTACGAGGGCGCTGGGTGCCCGCGGCGTATTTCATGCGCTTTTTGGCCATCGTACAGCTCACGGCGCAAATCTGGTTTTGGCTCGCTCCGCCGCCGTTTGCCTATTCGCTCCCCGACTACGTCTCCGGGCTCGTGGTGTGCGGTGTCGTTGTGCTGCTGCTCGCCCCCTTTTTAGTGGCGTTCACCTTTCATGTGTTCGACTTTCTGCTCTGGCAGAAAGTGGCGATGGTGGTACTGCTACTTGGGCATCTGGCCATCATGCTGCCCATGCAGGCCACGATCCACGCCTGGATTATCCAACGCGCCTCGCTGCTCGCCATGCCGATGCTGTATTTCGTATTCGGTGTGCTCATTGACGTGTTTGTGTATGTCGCGCTGTATGGCTGGGGCATGAGTTGGCGTTCCGGCGGCGTGCTGGATGCTGTGGATCGTCGCCCGCCGGTGGTACCGCACAGTCAACTCCGGGCCTTCCCGCGTCCGCGCCCCACACCCGCGAGCGGCGGTCCCATCGTGCCCCCCAAAGGCGGTCCATCCGTCGCGCCGGCGACGTAGACATGACCATCATTGCGGCGGCAAACATCGGTCTGTGGTTCTGCGTCTTTGTACTCGCGATCTACACGCTGCGCCATTACTTCTTTACGCTGAACCGGCTGTTCGGTCGACATCGGCAACCCTTCGTTGATGTCATTCAGGCAAATTGGCCGCCGCTCACGGTGTTTGTGCCGGCCCACAATGAATCACGCGTGGTGCGCGATTCGCTTGATGCCCTGCTCACCTGTGACTATCCCGAAGATCGTCTGACGATTGTGCCAATCGACGATCGCTCGCAGGACGACACCCGGGCGATTCTGCGTGAGTACGAAGCAAACTTTCCCGGGCGGGTGCAGCCGTTTCTGCGCGATGACGGAACGCCCGGAAAGGCGGCGGCCCTGGCAGAGGCGATGGCGATGCACGGCGGGGAAATCGCCTTGGTCTTTGATGCCGATTACATCCCCGGCGTACGGCTGCTCAAGCAGCTGGTGGCGCCCTTTTTCGATCCGGAAGTCGGTGCCGTAATGGGACGTGTGGTCCCGCTCAATGTGGGGCTCTCGCTCCTCACCCGCCTGCTCGATCTCGAACGGGCCGGCGGCTATCAGGTGGATCAGCAAGCACGCATGAATCTGCGGCTGGTGCCACAGTACGGCGGCACCGTAGGCGGGGTGCGTCGCACGGCGCTCGAACAGGTGGGCGGGTGGAACATCAGTTCGCTGGCGGAAGACACCGATCTCACCGTCCG
Organism: Gemmatimonadota bacterium; assembly: GCA_947463135.1. Taxonomy (GTDB): domain Bacteria; phylum Gemmatimonadota; class Gemmatimonadetes; order Gemmatimonadales; family Gemmatimonadaceae; genus Gemmatimonas. The sequence continues at coordinate 1,791 of CANHTA010000044.1, forward strand.
ACTCGTGATTAACGGGTGGGACGTGGTGTACCAGAACCGCTCGGAGTGTTACGAAGAAGTGCCGGAGACATGGGAATCGCGTATCCGGCAGATCAAGCGTTGGGCCAAGGGGCACAATCAGGCGCTGCGCCGCTATGTCGGCGCGCTGCTGCGCAACCGTCGCGACCTTCCGTTCCGGCAGGTGCTCGACGGCGTCCTCCTTATGGGCGTGTTCGCGGTACCGCTTGTCCTGCTCCTCGGGTGGGTGTGCGCGGTCACGCTGTTCTATGCGGGATATCCGGAAACGTGGGGACGGGTCACCATGCTCATGGTGTATTCGTTCAACACGGTTGGGAACTTCGCCGCGTTTTTTCAGGTGGCGGCGGCCAGCCGACTGGATGGGTCACGCGAACGCATCCGCATGCTGCCGTTCCTCTTTCTCGGATTTCTCGTCAGCATCATGTCGGTCGGCCGGGCTTCGCTCTCACGCGATTCCTGGCTACGTGGTCAGCCGGTGCACTGGCAGAAAACCGAGCGGCATCGGACCAAGAAACCGGCGAAGGCGTGATCATGGATATGCCTGTGCTCCCTCCACTCCTGAGCTTCGTGTTGCTGCTGGGCGCGTTTCTGGCCTGGATTTGCGTGCCGCTCATTCCGGCTTTTATTGAGTTGATCAAGCCGCGTGACGCAGCCCCGCTGAACGCGGTTGGCAACGATGCAGGGCGCCTGACCTTCTTTGCGGACTCGTACACACAGCTGGCCACGCAAGAGGGGCTGCGAGGCGCCATGGTGCCGCCGCGTCTGTCCGACGGCTCGGTGGTTCGCTCGCACTCACGGGGGCGACCCATCGGGGCGGCGCCCAAGTCCATCACCGATATGGTGGTCCTCATGGACGGTGAGCCGCCTGCGGAGCATTCGGTCCTTGAGGGGGAGTGTCTCGCGCGCGTCACCATCCGCGGAAATCCCAACGTGACGTACCGTGCCCTCCTGGGTCAGCGCGATATCCTCTTGGGACACGACTCCACAATCTTGCGCTGGGTGCATGCACGCGGCCGTCTCGACGTCGAGGCGGGGACGCGCCTGCTGGGCCGTGCGACCTCAGATCAGTCGATCACGCTGGCCACCGATGTGGAGTTTGACCGCTTGGAGGCAGCAACTATTCACGTGGCGGGGGCGAACACTGCGGGATCCATCGCACCTGCGGAGTTGGACGCGCCCAGCGGTGGCTACCGCCCCTTCACGCCGGAGAAATCGGTGTCAATGGGACCAAACTACTGGCGCGTAACCGGTGACCTGGTGATTCCAACAGGAGCCGAGCTGGTGGGGTCCGTCATTGCAACCGGATCCATCATCGTCAGCCGTGGCGCCCGGGTGTCGGGATCGATCAAGGCGCATGGTGATGTGCGTGTGCAGTCCGGCGGATTGCTCCTCGGCTCCTGCGCAGCACGTGGACGGATCGCCATTGAAGCGGGGTCGCGTGTCAGCGGGCCGATCATCTCCGAGGAAGAGATCGTGATTGAGTCCGCGACGGTGGGCGTGGTTGGCGAAATGACCACGGTTACCGCGCCAACGGTCCTGCTCATGCCCGGCACCACGGTGCACGGCGCCATTATGGCGGCAGACGGTGGCATGACGTTGCCCTCATCGTAATTCGCGACGGCACGCCTCCTTGAAAAAGCGACAGGCCCCGGGAGTATGTCCCGGGGCCTGTCGCTTTTGCGTTCCTCTGCGGGAACGTTTACCAGCGGTAATGCGCGAAGGCCTTGTTGGCCTCGGCCATCCGATGGGTGTCTTCTTTCTTCTTGATGGCATTACCTTCGCCACGGCTCGCCGCCAGCACTTCCGCGGCCAGCTTCTCCGCCATGGACTTTTCGTTCCGGTCGCGTGAATACCCGATCAACCAACGCATGGCGAGGGCCGACCGACGATCCTGACGCACTTCGACGGGCACCTGATAGGTGGCACCACCAACGCGACGGCTCTTCACTTCAACCACCGGCTTGAGGTTGTTCAAGGCCTGCTTGAACACGCCCACGCCCGGCTGGCTGGTCTTGGCTTCCACGATATCCATGGCGCCGTAGAAGATCCCTTCGGCGGTGGACTTCTTGCCCTGAATCATCAGGTTGTTGATGAACTTCGAGACGGTTTGGCTGTCATAGCGTGCGTCAGGAAGAACCGTGCGCTTCACGGCGCTCTTGCGGCGGCTCATTTCTTCTTACCTCCCTTGGCGGCTGCAGCAGCCGCGGCGCCCTTCTTGGGACGCTTGGTGCCGTACTTCGAACGGCTCTGATTACGGCCGTTGACGCCCGATGCGTCAAGCGTGCCCCGAACGATGTGATAACGCACGCCGGGAAGGTCCTTCACACGACCACCGCGCACGAGCACAATGGAGTGCTCCTGCAGGTTGTGCCCTTCACCGGGAATGTAGGCCGTGACCTCGAGCTGGTTCGTGAGACGAACACGCGCAACTTTGCGCAGCGCCGAGTTGGGCTTCTTGGGCGTCGTGGTGTAGACGCGAGTGCACACGCCACGCTTGAAGGGATTGCTCTTCAGCGCGGGGGCTTTGGACTTCTCCACCACGTCCTTCCGGGCGCGGCGAACCAGCTGATTAATCGTAGGCATGCGAGAATGGTTGCCCAGGCGGCCAAGCCGGCCGGGTGTTCGGACGTCGACTTCTACGTGGATCGCCGCGGCCCGGTACACAGGAGCCGATGGCGGCACGGAACAGAACCCTAAGCTTAGTCCGGTTTGGCTAGCAGGTCAACTGGTTCGGCGCACCCTACTTGGCCGATACCGCGCCCTTCACCAAGTCGGCGATCCGCTTCTCCAACGCACCCATCGACGAGCACCGCACATCGCTGCTGGCCGAGGTGGTCGCATTCCGTCCCGTGCCCTCCAGCGTCGTCTGCACCACACTCCCACCGGCCTCGTTGGCGATGACGCGCGACTTGACGGTGAGGAGCAGTTGATACGTCTCCGCGTTCGGCATCCCCGAATCCCCGCCACAGTCGAGCGCGCGCATGGTGGGCACGTCGCCAATGCGACGCCGGATGCGGTAGGTCGGATTGCCAATCGTACGCTGCTGCTGGTTCAACTCCGTGACCGGAATGCCAAGCGTGACGTAGGCCGACTGCAGTGCTGCCCACGTCTTGTCCACCGGCGCATTGATGAGCGTGCTGTTGACCTCGGTGGTGGACACCATGTTGATGCCAGTCGCCGACCCCTGCGCGTTCTGCAGCACGGCGGTTTGGACAACGCTTCCGGTGAAGTCGCTGCCGCCAGACGCCTTACCGGAGGAACCGCCAGCCGTGCTGGCACACCCCCACACGCCGAGCAGCAAGCTTCCCGTGCAACACACCAGCACGCGACCGAGACGGACCTGATGGCGAAGGCTTCGCCGGTTCTTCAACGACCTCATCGGGAACTCCCCGGCATCTCTGCCGGCACGGACAGGTGAGTGAACGGCGGGACCGTGTGAACGTATCGGAGGGTACGACGGTATGCCATGGCGGTCCCCCGTTCCGATGTGTAGTAGTATGCAGGGTATCTGGCAGTAACTGTACCGGACTGTTGGTTTCTCGTGAGCAACCCGTGAGCGACTTCCAAGATCGACTCCAGCGCGCCCTTGACGGCGAGTTCCAGATCGAGCGCGAGCTCGGTGGGGCTGGCATGTCCCGCGTCTTCGTGGCAACGGAGCGCGCCCTCCAGCGCCGCGTGGTGGTCAAAGTGCTCCCCCCCGAGTTGGCAGCCGGCGTCAATGTGGAGCGCTTCCGCCGCGAAATTCAGCTGGCGGCGCAACTCCAACATCCCCATATCGTTCCACTGCTGGCCGCCGGGGATGATGACGGCTTGCTGTGGTTCTCCATGCCATACATCGACGGGGAGTCGCTCCGGGGTACCCTCAATACCGCCACGCGCCTGGCACCGCGGGATGTGGGCCGCATTCTCCACGATGTCTTCGATGCGCTCGCCTACGCGCACGAACGCGGCATTGTGCATCGGGATATCAAGCCGGACAATATTCTCACCTCTGGCATGCACGCGCTGGTCACCGATTTCGGCGTGGCCAAGGCGCTGAGCGCCTCCATTCCGGTGCACGGCGGCACCTCAACGGGCATGGCCATTGGAACGCCGGCGTACATGGCGCCCGAGCAATTAGCCGCGGACCCGGCCGCCGACCACCGGGTGGACATTTACGGCGTCGGGCTGCTCGCCTACGAATTACTCACGGGGAGCTCGCCCTTTACGGGCACCTCTCCTCAAGCGACGCTGGCCGCACAGCTCACGCAGATTCCAACGGCCCCGCACGTTACATACGCCGACATCCCAGAGCCGTTCTCACGGCTCATCATGCGGTGCCTCGAAAAGGACGCCAGCAAACGGCCAGCCTCAGCGCGACAGCTCCTGGCCGAGCTGGAAGCACTCCCGCCGATGTCTGGCACCCCGATCTCATCCCCTCGCGGTTCCCGTACGAAGCGGACAAGGCGCGCCGCCCTGGTCATCGGCGCTGTCGTCATCGCCATTGGCGCGTTTGTCACCGCCCAGCGCGGTCGGCGCACCAGCCCGGGAAGTATCCCGTTCTTGGCGTCCGGCATTCTGGACGCGCGCGATGCCGGCCCCGGCGGCGACCGCTCTCGCACCATGTCCGTCGCTCCCGCCACTCCCGGAGCATCGTTGGGGGACTCGGCGTTTCGCGATCTCTCCGACGGCGCGCGCGGACTCCCCGTGACCGTCGTGATCACAGCAGCCGAATCGTTGGCCATCGCGGCCGCCGTGTCGAAACGCTTCGCGGTAAACGCCAGCGTTCAACGGAGTGCATTGGCCACGGCGACCAACGCTCCGCGAGTGCCAACTCCCACGCTGTCCGCACCGGGCGAGACGCGTGTAATGGTTCGCGACGCCAGCGGCATGACCACGTCGGTAAACCGTGAGCAATTCCTCCGTGAAGTAGGACGGATCTTCGCCGACTCGATGGCGCAGGCGCTGCTGCACATGGACAGTGCCCTCGCCCGCGAAGGACGACTCACCAACTTCGAGGGGCCGCGTTCAGCGGGGCGCATCGCGCAACTCCTCCCGCCCCCCACTGACGGCCGCCTGCGCGTGGTGGTGGCAGCCTATACGAACGCCACTGGAAAGCGGGATCTTTCCGGTACCACCCGCGACGCGGCGAACGCCGTCCGGTCGGCGCTACCGGCCGACCGTTTTGATGTGGTGCCCAGCGAGATCACGGAGCGTGCGTCACGGAGCATGACGGATCGGATGAGCATCGGCTGGGGACTCCGGGCCGACTACGTGGTGAGTGGATTTGTGTCCATGCGCGGGGACTCACTCGTGCTCATGACCGTGCTCACCGATGTGCGGAATGGGCGATTCTCACGGGTTACCGAGTCCAGCGCGCCGTTGGCCGATCGCCAACGCACCTTTCCGCCTGCGGTCGGTCAGGTCACCGCCTGGCTCGACACCGCCAGAACGATCGCCGCGCGTCGGCCGTCGCGTGAGCGCCCGTCCCCCTAACGGAGCGGTTCTCCGCGGCGAGGTGCCGGTGCCAATGCAAAGAGCCGACAACGAGACAGTGATTCTCGTTGTCGGCTCTTTCGCCATCATCCGTACGGTTTAGTTCATTCGTCCGGCATCGTGAAGGCGCTCGGCTCGAAAGCCGGTAACAGCGCTTCAAAATTCGGCTCCAACGCTTCCGGCACCGGCTCCGGCTCAGGGAGGGCATCCGATTCCACATCCACCTCTTGGTACCGGTACATACCGGTGCCCGCGGGGATGAGGTGACCGATGATGATGTTCTCCTTGAGACCCAGCAAGTCGTCTCGTGAGCCACGAATGGCCGCGTCGGTAAGGACGCGCGTGGTTTCCTGGAAGGACGCCGCGGACACGAACGACTGGGTGGTGAGTGAGGCCTTGGTAATGCCCAACAGGAGCGGCTCCGCGGTGGCCGGACGGATCTTGGCCTTTTTGGCCGCGTCGTTCGCTTCGCGGAACGCGGCGCGATCGACATGCTCGGCTTCAAGCATTTCCGTATCACCCGACTCCACAATGCGCACCTTCTGCAACATCTGCTTGACGATCACGCCAATGTGCTTGTCGTTGATCTTCACGCCCTGCAGGCGATACACCTCCTGCACTTCGTTCAACAGATATTCCTGTACGGCACGCGGGCCCCGGATGCGCAGGATGTCGTGCGGATTGACCGGGCCTTCCGAAATACGGTCACCAGCCCGCACGCGGTCGCCCTCGTGCACGCGCAAGTGCTTACCCGACGGCACCTCGTACACCTGCTCGGCCTGCGATTCGTCCACCGTCCACTGGCCGTTTTCAATGTTGGCCGGGCGGACGAACACTTCACGCTTGCCGCGCTTGATTTCACCAAAGCGGACAAAGCCGTCGATCTCCGAGATCGTGGCAGGGTCCTTCGGACGACGCGCTTCGAACAGTTCGGCGACACGCGGCAAACCGCCCGTGATGTCGCGCGTCTTGTACGCCTCGCGGCTGACCTTGGCGATCGTCAAGCCGGCCGTGATCTCCTGACCATCCTCAATCGTGATGATGGCGCCCACGGGCAGGATGAAGTCGCGCACGCGCTTCTCCTTGCCACCCTTGGACTGCCAGATCTCAATGTGCGGATGGAGTTTCTTCTCCCGGTCTTCGATCACGACGCGCTGACGCAAGCCGGTCAGTTCGTCGAGTTCTTCGGACAGGGATTCGTCTTCCACGAGGTCCACGAAACGGATCGTGCCCTCGACGTCGGCGATAATCGGATTCGTATACGGGTCCCACGAGAACAGACGGGCGTCGCGACGATCCTCATCACGCACCAGCTTGCCGCCATCGGCGACGAGCATGGTGGCCCCAAGCGGCACCTGAACGCGCGCGAGCACGTGTCCATCCTTCGCCGACTTGATGTTCACATCGCCTTCGTACGACGTCACAATGCGTTCGCCGTCCTTATTGATCACGAAGACCAACCGGTCCCCGTACTCCACGATGTCCCCGTCGTACTTCACCCGCTTGATCGTCTGTTCGGCAATACGCGAGGCCGTTCCACCCACGTGGAAGGTACGCAGCGTAAGCTGTGTGCCTGGTTCGCCGATGGACTGTGCCGCAATGATGCCGACGGCTTCACCGAGATCCACCATCTGCATGGTGGCCAGGTTCCGGCCGTAGCACATCCGGCAGAGGCCGCGCTTCGCTTCACAGGTGAGCACAGAACGGATCTTCACCGTTTCGATGCCCGAATCTTCAATCAGCTGTGCCGTCTCTTCCGAGATCAACGTGCCCGCTTCCGCGAGCATCCGTGGACGGCCCGCCTCGTCACGCTCCATGGGGTCGAGCACATCCTCGGCCGCCACGTTGCCCACGAGACGCTCAGCCAGCGGCTCGATCACATCTTCCCCTTCCTTCAGCGCCGACGTGTCGAGGCCGAGGATGGTGCCGCAATCCTCTTCCTGAATCGTCATGTCCTGCGCGACGTCTACCAGACGACGCGTGAGGTAGCCGGCGTCGGCCGTCTTCAGTGCCGTGTCCGCCAACCCCTTCCGCGCACCGTGCGTGGACGAGAAGTATTCCAGCACCGACAACCCTTCGCGGAAGTTCGACTTGATCGGGTTTTCGATGATTTCACCAATACCACCGGTGAGCTTCTTCTGCGGCTTGGCCATGAGGCCGCGCATGCCGGCGAGCTGACGGATCTGGTCGCGTGAACCACGCGAACCGGAGTCGAACATCATGAACACCGGATTGAAACCACCCTGCGATTCCCGCATGGTTTTCACCATGGCGTCGGCCACGTCGGTGTTCGCATGCGTCCACGTATCGATGACCTTATTGTAGCGCTCACCGTTCGTGATGTTGCCCGTGGCGTAGGCGCGCTGGAAGCGCTCCACCCGCTCCGACGCTTCCTTGAGCAGCGTTTCCTTCTCCTTCGGGATGTGCAGATCCTCAATCCCGATGGACACGCCGCCGCGCGTGGCGTTGCGGAAGCCGAACTCCTTCAGGCGATCCAACAGTGCGACCGTTTCGGCGAGCCCCGCATTCCGGTAACTCTGGAACACCAGCTCCCCGAGGGCCTTCTTCTTCATGTCCTTGTTCAGGAACGGCAGTCCCTTCGGCACGATGGCGTTGAAGAGCACGCGTCCCGTGGTGGTTGGAATCCACGTGGCGCTCCCCTCGCTCGTGTCCAGCCACCGAATCGGCGTCTGGTACGTGGCGCGATTGTTCGCGATCGCCATTTCCACTTCAGCGATGGTCGTCATCGCCGGGAGCTTGGCCACCGCCGCGGCGTCCTTCGAGGTCACCGTGTCGAAGCCCGTGGGCGCCTTCGTGGCCACGTAGCAACCCAGCACGATGTCCTGCGACGGCTCGGCCACCGGGCGGCCGTCTGACGGCTTCAGAATGTTGTTCGACGACAGCATGAGCACGCGCGCTTCGATCTGCGCCTCGAACGACAACGGCACATGCACGGCCATCTGGTCACCGTCGAAGTCGGCGTTGAACGCCGCACAGACGAGCGGGTGAATACGAATGGCCTTGCCTTCCACCAGCACCGGCTCGAACGCCTGAATGCCAAGACGGTGCAGCGTGGGCGCGCGGTTCAGCAGCACCGGGTGGTCCTTGATGATGCCTTCAAGCACTTCGAAGACCATGGCGTTTTCACGCTCCACGATTTTCTTGGCGCGCTTGACGGTCTCCGCCTCACCGCTCTCCACCAGCTTATGGATGATGAACGGCTTGAAGAGTTCGAGCGCCATCGCCTTCGGCAAACCACACTGGTGCAGTTTGAGCTCCGGACCCACCACGATCACCGAACGACCGGAGTAGTCCACGCGCTTGCCGAGCAGGTTTTGCCGGAACCGCCCCTGCTTGCCCTTGAGCATGTCGGAGAGCGACTTCAGCGGACGCTTGCCACGGCCACGGATCGCCTTGGAGCGACGACCGTTGTCGAACAGCGCGTCCACCGCTTCCTGCAGCATACGCTTCTCGTTGCGCAGGATGACTTCCGGCGCACGATGCGAAATGAGCTTCTGGAGGCGGTTGTTGCGATTGATGACGCGGCGGTACAGGTCGTTCAGGTCGGACGTGGCAAAGCGTCCGCCGTCGAGCGGCACGAGCGGCCGCAGGTCGGGCGGGATCACCGGAATCACGTCGAGGATCATCCACTCCGGGCGATTGCGGATCTCCCCGCCCTCGCCGCTGGTGCGGAACGCATCGACGATCTTGAGGCGCTTGAGCATCTGCTTCTTGCGATGCTGCGACGTCTCACCAACCACCGACCCGCGCAGTTCCTCCGCCGTGCTGTCTACGTTGAGACGCTTGAGCAATTCCCGCACGGCCGGCGCACCGATGTCACACTGGAACGCCGCATCACCTTCCGCCTTCGCCTTCTGGCGCAGCGTGAGGTATTCGTCCTCATCAAGCAGCTGGCGCTCGCGCACTTCCTGCGAGCCCGGATCGATGACGATGTAGTTGGAATAGTAGATCACCTTCTCGAGGTCACGCAGCGTGACATCGAGCAGGTTGCCCATGGGGGACGGGAGGGTTTTAAAGAACCAGATGTGCGCAACCGGCACGGCCAGTTCGATATGCCCCATGCGCTCGCGCCGGACCTTGCTGAGCGTGACTTCCACGCCGCACCGGTCGCAGATCACGCCGCGGTAACGGATGCGCTTGTACTTCCCGCAATGGCACTCCCAGTCCTTCACCGGACCGAAAATGCGCTCACAGAACAAGCCGTCCTTCTCGGGCTTAAACGAGCGGTAGTTGATGGTTTCGGGCTTCGTGACTTCGCCCCACGACCACCAGGTGCGCAAGCCGGCCATTTCCAGCCGTTCGCGCTCCTTGGGGTCCTTCGGTCCGCGAATCTCCTCAGGTGAGGCGATACGGACCGACATGTAATCAAACGCGGACGCGCGGGCTTCGCGCGAGCTGCGGAAGTCGATCATGGTTATTCCTCCCCGCCGTTACCGTTGCCGCCGGCGTCAATCAGCTCAATCCCCGTGCCATCGCTGGCACCGAGCGTGACCTTGATTCCTAACGCCTGCAGTTCCTTCACCAGCACGTTGAACGACTCCGGGATACCCGGCTCCGGCAGGTTCTGCCCCTTCACGATCGCCTCGTAGACACGGCTCCGGCCGTTCACGTCGTCCGACTTGACCGTCAGGATTTCCTGCAGCGTGTGCGCCGCGCCATAGGCCTCGAGCGCCCACACTTCCATTTCTCCGAAGCGCTGCCCACCGAACTGCGCCTTGCCCGCCAGCGGCTGCTGCGTCACCAACGAGTACGGTCCGATGGAGCGGGCGTGAATCTTGTCGTCCACCAAGTGGCTGAGTTTGAGCACATAAATCTCACCCACGGTCACCGGTGCATTGAACGTTTCGCCCGTCCGCCCGTCGCGCAGTCGCACCTTGCCGGTGGGGGTGAGGCCAGCCAGTCGGATCAACTCCGACCCAGCCGCATCCACGTTCACATCCTTCCCCGCCAGCATGGCGGCCAGCGCGGGCTGACCAATGCGCAGCAGCGTGTCAACCGGGCTCATCGCGGCTTCCGCCTCGAGCGAGCCGATGCCGGCCAACAGGTCGGCGTCCGCCTCTCCCTCAACGGCCTGATGAATGGCCAACGAGGCACGCACACCGGCGAGCTCACGCTCGGCGACCGTGCGGGCACCCTGCGTGACGAACTCCTTCACGCGGCTGAACAGCGCCTTGGTTTCGGCGGACATGGCCTTCGTGGCCAAGTCATTCAGATTGGCATCGCCCAACAGCTCGACCTTATCCGGGAGACGACGATCCGGCTTGATGTCGGAGAGCAGGTGACGCACATCCTGCGGCGTCGCGTCGAAGGACGACGCGCCAAGCTCGAGGGTCTCACGCGCCCACCGCAAACCGGCCAGCTTCATGAGCAACCCGATTTCCCGCTCGTTCGCGCCTTCGAAGACCGGGGTCTTCGCGTAGAAGTTGAGCAGCTTCGCCGCCCAACCCAGGTGCGTTTCCAGAATCTGCCCCACGTTCATACGCGACGGCACACCGAGCGGATTGAGCACGATGTCCACCGGACGACCGTTCGGCAGGAACGGCATGTCTTCTTCGGGGACGATACGCGCCACAATACCCTTGTTGCCGTGGCGGCCGGCCATCTTGTCGCCAACCGAGATCTTCCGCTTTTCGGCCAGATACACCTTCACCAGCTGGATCACGCCAGGCGGGAGCTCATCAGGCTGCAGAATGCGGTCGATGCGCTCTTCGGCACGCTCTTCGATACGGGCCTTCTCCTCGTTGGCCGAATCGATGAGCTCACGCACGCGATCGTTGGCTTTCTTGCTCTCCACGCGGAAGGTCTTGAGGTCGAGCGTGGCAAAACGCATCCCCTCCAACAGCGCCTTCGTGAGCGTGGTCCCCGCCGGAATCGCTTCTTCAACCGTGCCGGCCTTCAGCGCCAACGAGACGGTTTCTCCCTCAAGCAAGGCCGCCATCTCGAGATCCCGCACCTCGTTCACGCGGATCTTCTCTTCCCCTTCCAGGCGACGCACTTCACCAATGCGCTCACCGCGATCCTTCTCCACCACCTGATCTTCGACGCGCGAGAAGATCTTCACGTCGATGACGACGCCTTCCATGCCGGGCGGCACCTTGAGCGAGCTGTCCTTCACGTCCTTGGCCTTTTCGCCGAAGATCGCGGTGAGCAGCTTCTCTTCCGGCGACAGCTCGGTTTCACCCTTCGGCGTAATCTTGCCGACGAGGATATCACCCGGCTTCACCTGCGCACCAATGCGCACAATGCCACGCTCGTCGAGATCGACCAGCGATTCTTCGGCCACGTTCGGAATTTCGCGCGTGATTTCTTCCTGACCACGCTTGGTGTCGCGAACGTGCAGTTCAAGTTCCTGAATGTGGATCGACGAGAACACGTCGAACTTCACCAGGCGCTCGGAGAGCACAATGGCGTCTTCGAAGTTGTGCCCGTACCACGGCATGAACGCCACGGTCACGTTGGCACCAAGCGCGAGCTGCCCCATTTCCGTGGCAGCTCCGTCGGCCAGCACTTCACCCTTCGCCACCGTTTGGCCCATGCGCACCAGCGGCCGCTGGTTGATGGCGGTGTCCTGATTGGTCCGCCAGTACTTCTTCAACCGGTACCGATCGAGATGGCCCAGCCGTGCCAGCGGACGGCCGGCATCAACGGCCCCTTCAATGAGCCCGGCGTCCACGATGATCTCGTCCGCCGTGACGCTGGTTACCACGCCCGCACGGCGGGCAATGATAACGGCGCCGGAGTCAACCGCCACCGTGGCTTCGAGGCCGGTTCCCACAAACGGCGTGCGCGGATTGAGCAGCGGGACCGCCTGACGCTGCATGTTCGAGCCCATCAACGCGCGGTTGGCGTCGTCGTGCTCGAGGAACGGAATGAGCGCGGCGGCGATGGACACCAGCTGTTCCGGCGCCACGTCCATGTAATCGATGTCGGCCGGCGGCGTGAGCGGGAGGTCGCCACGTTTGCGCGACAACACCAGATCATCGACGAACGTCCCGTCAGGATTGAGCTTGGAATTCGCCTGCGCGATGATGGCGTCTTCTTCGCGGTTGGCGTCCAGCCACACGATTTCACCCGTCACGCGGCTGTCCTTCACGATACGATACGGCGTTTCAATGAAGCCGAGATCGTTCACGCGAGCGTAGCAGGCGAGCGACGTGATCAGACCGATGTTCGGACCTTCCGGTGTCTCAATGGGACACATCCGGCCGTACTGCGAGTAGTGCACGTCTCGCACTTCGAAGCCGGCGCGCTCACGCGTTAAGCCACCAGGTCCGAGGGCGGAGAGTCGGCGCTTGTGCGTCAACTCGGCCAGCGGATTGGTTTGGTCCATAAACTGCGACAGCTGCGACGAGCCGAAGAACGCCTGAATGACGGCCGAAACCGTCCGTGCGTTCACGAGATCGTCCAGCGAAATCTTCTCAGGGTCGGTATTGATCGACATGCGCTCCTTGACCAGTCGCGCCATACGCGACAGACCCACGGAGAACTGGTTCGCGATCAATTCGCCGACCGAGCGGATGCGGCGATTACCCAGCTGATCGATGTCATCCACATCGCCACGGCCTTCGTGGAGTTCCACGAGCTGCCGCATGATCTCAACGAAGTCTTCCTTCGTGAGCACCGTGGTGGACATCGGCGTGTTGAGACGCAGACGCTGGTTGATTTTGTAGCGACCCACGCGACCGAGGTCGTAGCGCTTCGGCGAGAAGAACAGCCGTTCGAGCGCCTGCTTCGCGGTCTCACGATTCGGGGCGTCGCCCGGACGGAGGAGCGCATAAATCTGCTTGAGCGCCTCCTCTTCGTGCTTGGTCGGATCCTTGGCGAGGGTGTTCTTGATCAGCGTTGACTCGGCACGACCCGAGGCGACGAACACCTGCACCTTCGTGAGGTCGGCCTTCCGGATGCGCTTGATGACGGCATCGGCGAGCATGGTGCCCTTTTCGGCCACGACTTCGCCCGTATCCGCGTCAACGACGTCGCGCGCCAAGGTGCGGCGCACTTCGCGCTCACCGCGGTCAATCGCGTCCTGTTCGTCGCGCAGATCGATCTGGGTATACGAGGCAAACACCTTGACGGAGTCGAGCCCCTGCCGCACGAGGCGGTTGAGCACTTCTTCGGTGAGCTCATCACCCTCGCGCACCAGCAGCTCGGCCTCCGCGCGCTCGCGCTCGGCCTTAGCCTTCTTGGTCTTCGGCTTCGGCGCGTCGTCGGCGGTGACTTCACCTTCAAGGGTGATGTCTTCGGCAATGATGGCACCGAGGAGCTCACGGAGTTCGTTGCGCGTCTCACGTTTCTTGGTGAGATCCAGTTCACGCTCGGCAAAGAACAGGCGCAGGATATCGCGGTTCTCGCCGTAGCCGAACGCGCGCAGGAGCGCCGTGGCGGGGAACTTCTTTTTCTTGTCGATGTGGACGTAGATCACGTCGTGGATGTCCACGGTGAACTCGACCCACGATCCCCGGAAGGGAATGATGCGAGAGGAGAGCAGTCGCTGCCCGTTGGGGTGCGTGCTCTCTTCGAACACGACGCCGGGGGAGCGATGCAGCTGTGAGACAATGACGCGTTCGGCGCCATTGATCACGAAGGTGCCCAGCTCGGTGAGCAACGGAAGCTCGCCGAGGTAGACCTCCTTTTCGATGATATTGCGGGGGCGTTTGCCATCCCCGGTATCCTCGAAGATCACCAACTGCAACGTGGCCTTGAGAGGCGCCGAGTAGGTCATGTCGCGCTCGATACACTCGGCGACAGAGTACTTGGGCTCTCCGAGACTGTACCGCACGAACTCCAACGAGAAATTCTCGTGGACGTCCGAGATCGGAAACAGGTCCTTAAAAACGCGCTCGAGGCCAACATCCTCGCGCTCTTGCGAGGCAGCATCCAGTTGGAGCAGCGACTCAAAAGCGCGCGTCTGGATGTCGAGCAGATGGGGCATATCCATGCCCGTCTCGAGCTTCGCGAACGAGATCTGGTTCATCATATCCTTAGGGGCTCACCCGCGTACGGGGCGCACCGAATCCGGCGAGACCGGAGGCGCAAAGCGCTCCATCCCCAAGAGCGCTGGTCACATTTCGATGACCAGCGCTCCCGGGGAGGAGCGTTACTACGACGAAACTGCAGATAAAACGACGAACGGTCGTGCGCCTTACTTGACTTCGACGGTCGCGCCCTCGGCCTCAAGCTTGGCCTTGATCGCGGCGGCTTCATCCTTGGTGACGTTCTCCTTCACCGCCTTCGGCGCGCCGTCCACCAGGTCCTTGGCTTCCTTCAGTCCCAGGCCGGTCAGCTCGCGCACGACCTTAATGACCTGGATCTTCTTGCCGCCAGCTTCCTTGAGCACGACGGTGAACTCCGTCTGCTCTTCCACCGCTGCGGCCGGAGCCGCACCACCGCCACCGCCCGCCGCCACAGCGGCGATGGTGACGTTGAACTTCGTCTTGAACGCTTCGATGAGTTCGGACAGGTCGATGACGCTCATCGCGCCGATCGCGTCGAGGATCTCGTCCTTGCTCAGGGTCGTGTTAGCCATGGTCGTACTCTCCGTAAATCTCCCCCAGGGAGCCTGGGGCGTGTGATCAGGCGAACGCCTGGGGACTTAGTTGGAGCCTTCGAGCTGCGTCTTGCGGGCGTCGAGGGCGAGGGCAAACATCATCGGGATGCTGTTGAGGTAGCCAGCGAAGATCGACAGAGCTTCATCGCGTGTCGGGAGCGAGGCCAACTTCTTGACCATCGCTTCGTCTACGGCGTTGCCCTCATAGATCCCGCCCTTCACGGACGGCCGCTGATCGTTCTCCTTCGCAAAGTCGGAGAGGACCTTGGCCGCAGTGATGCCATCAGAGGCCACCACCACCCCCGTCGGGCCCTTCAGACGCTGGGATACCAGCCCGCTCTCGTTGACGGCACGGAGCGCCAGCGTGTTCTTGATCACGACGTACTCGACGCCAGCCTTCTTCAGGCGGCGGCGAAGCTCCGTCATGCGCTTCACATTCAATCCGGTGAAGTCGGTGTAGTACAGCGCCTGCGCCGCACCGAGCTTTGCGCTCAGGCTGTCGACGAGGAGCTGCTTGTCGCTCTTCTTCGCCTTCATAGTGGCTTTCATGGATGCGTCTCCCTCTTACCGGTACGGCGTGGTGTCGATGGTGACGCCAGGTCCCATGGAGCTTGAGATCGCGACGTTCCGAATGTACACGCCCTTGGCCGCGGACGGCTTCGAGCGAACGATAGTATCCATCAGCGCGGCGAGGTTGGTCGCGAGCTGGTCAGGGCCGAACGACACCTTGCCGATAGGGGCGTGCACATTGCCACCCTTATCCACGCGGAATTCGATCTTACCGCCCTTCGACTCCTTCACGGCCTTGGCCACGTCAAACGTGACCGTGCCCGCCTTCGGGTTCGGCATAAGACCGCGCGGACCCAGTACGCGGCCAAGCTGGCCGAGCTGGCCCATCTGGTCCGGCGTGGCGATCAGCACGTCAAAATCCAACCACCCGTCTTTGATCTTGGCGAGATACTCGGTCCCGACATAATCGGCCCCGGCATCCTGGGCTTCCTGCACCTTGGCACCAGCGGCGATCACCAGCACGCGCATGGTTTTACCCGTACCCTCGGGCAACACCACGGTACCGCGCACCACCTGATCGGCATGGCGAGGATCGACGCCAAGGCGAATTGCCACTTCGACGGTCTCATCGAACTTCGCAAAGCTCATCTGCTTCACGAGATCGATGGCCTTGCTGGCCTCATAGGCCTTCCCGAGTTCGCGGCGCTCACTCGCGCTGCGGTACTTCTTCCCGTTCTGTGCCATGAGACTCAGTCCTTGACCACAATGCCCATGGAGCGCGCGGCACCCGCCATCATGGCGACCGCACTCTCCATCGAATCGCAGTTCAGATCGGGCATCTTCACGGCGGCGAGCTTCTCCAGCTGCGCCTTCGTGATGGAGCCCACCTTCACCTTGTTTGGCTGACCCGAGCCCTTCGCGACGCCGAGTTCCTTCTTGATCAGCTCCGCCGCCGGCGGAGTCTTCAAAATGAAGGTGAACGACTTGTCGCCGTAGATCGTGACCTCAACCGGGATGATCATATCACCGCCCTGCGTCCGAGCATTAAACTCTTTGCAGAAGCCCATGATGTTGATACCCTGCGGACCGAGGGCCGTACCGACTGGGGGCGCCGGGTTCGCCTTCCCTGCAGGAATCTGCAGCTTAACGAATCCAGTGACCTTCTTGGCCATGCGTGTTCCTCATCGCAAGTTCCGCGGCCGGACCATCCGGCACTGCGGTCGTGCTGCCACGTTGTTTCGCGTCGAGTGGTCGCGACGTCCTGCCGTGGCGCTCAGTACCCGCGTAACTGCAGGTAGTCGAGCTCCACACTGGTTGGCCGGCCGAACAGGCTGACCGAGACGCGGACTTTCCCCTTGTCGGAGAGAATCTCTTCCACCGTTCCGTTGAAGTCGGCGAACGGACCTTCCGTAATCGCCACCGCCTGACCCACGAGAAACGGAATCTCCTCACGGACCGGCGCATCATCGGTGAGATCCGACTGCCCCAGCAACCGACGGACTTCGTCGTCACGCAGCGGCGTCGGATCCTTCTCCTTCCCCACAAACTTGATCACGCCCTGAATGGCATTGACCTCGTGCAAGGTGTCCTGGCTGGCGACCATTTCCACGAGCACGTAGCCCGGGAACATCTTGCGCTCCACCGTCACCTTCTTGCCGTTCTTGATCTCTACCACTTCCTGAACCGGCACGAGCGCCTGACGGATCAGGCGATCTTCGGGTGCCGCCGGATCCATGTCGATTTTCCGCTGGATCAAGCGCTGCACCTTATTCTCGTGGCCGGACGTGGTCTGGACCGTATACCACCGGTGCTCGAGCATCGACAGGGACATAGGCGGGGTCAGCGGCCTTGCAACATCGCGGGCAGGCGCACGAGCAGCGCCTGCAACGCAACATCGACGAGGGCGATCACCGCACCGAGGAGCAGCACGAAAATGATGATCTGGATCGTCGCTTGCTGAAGCTGCGCGCGATCGGGCCAGGTCACCTTTTTCATCTCGGCAATCACGTCATGATAGAACGTGACCAACCGAGTGCCGAGCCCCGGACGGGACATCTCGACGGGAGCCGTCATGATTACTTCGTTTCCTTATGCGTCTTGTGCGCATTGCAGCGCGGGCAATACTTCTTCCACTCCACCCGCTCGGGGTGCAGCCGCTTGTTCTTCATGACGAAATAGTTGCGGTTCTTGCACTCGGTGCATCCGAGAATGATCTTTTCGCGCGCCATGGTCCGGCTCCGTGCTGCAGTACACAGACGTCTTCTGCACCGGGTGCGCTGCCTGCATTCGCTGGGCGCGCGTCGCCACTCAAGGCTCCCCGATGGATCTTCCTCCAAAATGGAGGTGAGCCTTGCAACGTAGTGCGACCGGGACCAGCTCGCAAGTCACGAACGGCGCGTGGTGCCAGCGCACAAGCGCTCCCATCCCGAACAGAACGCGAAGCACAGCCACGCCACCGCGTTCGCCTCGTGGGACCACCGCCCGTTGGCGGCATCCCCGCAGCCGACGGGATGCAGAGATGCCGCCCACCACGCCCCCCTGGGCCCGCTACGTTAACCAGTCGGCGACAGGCGTCCGCGCCACGCGACCGCCCGCGGTATGCCCCCGCGATGGCAACGACGTCCGCGGCATCACCGGACGCGCGCGGATCAGATGATCCACGGCGTCACAGAGCTCGCGAATCGTGAAGGGCTTCGC
>CANHTA010000045.1 GCA_947463135.1 Gemmatimonadota bacterium
CGCCGAGCTGCGCCGAATGCTGTTCAGCCTTCTCGCGCAGATCATCCACGTCGATGTTGCCGTCGGCATCGGTCTTCACCACCACCACCGAGAAGCCCGCCATCACGGCGCTCGCGGGATTCGTACCGTGTGCCGACTGCGGAATGAGACACACTGTGCGGTGCGCGTCACCACGCGACTGGTGGTAGGCGCGAATCACCAACAGCCCGGCGTATTCCCCCTGTGAACCGGCGTTGGGCTGCAGCGAAACCCCTGCAAAGCCCGTGACCTCGGCCAGATCGCGCTCCAGCTCCGCAAAGAGCTGCGCGTACCCCTGCGCCTGTTCCGTTGGCGCGAACGGATGCAACTGGCCAAACTCCGGCCACGTCACCGGGATCATCTCGGCGGTGGCGTTCAGCTTCATCGTGCAGGAGCCCAAGGGGATCATACCATGCACGAGCGAGAAGTCGCGCGCCTGTAACGCATACAGGTAGCGCAGCATGTCCGTCTCACTGCGATACCGGTGAAACGTGGGGTGCGTGAGGAACGTGGACACGCGACGGAACCGTTCGTCGTAGCGCGCATCGATGCCGGCGTGCACGCTCGCATACGAGAAGTCCACCGGCGCATTGGAATGGAACACCGTCCACAGATCGGTGACGTCCTGCTCCGTGGTGGTCTCATCCAACGCCACGGTGATGGTCCCGGGCTCGAGGACGCGCAAGTTCATCCGATGGGCCGCGGCGGCCGCAAGAATTTCGTCCTGACCGTGAGCGCCCACTTCAACGCGCACGGTGTCGAAGTAGTGCTCGTGCGTGATGGCAAAGCCAAGCTTCTCCAGCCCTGCGGCCAACGTGGCGGCACGGCCATGTACGCGCGACGCAATCTGCACGAGCCCTTCCGGCCCATGGTACACGGCATACATCCCGGCCATCACCGACAACAGCACTTGAGCCGTGCAAACGTTACTGGTGGCCTTCTCGCGACGGATGTGCTGCTCACGCGTCTGCAACGCCATCCGCAGCGCGGGCTTCCCATCGGTGTCACGCGACAATCCGATGATCCGCCCCGGCAACAGGCGCTTGAATTCATCGCGCGTGGCGAAGAAGGCCGCATGCGGCCCGCCATACCCCATCGGCACGCCAAAGCGCTGGGTATTGCCAACCACGATGTCGGCCCCCCACTCCCCCGGTGGCGTGAGGAGGCACAACGCCAGCAAATCACTGGCGACTGTGACCAGCGCGCCAACCGCGTGCGCCGACTCACAGAGCGCACGGTAGTCCACAACGGCGCCGTCCGTGCCGGGATATTGCAGCAGCACGCCGAAGACACGGTCACTCATCTCGAAGGTGCGCGGATCGCCGATCTGTACCGCAATCCCGCGCGCCGACGCGCGCGCCTCAACCACCGCAATGGTTTGCGGATGGCAGTCACTGCCTACCAGAAACACGTTCCGGGTGGCACTTCCGCGTGATCCGAAGGCGAGCGCCATCGCCTCCGCCGCCGCGGTGCCTTCGTCGAGCAACGAGGCGTTGGCAATCTCGAGACCGGTGAGATCCACCACCATGGTTTGATAGTTCAGCAACGCCTCGAGACGGCCCTGCGCGATTTCCGCCTGATATGGAGTATACGCCGTATACCATGCCGGATTCTCCATGACGTTCCGGAGAATCACATTGGGCGTATGCGTGCCGTAGTAGCCCATGCCAATGAATGAGCGATACACGGCGTTGCTGGACGCAATGGTTTTGAGGGCGCCAAGTACCTCGGCTTCGCTGCGCTCAGCCCCGGTGGCCAGCGTCCCGCGAAACCGGATGCTTTCCGGGACAACGGCGTCGATGAAGGCATCGAGGGAGTCGTACCCGAGTGCGGCAAGCATCGCCTGCTGCTCGGCCGTGCTCGGCCCGAGATGGCGCGGAATGAACGAATCGATCGCAGCAGGTGCGGTCGAGATGGTACGCGTGCTCATGACCATCCTCAAACGGGCCAAGCCCGTGTAAGCGTCGTGAAAATCGTGGGGTGCACTGCGGCGCGTGTCGCCCGTGACGCGATAAATTTAATCAACGTGAACCGTTCCCACGCCGTTCCCCTGATCCGCGCCGAGATTCCCCTCCGCGAGGCGCCCCACCCCCAAAACGGCGCCCCCCCGTTAAGTGGGGCGTTCGCTGCCGTCTGGCCGCAGGAGTGGGCGTTTCTCCGGTCACCTGCCGCCGACGGTGCCACCAACATGGCGGTGGACGCCGTGCTTCTGGCCCTTGCCGGTGAGGGGCACCGTGCCGTGTGGCGCTGTTATGCGTGGGATGAGCCCACCCTTTCGTTTGGGCGCAACGAAACCACGCGCGACCGGTTTTCGGCCGCTGGGCTGATGCACGCTGGGCTACGGGCCGTACGACGCCCCACCGGCGGGCGCGCCCTGCTCCATGCGCGTGAAGTCACCTACAGCGTGACCATGCCCCTGCCACAGCAGCATGCCTGGCGCACGGCCTATGCCGCGGTGAACAGCGTGCTCCTGCAGGCGCTCCAGTCGCTGGGCGTACCGGCGGAACTCGTGGCGGCCCCCGACGCCCCACCGATCGCTCCCGATGGGCCGCTCTGTTTTGACCAACCGGCCGCAGGCGAAATTACCGTACACGGTCGGAAGCTCGTGGGGAGCGCGGTGTGGCGGCACGGCGGGGCCTACCTGCAACATGGCAGCATTCTCCTCAGCGATGATCAATCGCGACTCACCCAGGCCGCCGACCGTGCGCTGCCCCCCTCACCACCGGCCGCGACGCTCGAGGCGTGTGCCCCGGCCCACGCCTCATGGAGTAGCGTAGTCGATGCGCTGGAGCGGGCGCTCACCCGCTCCGTTGCCACCGCATCGCCGAGGCCGACGTCCAATCACCCGATCGTGCCGTTCGCCCCCCCCGCGGACTTCGCAGCGCGGGTGGCCGAGCAGCGCGACCACTTTGCGGATGCCAAATGGCTCTGGCGCCGATGAGTCGTGTCGGGCATCGTATGCGGGTACATTTGCCGCACTGATCAGCCCCTCCGTCCTTTACGCACTCTCTTCGTCTCATGCGCCTCGCGCCGCTCCGTTGGTTGGCCAGTTTGCTGTGTATCGGGTTTGCTTCGTGCACCTCGAGCGAGGGCGGAGGAGAAACGCGGAACGGTGGGGGCACTCTGGTGGTGACCGTCCCCGCCGAGCCCTCCACCCTTTTCCCGCCCTTAGTCACGGGCGTGCAAGGGATGCCGATCATCGGCGTGATCTTCGATCGTCTGGCGGAGATTGGCGACGCCCTTGAGACGTTTGGAGACCGTGGCTTCACACCGCGGTTGGCCACCGCCTGGAGATGGGCGCCCGACTCCTTGTCGATTGCGTTTACCGTTGATTCCACCGCGCGGTGGCATGACGGACAACCGGTCACCGCGGAGGACGTGCGCTACACGTTTCGCGTGTATACCAGCGACTCGCTGGCGGTTGATGTCAAATCCCTCCTCGGCAATATCGATTCCGTCTCCGTTGGCGACCCCCGCACGGCCACCTTTTGGTTTAAGCGGCGCATGCCGCGGCAGTTCTACGACGCCACCTACCACATGTTTGTGCTGCCGTCGCACCTGCTTGACACCATCGCGATGGCCAAGCTGGAGAGCGCGGCGTTTGGCCGCGCCCCGGTCGGATCGGGACGCTTCCGCTTTGTGCGGTGGGACCCCGGACAGCGCATTGAAGTGCTTGCCGATACGGCAAACTTTCGCGGGAGCGCGCAGCTGGATCGTGTGATCTGG
The DNA here is from genome assembly GCA_947463135.1 of Gemmatimonadota bacterium. GTDB lineage: Bacteria > Gemmatimonadota > Gemmatimonadetes > Gemmatimonadales > Gemmatimonadaceae > Gemmatimonas. The sequence continues at coordinate 3,745 of CANHTA010000045.1, forward strand.
AGTATCGCACCGGATTTCAGCGCCTCAACGATGCGTCTCACTGCGGGCGATGCCGATTTCCTCGAAATGCTTCGACCGGAGAATCTGACGGAAATCGCGCGAGTGCCGTCGCTGCGCATCCTCGAAAACCGGGCGTTGGGCTACAGCTTTCTCGGCTTCAACCTACGCGACCCCGCGAATCGGTCGCGCCCCAATGTGCTCTTCGCCGATGTCCGCGTTCGACGGGCCCTCACCATGGCTGTGGACCGCGAACGTCTCGTACGCAACGTCTTTGATTCGCTTGGCATGGTGGCCCTGGGGCCGGCCCCCCGCGCGCTGATCCCGGATACGACGGCGTTTACACCGCTGCCCTACAATGTGGCCGCGGCGGGTGCCCTGCTGGATTCCGCGGGGTGGCGCGACCACGATGGCGACGGCATCCGTGATCGCAACGGGATCCCGCTCGCCTTCAGCATCCATATTCCGAGCAGCAGCGTATCACGGCAGCGCTACGGCGTGCTCTTGCAGGAGCAGTTCCGCCTGATCGGGGTCAAAGCCACCCCCCTCACGCTGGAGAACAACGCGTGGAGCAACGCCGTGTATGAACGGTTTGCCTTCGACACCTATTTGGGCGGCTGGCAAACGAGCCCCGGGCTGGTTGGTGTGCGGCAGGTATGGACGTCGCGCGGCAGCGGCAATGCCGGCCTGTACGAGAATGCGGTGTTCGACGCTCATGTGGATAGCGCCTTGGCCACCTTTGATCCCACCGCCAGCCGCCGCTCCTGGGCGCGGGTGTTTCAGCAGATCCACGACGACGCGCCGGCGATTTGGTTGTATGAGCAACGGACGATGGCGGCCATCAGCCGCCGCTTCGTGACTACGCCGCTTCGCGCCGATGCCTGGTATGCCGGTCTCGCCGATTGGCGCGTGGATCCGGCCCTCCGCATTGACCGCGATCGCATAGGACGCGGGACCCCGCCCTGATCACCATGCTCCGTCGGGCGCTCCTGCGCATGGCGCAGGGCGCCGCCGTGATGGTGGCGGCGGCCACCATCGCCTTCCTCCTGCTCCATCTGGCGCCGGGCGACCCCGCCACCGCGCTCGGCGAAGGGCTGTCACCGGAACTCCGCGCCACGATCCGCGCGCAGTACGGATTGGATGACTCCATCGCCACCCAGTATTGGCGGTGGCTCCAGTCACTCTTGCGCGGCGATCTGGGATGGTCGCGTGCGGAGCATCGATCGGTCGCGGCCGTGCTCGCCGATGCGCTGCCACGATCGCTGATGCTGATGGGCTGCGCGCTCACCGTGAGCCTCGTGGGGGGGATGCTGATCGGGGCATGGCAAGGCGCCCGCGCCGGATCGCGTGCCGACCGCGCCACGTCCATGGGGCTGCTGATCATCTATTCGATCCCGGAATTCTGGTTCGCCGTGATGCTGATGGCGGTGTTCGCGCATCACCTGCGATGGCTGCCGGCTACCGGCATCACCAGCGACATGTACGAGTACCTGACACCGGGGGAACAGCGGCTCGACCGCCTACGGCATCTCATTCTGCCGCTCACCTCACTCTCGCTCATTGGCGTGGCGGTGTTTGCGCGCTACCAGCGGCTGGCGATGCAGGAGAGCATGACGCTCCCCTTCGTTCGCACCGCGCGGGCCAAAGGGCTGTCGGAGCCTGCGGTGCGTCGTGAAGCCTGGCGGGCGGCGCTGTTGCCCGTGATTTCCATCACGGGCGTCATGCTGCCGGCGTTACTCACCGGCGCGGTCTTCGTAGAGCGTGTGTTTTCATGGCCCGGCATGGGATACACCATGCTTCGCGCGATTGAGGCCCGCGACTACCCGGTGGTGTCGGCCGGCGTCATCTTCGGGAGCGCCGCAACGGCTTTGGGTGCGGCGCTGGCGGATATCGCACGGGATTTCGCTGATCCCCGGGTGCGCAGCGCGTGAGCTATCGCGTCCCTCGCTATGTGGTGCCGATTGCCCTCCTCATCGCGGCCGTCGTTGCCGGACCGTTCTTCTCGCCGTACACCCCCAACGCGCAACTCGACATTATTGCCCTGCGCAGCCAACCCCCGTCACTCGCGCATCCCTTCGGCACGGATGCCATGAGCCGCGATGTGCTGAGCCGTGTGCTTGACGGGGGACGGGTCTCCCTCTCCCTCGCCATCCTGTCCGTTAGCCTGTCGGTGGTCGTCGCCACCCTCTACGGCGCGATCTCCACGATGGTCGGCGGCGTGGTGGATACCACCATGCGCCGCCTGTTGGATGTGGCACTGTCCATTCCACGGCTGCTGGTCCTGCTGGCGATCTGTGCACTCTGGGGGGCGCTCTCGTTCCCTGTCTTGATCCTGCTGATCGGCCTCACCGGCTGGTTTGACACCGCCCGACTCGTGACGGACGATCTGCGCACGCTGCGCACTCAGGAATTTTCCACGGCGGCCGTCGCGCAGGGGGTACGTGGTCCACGGCTCCTGTGGCGTCACCTCCTTCCGCATGTGCTGCCCACCCTGGTCATCAACGCCAGCTTTGGGGTGGCAAACACGATCGCTCTGGAAGCGGGGCTCAGCTTTCTCGGTCTTGGCATTCAGGCGCCGCAGGCCAGTTGGGGGACCATTCTCCACGATGGCGCAGGCGTGGAACAGAGTGCCTGGTGGCTCTCGGTGTTCCCCGGCCTGGCCGCCATCTTCGCCGTGCTGGCCTGTAATACCCTCGGCGATGCCTTGCGCGAGCGGTTCGCATCGAATCACGTTCAGCGTCTGCTCCCGGTCTCCCCCTCTTCCCGTACCGTGCGCCCGTGACGACTGCTGCCACCTGCGACCCCACGACTGCTCGCGAGGCTCCGCTGCTTGATGTCCACGCGCTGCAGATCGTCTTTCCGGCCGGCACGCGCGCAGACCCGTCCCTCGAAGCGTATGCGGTCGATGGCGTGTCATTTACCGTCGCCCGAGGCGAATCGGTGTGCGTGGTGGGCGAGTCCGGATGCGGCAAATCACTCACGGCACTGTCGCTGCTGCGGCTGGTACCACCACCGGGTCGGATTGCGTCGGGCAGTCGCATTGTCTTTGATGGCGACGATATCCTGACGCTCGACCGCGAGCGGCTCCGCGCCATTCGCGGTCAGCACATGGCGATGATTTTTCAGGAGCCGATGACGGCGCTCAATCCCGTGCTCAGCGTGGGCGAGCAAATTGCGGAAGTCCTGCGCGTCCACACCACGCTGTCGCGCGCCGACCGGTGGGCGCGTACGGTGGCGATGCTGACGCAGGTCGGCATCGCCGACGCCGCCACGCGGGCCAAGCAGTACCCGCATGAACTGTCGGGGGGCATGCGACAGCGGGTCATGATCGCGATGGCCCTCATCATGTCGCCCAAGCTGGTCATTGCCGATGAACCGACCACGGCCCTCGACGTCACGATTCAGGCGCAGATCCTCGAGCTGCTGCGCGACCTGCGCGCGCGTACGGGGATGGCGCTCCTGCTCATCACGCATGACTTGGGTGTGGTCGCCGAAATGGCGTCACGCGTGATCGTGATGTACGCCGGCCGCGTTGTGGAGGAAGCCCCCGTGCAGGCACTCTTTGCCGCGCCTCGCCACCCCTACACCAAGGGGCTGTTAGCCGCGATTCCACGACTTGGCGACGACTCGGATCGCCTGCTCACGATCAGCGGTTCCGTTCCCCCTCCCACCGCGCTGCCAAGCGGCTGTGCCTTCCGCGACCGCTGTCCACAAGCGTTTGCCCGCTGCGCCACGGAGGAGCCGGCCTTGGTGTCCGTGGGGTCGGCCCATCGGGCACGCTGTCACCTCATCGACGAACCGCAGCGTGAAACGGCGTGGGCAGAGGCCCCGCGCGCATGAGTGCCATCATCACCGGCGCCACCACAGGCGTGACTACTGGCGTGACCACCGCACCGCTCCTCGCTGTGCGAGCGCTCACCAAACACTTTGCCATGCGCAGCGGCTTCCTGCAGCGCGTGACTGGGGCCGTGAAAGCGGTGGACGGTGTGTCGTTCGACGTCCACGCGGGTGAAACGCTCGCGCTCGTCGGGGAATCCGGATGCGGCAAAACCACTACGGGCCGAGCCATTTTGCGCTTGGTTGAACCGACGTCCGGCACGGTCACCTTCGATGGGATTGATGTGTTGGGGTTGCAGGGCGAAGCGCTCCGGCATATGCGGCAGCGCATGCAGATCATTTTTCAGGATCCGTACGGTTCCTTGAATCCGCGGATGACCGTTGGGGCGGCCATCCGGGAAGGGCTCATCGTTCATGGTTTGGCCGAGGGAAGCGCCGCGGATCGTCGCGTGGCGACCCTGCTGGACGAAGTCGGGCTGCGCGCGGAATATGCGTCGCGGTATCCCCATGAGTTTTCCGGCGGCCAGCGGCAACGGATCGGGATTGCCCGTGCCCTCGCAGTTGAACCCTCGTTCATCGTCTGCGATGAACCGGTCTCCGCGCTCGATGTGAGTGTGCAGGCACAAGTTGTGAATCTGCTGCGGGATCTTCAGCGCGAGCGTGGTCTGGCCTATCTCTTTATTGCCCACGATCTCGCCGTCGTGGCCCATATGGCCGACCGCGTGGCGGTGATGTATCTCGGGAAGATCGTGGAGCTTGCACCGCGCCGCGCCATCTTCCGCACACCGCTCATGCCGTACACGCAGGCGCTGCTTTCGGCGGTGCCGGTACCGGATCCAACAGCAAAGCGCCAACGCATCCTGCTGGCCGGCGATCCGCCCTCGCCCGCCAACCCGCCACAGGGGTGCGTGTTTCATCCGCGCTGTCCAAGTCCCTTGAAAGACGCAGACTGCACGCGCCTCGTTCCGCCCCTTGAAGAGAAAGCCCCGGGACACTTTGTGGCCTGTCTCAAGCAGCCGATCCTCCACCTTTCATCCAACGCGTCGTGACGCCTCCCTCGCATCGTCCGGATCCGGGCGCATCGCATCCCACCACCGACCGCGCATTCTTCGGTCACCCTCGCGGACTCGGCCTGCTCTTCATGACGGAGATGTGGGAGCGATTCTCGTTTTACGGCCTGCGCCCGCTGTTGGTGCTGTTCATGGCCGCAGCGCTTGCGGACGGCGGCTTCGGATTCGATCGGCCGGCTGCGTCGGCCATTGTGGGGATCTATGCCGCGTCGGTGTATCTGGCGTCGCTCCCCGGTGGCTGGATCGCCGACCGCTGGTTGGGGTTGCGCCGCGCCATCCTGATTGGCGCCATGCTCATTACCGCAGGGCACCTCTCCATCGGCGTGTCCGGCATGGCCGGTCCAGACATCGGGAAGATCTTCTTTTTCCTCGGGCTCGTGTTGATCGTGCTCGGCACCGGGCTGCTCAAGCCCAACATCTCCGCCATCGTTGGTGATCTGTACCCCGAAGGCGGGGCGCGGCGCGACGCCGGTTTCTCGATTTTCTACATGGGCATCAACACCGGCGCCTTCGTTGGCCAACTGGTGACCGGCTACCTCGGGGAGCGGGTGAGCTGGCACTGGGGCTTCGGTGCCGCTGGTGTCGGCATGCTGTTCGGCCTGCTCTTATTCTGGCTTAAGGCGCGTGAGATGCTCGGTCCCATCGGGCAGGACATCGTCCGTGATCCCGATCCCGCCGTGCAGGCGAAGCGCGAAGCCACGGTGCGCCTGTTCACGTTCAGCGGTCTCGCGGTGCTCATCAGCGTGTTCGTGCTTGCCTCGCTTGGCCGGATCTCGCTCAGTCCGCAGGCCATCGGCAGCGTGATGACCTTTGTCCTGGTGGGCATCGCGGTGGCGTTCTTCGCCTTTCTCTTTGTCTTCGGGGGACTCACAGCCGACGAGAAGCGCCGCTCCGGGGTGATCTTCGTGCTCTTCATTTTTGCGGCGATCTTCTGGGCAGCGTTCGAGCAAGCACCCACGTCACTGCAGCTGTTCGCCAATGACTTCACCGACCGGAACCTGTTTGGCTTCGAAGTGCCGGCCACCTGGTTTCAGTCCATCAACTCGGCGTTCATCATTCTGTTGTCACCCGTCTTTGCCGCCCTGTGGATCATGCTGGCCAAGCGCAACATTGACCTCTCAAGCCCCGCGAAGTTTGCCATGGGGCTGGCTCTGGCAGGCGTGGGCTTTCTGATCATGGTGTTCGCCGCCAATCAGGTCGTCGCCAGCGGCGGATCGGTGCTCGTGTCGCCCTGGTGGCTCATCATGAGCTACCTGTTTCAGACCCTCGGCGAACTGTTCCTCAGTCCCGTGGGACTCTCGTCCATGACCAAGTTGGCTCCGCGTCGCTACGTGGGGCAGATGATGGGCATCTGGTTTCTTGCCACCTCGGTTGGCAACCTCGTGGCCGGTCTCGTTGGTGGACAGGTAGACCCCACCAAACTCGAACAGACACCGCTCGTGTTCAGCGGCACCGCCATCGCGCTGTTCGTCGCCACGGTCATTCTCGTGCTCATGATCGTGCCAATCCGTCGGATGATGGCCACCGCAGCGAAGTAAGCCAACGCACACGGCGGTGTCCGCATTGCGGTGCCCGCACTCCGGGCACCGCCCTGTTACGGCCAGGTAAACAAGCTGGTTGGGGCGGTGCGTTCGCGACCCGCTTGCACATCCTGCGGTTCGTTCCAAAAGACGCGTGAACGATCGATGCTCGTGAAGCGCACTTCAAAACGGCGCTGCGGATCAGCACTCACGGGCAGCGCGAAATCCACGCGCCACATCCGCCGCGAACGCGGCGGCACAGCCGCCAGCACCGACACCCCAACTGCCCCCCGCCACCCGGTCGAGACCGAGTACGGCACCGAATGCTCGGCCCAGAGCCGACCGGCCTCGGTGAACGCGGCAAAGCCGAAATCCGCAACATTGGGTCGGGTACGCACCACCAGACGCTGTTCGGCGCGGAACACCAAACGTCCTGCACCAGCCTGTGACGAACGCCGGTGGCCCAGCAAACCGCCCTCACGATCGGCGAGCGACAGCTGAAAGGGCACGCGCATGTCGCGACCGGCACTCCACTCTGATTGCAGCACCGTGGTCTGGCCGATCGCGGGACGGAAATACCATGCGAGTCGTCCACTGGTGACGAAATTATCCCACGCCCGCAGGTCGCGATCATATCTCCCCTCCGACGCCGCTTGAAGGCCCACGAAGCTGCGTGATCCGCCGTACCCCCCGTACAGATTCGCGGCGACAAAATGATCGCGATCACGCGCCTCCCGCACCGTGATGGACCGGCCGGCAATCAGCCCCAACTGCATCCCCACACGGACGTCTTGCGTGCCAGCCAGTGCATCGAAACCCTGCACCTGCACAAATCGGATGGCGCGTACTCCCAGCAAGGCGTTGAGCCGCACCACACGCTGGGGGCGAAAGAATGGCACCACCATGTCGGCGGGGTCGGCCATCACGCCCGCACGCGTCATCAAGAACGACTGTGCGTCCGTACGCTGCGCCTCGCGCGTGATCGATGCCCCAATCAACCGTAACCGCCCCACGGTCCCGACACGCGCCACCGCACCGACATCGGCAAACTCCCGTCGCACTGTGAGCGCATTGCGCGGCAGCTCACCGCGCCGAAACACCATGGGTTCGCGCGTACCGCCCACACTCCCGATCCACGCAAAACGCTGCAGGTCGGTGTAGAACGGCCGAACCAACTCCAGCCGCATATCCTGCCCCAGCTCATTGCGCTGTGCGAGGAAACGCATTTCGTTGCGCCCCCGTCCGAACGCAAAGTTGGCCAGTTCAATACCCAGGCGGTCGTTGTAGGCGCGGCTGTCGCGCCAGTTGACTGCTGCCAGCGTGGCGCTACCACCAAGATTCGATTCGCCAAGCCGAATTCCACGCAACGTCGGCGACTTCCATTGCAACAAGGGGGCGAAGATCGCGCTGAAGTCATCGCGGGTCTCAAGCTCCAGCCTTACGCCGCCGGCCTCATCATCAAACACCCAAATGCGCGCGTCCACCAAAAACGGCTGGGCACGCAAGATGCGCTCGGACTCCGCACGGCGAATCTGATTGCACGGCTCGCCAACCTTGAGGAGAAGAAACCGGCGCAACACCGCATCTTGCGTGTTCACGTGCGTACGGCGAACCGTACGTCGCACCCACTCCAAGCGGGCAGGAAGCCGGTCGATGAACGGCGGCTGCGTTATGACGATGATGTCGCTGATGGTTTGCCCGGCGCATCCCGTCACCGCCAGCCGGCCGCGACTGGACACCGGTGGCTGCTTCAGCGTCTCCGTGCGCGTCTCCTGTGCAGCCGCCGCCCCACTCGGCAGACTCACCGCCAAACAGGCCAGCGCCAACCGATAACAGCGGTTCACTTGCCCATGCGACGCTTGAGGGCGGCCAGACGTTCCTCCGCATCGGCTTCGCGCTCCGCACGGGTTCGGCGCGGAGAAGCGGCAGCACTGGGGTCACCGAGGGGGTCTATGGCCGTCTCGTCGGGAGCCGGTGGCACCACGCCTGAGCGCCATGCCCGAAGTTCCCCCTCCATGACCTCGTAGTCGCGCTCCGCCAGCGACAGTTCGTGCTGTTGCACCATCAGCTTGGTTTCCAACATCCCCACGCGCTCCTGATGCTGCACGGCAAAGCGCTCGGCAATGGCCACCGTTTCGTGATCGTCGATCTGGGCCGCCAATCCCTGACGGCGCCGCACCGTTTCAAGCTCAGCCCGCTCAGCGTTCAACCGCGTCGTGGTGGCCTCCACCAGCATACGCAAATCGGTGAGTCCCACCTTGGCGTGCACGAGCGCCTCACGCATGGCGTGTGTGGCCGCACGGCGTTCATCGGGATCAAGGCGCATGGAAAGTCCGCGCAGGGCGTCTCGAAGCGGTTCGAACATGGAGGGGGAGCAATTCAGGGAACGTACCCATTCTGCCTCCAAAGGATAGTCGCCGGGCGTCTTCATGCCGCAATCCCGGCGCCCCCATCATCTCCGCCTCACGAAGACGCCCCGCCGAAGCCTTCGGGCTGTTATTATCCTCTCGGCATCATCACGCCAGCGCTTGTTCTGCTGGCCCGCGCGTCCCGTCACCGGCTCCTGTGCTCTACCTCGCCATTCCCGCACACAATGAGGTCGCCACCATCGGCGTCCTCCTCTGGCGGCTCCGAACCGTGCTCGCCGAATTCCCTCGCGAGTACGAAGTCGTGGTGTACGATGATGCGAGTTCCGACGAGACCGCGGATGTGGCGGAGCAATACGCACACGCCATGCCGGTCACCGTGCTCCGCGGGACCACGCACATTGGCTACGCCGGCGCCCTCGACGCACTCATCCGCCATGTGTCGGCGCAAACGCGCTACCCGCGTCGCGACGCCATGCTGCTGGTGCAAGGGGACTTCACCGATCCACCGGGCATTGTTCCTGAGTTTGCCCGACGGTTTGAGGGAGGGGCGGATCTCGTCGTGGGTGAGCGCATGGTGGTGGCAGACGCCCCCGTCCCGGTGCGGCGCCTCTTTCGGGCGGCGCACTGGGCCATGCGCCCGTTTGTACGCGTGGCCGGCGTGAACGACCTCACGGCCTCAATGCGGCTCATCCGGATTTCCGCGCTCCGCGATCTCCTGCGGCAGGTGGGAACAGAGCCTATCTGTGCGGGGAATTCATGGACCGCGAACGCAGATTTACTCCTCAAGCTGGTCCCCCTCGCGCGTCGGGTTGAGTCGGTTCCAATGGAGCCCACGTACGGCGTGCGCATGCGGGACACCCGCCGGATCGCCGTGCGAGATGCCCTTGCCGCCCTCAAGTGGGCGTGGGGCGCGCGGGGTCGAAGCGCGGTGGCTGGTTCGTCCGCAGACGCGTCCGGCGATACCGAGCGACGCCCGTCGCGCGGTGCGTCATCGGGTGGCAAACGGCGGGACGAAACCGAGCTGTCGGTGGAGAAGCTCCGGGAGCGGGTTCGGGACCGTCCGCGCGTGGACGACGAGGACTCCTTTAATGGCCGTCGCGAGGGGCGCCGTCGCGAGCGCGAGCGCGCGAAGGGCGACCGGGTATCACCGGCTCCGGGTGAGCTTCCGGCGGAGCGCATTATGGAACGGGCGCCGGATCGCGTTGCCGAGAAGGTGGCATCCAAGGCGACGGCCGAACCCCCGGCGCCTCGTGGCGACACGGCGGAACGTCCGCCTCGCCCCGCGCGACTACCGCGCGGTCAGCGCGCAGCGAAACAGGGGGCCCCAAAGCCGCCGCGCCGCCAACCGGAGGAACCACGCGAGGGGTACGCGGATGCCGCCGTCGACCTCAGCGATCCCTTTGCCGCGCCGGCTCCGAAACGTGACCGCATCGAGCGTGCGCTGGGCCCCGTGGATAACGACCGCGAGGCCGAGGACCAGCGCGCCAGCGACGACGTGGCGGAGAGCGGGAGCACCGAAGCACCAACGGTGAGCGAGAGCGCCGAAGGCGCTGAGGGTACCGCACCGCGCGCCAAGCGGCGACGCAACCGGCGCTCTCGGCGCGGACGCGCCAAGAAGGACGGCACCACGGGCAGTGACGACCTCAGCGCCGAACAGCACGACGGGGCGGCCCACTCGGACCATGGTGATGAAGCCGGCGCGGCGGATCATCAGATGAACGAAGCGGGCGAGCCCGGGGATGACGCCGGCGATCACCCAGCGGGTGACGAGGCTGAGGCGTCGGCGCAGGACGGCGCACCGCGACGCGGTCGTCGGGGTCGTCGGGGACGGCGGGGTGGCGCGCGGCGTTCGAAAGGACAGCGCGACAAAGAGGGCGGCGGGAGCGAGGAGGGTTAACCGCCTCCCACAAAAAAGGCCCCTCGGACGGTGGCGCATGCGCCAGCATCCGAGGGGCCTTCTGCCATCGGTGACTTATCCCCGGATGGCCCGTTCAATGCGCTCCGCCGTGCGTGGACTGACCACACGGATCACCACGTACAGCACGGCACCAATCAGAAGCACGCGAATCGCGAAGCCCAGCAGCATGAACAACAACCCGACCAGCGGACCAAGCAGCCCGAACACCAACTTCAGGGCGACCAAGCCAAGCATCGCGATCAGGCCAACGGTAAACAGGGTGCGCAACATGGTCTGCCTCAGGGAAAACGTAGAAGATGGTCCCCATACGCGACGCGTGGCGGGAAGTTTCTCGCCGCTGGGATTCCGGCTATTTTGTGTTTGATGGTTAGGTAGCTGTTTCCCCCATTGGTACCGCGGGGTAGCTTCCCCAGATAACGTCCCGGAGCTCTCCGGGCCTTTCCCCGCAGACTATGGCCGAGCAGTTGGTCCAAATCATGGGACGTCACCGTCGGGAGGCGCTTCCTGAGCGCAAACCGTCGTGGCTCAAAGTGAAAGCCCCTGGTGGCGCGAACTACGTGCGCCTCAAGCAGATGATGCAGGAGCTTGACCTGCACACCGTCTGTCAGGAAGCGCACTGCCCCAACATCGGCGAATGCTGGGAACATGGAACCGCCACGTTCATGATTCTGGGTGACGTGTGCACGCGCAATTGTGCGTACTGCGCGGTGTCGCACGGCCGTCCCCCTAAGTACGACATCGAAGAGCCGTCGCGGGTGGGTCAGGCCATTGCCGAGCTGAACCTGCGTCACGCCGTCATCACCTCCGTCGATCGTGATGACCTCCCCGACTTCGGCGCCTACATCTTCGCCGAAACCATCCGGCAGATTCACACACGGCTGCCCGGCTGTTCGGTGGAAGTGCTCGTTCCTGATTTCCAAGGCAACGAGGACTCCATTCGCACGGTGCTCGAGGCACGTCCCGAGATCTACAACCACAATACGGAAACCGTCCCGCGCCTCTTCAAAAAGGCGCGCCCGGGCGGTCGATATGAGCGCGTGTTGGAGATCTTCCGCATGGCCAAGCGGATCGCCCCCGACATCCCCACCAAAACCGGCATCATTCTCGGTCTCGGGGAGACCAACGAGGAGGTCATTGCAGTCATGAAGGATCTCCGCACCGTGGATGTCGACATCCTGACCCTTGGCCAGTACCTCCGCCCCTCCGACGGACACATTGCGCTCGATCGCTATGTCACCCCGGAGGAGTTCCGCGAGCTCTACACCGTTGGCATGCAGCTTGGCTTCAAGCACGTCGAAAGCGGTCCGCTGGTGCGTTCCAGCTATCACGCGTGGGAGCAGGTACAAGCCGCTGGCGTGTAACGCCGTTCGTACGCCGTACTCAACACCCGTCCCTCCCTCCATGTCGACAGCAAAACCCCGCAAGAAAAGCGAGCCCGTCCGCGCCGCGAGTAAGGCCGAGTCCAAGGCCACGGCCACGGCGCCCGCGTCGGACGGCACGTCGGCCGCCATGAATCGCGAACTGCTGTATTCCATGCTGCTCCAGCGCCGATTCGAAGAGCGCTGCGCCGAGATGTATGCCATCGGTCGTATTGGCGGCTTCTGCCACCTGTACATTGGCCAGGAAGCCATCTCCACTGGCGTGATGTCGCTGCTGCGTGCCGATGACTACATCATTACCACCTATCGCGATCACGGGCAGGCGCTGGCACGTGGGATGACGCCACGCGCCGTCATGGCGGAGCTGTTCGGACGGGAAGATGGCTGCGCCAAGGGCAAGGGCGGGTCCATGCACATGTTTGACAAGCAACTGGGCTTCCTTGGTGGCCATGGCATCGTGGGGGGACACATCCCCATCGCCGCCGGCGTCGGCTTCGCCATCAAGTACCGCGGCGGCGATCAAGTCATCGTGTGCTTCATGGGTGAAGCCGCCGTAAACAACGGGGCGTTTCACGAGGCGCTCAACATGGCCGCGCTCTGGAAACTGCCATGCCTGTTCATCATTGAGAACAACCGCTACGGCATGGGCACCGCGCTCGAACGTGCCTCGGCCATTCACGACATCTACAAGCGTGGCGCGTCATACGATATGCCGCGCGACGTCGTAGACGGCCAGGATGTGTACGCGGTGCGCAAGGCCACGGAAGAGGCCATTACCCGCGCGCGTACCGACGGCACACCGACGCTCCTGGAAATCCGCACGTATCGCTTCATGGGACACTCCATGTCCGACGCGGTGAGCGGGACGTACCGCACCAAGGAAGAATTAGAGCAGTATCTCAAGCGCGATCCCATTGCCCTGCACCGGCAGCGCATGGAGGCCGCCGGCGAGATCACGCCGGCCGATCTCGCCGCGATGGACGAAGAGATCAAGCGGATTGTGCAGGACAGCATCGACTTTGCTGAGCAGAGCCCGGAGTTGCCGCTCGAGGCACTCATGGAAGACATCCTCGTCGAAACCACGAGCTGAGAGCCCAATACCCATGGCCGTGATTACGTACCGCGATGCGCTCAACATGGCGCTCCGCGAAGAAATGCGCCGCGACGACCGCGTCTTCCTCATGGGTGAGGAAGTCGCCGTGTACCAGGGCGCGTATAAAGTCTCCAAGGGACTGCTGCAGGAATTCGGTGAAATGCGTGTCGTGGACACGCCGATTACCGAACTCGGATTCGCCGGGGTTGGCGTTGGCGCGGCGATGGCCGGGCTGCGTCCGATCATCGAGTTCATGACCTGGAACTTCGCGCTGCTGGCGATTGACCAAGTGGTGAATGCGGCGGCGAAGATGCTCTACATGTCGGGAGGGCAGTTCCCGATGCCGATGGTGTTCCGCGGTCCCAACGGTGCGGCGCTGCAGCTGGGCGCCCAGCACTCGCAAGCGTGGGAATCGTGGCTGGCGCACATCCCCGGGCTGAAGGTGGTGGCACCGGCCACGCCGTACGATGCCAAGGGGCTGCTCAAGGCCGCGATCCGCGATGACAACCCCGTGTGCTTCCTGGAAGGCGAGATGCTGTACAACACCAAGGGCGAAGTTCCCGACGATGATTACATCGTGCCCATTGGCAAGGCGGATCTCAAGCGGGAAGGCAACCATGTGTCGCTGATCTCACACGGCAAGATGGTGCTGGTGGCCTTGCAGGCCGCCGATCAGATGGCGAAGGAAGGCATCACCTGCGACGTGGTCGATCTGCGCACGATTCGCCCGATGGACGTGGACGCCATTACCGCGTCGGTGCGGAAAACCAACCGGTGTGTGGTGGTGGAAGAAGGATGGGAAGTCTGCGGTGTGGGCGCACAGGTGGTGGACTATGTGCAGCGTCACTGCTTCGACTATCTCGATGCCCCGGTGTTGCGCGTGCATCAGGCCGACGCCCCCATGCCGTACACCAAGAGTCTGGAAAAGGCTGCCAAGCCCGACTTGCCGAAGACGATCGCGGCAATCCGACAGGTTCTCTACCTCGACTGACCCAGCGATCATGGCCACGAAAGTAATGATGGAGGCGCTTTCTCCCACGATGGAGGAAGGACGCCTCGTGAAGTGGGTGAAGAACGTCGGTGATCCCGTGAAAAGCGGTGACACGATCGGCGAAGTGGAAACCGATAAGGCCATCATGGAGCTCGTCGCGCGCGGCGACGGGGTGCTGCGCGCGCAGCTGATCCCCGAAGGCACCACGGCCGCCATCGGCGACCTGATTGGAGTGATCGCCGGCGCCGATGAAGACATCGCCGCGCTCACCGGCGGCGGCAGCGCGCCGGCAGCGGCAGCGATGCCCGCCCCCGTGGCCGCCACCTCTGCGGCCGCCACCACGGTGGCGGCAGCGGCGCCGGCAGCGCCGGCGGTGTCAGAGCCGTCAGGACCCGTGCGTTCTTCCCCGCTGGCCCGTCGCATGGCGGCCGAAAAGGGGGTGAACCTCGCGAGCGTGCACGGCAGTGGCCCGGGCGGCCGCGTGATTCGCCGTGACGTTGAGGCGGCGGCCGTGCCGACCCCATCGGCTGCTCCCGCCGCCACGCCAATCGTCGGCGAGTACAAGGACGTCGCGCTCACGCAGATGCGCAAAACCATCGCGCGTCGCCTCAGCGAGTCCATCGGTCCGGTGCCCACCTTCTATCTCACGTCAGAGATCGACATGACGCAGGTGGGCCAGCTGCGCGAGCAGATGGTGGCCAACGGGGATCAGTTCAAGGTGTCGGTGAACGACATCGTCATCAAAGCGGTGGCGATTGCTCTCACACGGCACCCCGAGTGCAACGCCCATTGGATGGGCGATGCCATTCGCTACTTCAGTGCGGCGCACGTTGGCATGGCCGTTGCCACCGACGATGGATTGATCGTGCCCGTTATCCGTGACGCGCAGAGCAAAGGGCTGGGGCAGATCGGGAAAGAGGCGCGCGAACTCGCGAAGAAAGCCCGGGAGCGCAAGCTGCAGCCCGCCGAGTTCAGTGGCGGCACCTTCTCGGTGTCAAATCTGGGCATGTTCGGCATTGATCAGTTCACGGCCATCATCAACCCGCCGGAAGCGGCCATCCTGGCGGTGGGCGCCACGGAAACCAAGCCGGTGTGGGAGAACGGCCAGTTCGTGCCGCGGCAGCGCATGCGCGTGACGCTCAGCTGCGATCATCGCGTGATTGACGGGGCCGTGGGGGCGAAGTTCCTGCACACGCTGCGAGGGTTGCTGGAAGCGCCGATGATGATGCTGTTCTAGTCCGTCGTTCCGCCGGCGACGGTCCGATGCCCGAGCGGTTTCGCCGCGGCGGGCCGGATCACCGCGACCACCCGAACGCACCAGCCGCCACGCGCGGTGTGGTGCGTTTGGTGCGTTTGGCGTAGTCCATCGTCCTTAGATCGTCCATCAACGGTTAGTCTATGCGACGATTCTCCAGGCGCTTGGCGCTCCTTAGTGTTGTGACGCTGCTGTCGGCCTGCGCCGGCGGCGATTCGTCGTCCGGCGCGACGGCGCCGATTCCGCCCGGAGTCCTGAGCCTCGACGTAACGGGACTGCCCACCGGCA
>CANHTA010000046.1 GCA_947463135.1 Gemmatimonadota bacterium
GTAAACCAGTACCGCGCGCCCAGTCGTACCCCCATCGTTTCCGACTGAAGCTGCTGCAGCGGTTGCCGTTGGCCGTTCACCTTCCACGTACTGAAGTTGCCACTGCTGTAGGTGCCGGCGCCTTCAAGGGAAACCCGATCGGTCCGGAAAATCATCAGGCCAACACTCACGGTAACGCCGACGTTGGTGGCTTGAAAATCAAGCGGCTCCGTATCCGCAAACGTGAACGCGAGTTGACGCATGGCGAGTCCGGCCTCTGCGAAGGGGCGCACCCGTTTCCCGGGCAGTGTGGTCCACCGTGCGCCAACGTCCCCCTGGAGTACCGTGTAGTCCGTGGACTCGTTCCGCGTGGCAGACGAAGAGGACAGTCGCGTGACCCGACCAAAGAGGCCCAGCTGCGGCGAGGCACCGTACGTGATATCGCCCCCTGCACCGAGCGCACTTGCACCGGCAGCTTGGGGATAGATCTGTGTCTTCATTGAGCCGGCAACACCAAAGAGCTGCACGCTGAAGCCGGGATTCGTTGGTGATAAGTCCTGTGCCGACACAACAGGGGGAAGGAGGAGCAGGGCGGCGATGGCAGACGCCATCGTGCACACCGTTCGGTGACGAGTCATCATCAGGGATACCGGATACACGAGGAGGTTTTGTCCCACGGTTGGGTGTGGCTATTCATCGGACGTATGCTTCATCACACTTTCGATTTTCGGCAACACCGCCACAATGCGTCCGAGAATCAGGATCGTAAACGCCACCGCCACCAGCCCCTGCGCAGCCGAGACAAAACGGGCCTCACCCAGCGGCCGGATGTCGCCGTATCCAATGGTGAGCTGGGTCACGATGCTGAAGTACATCGCATCCATCCACCCTTCAGCGCCGTGCAGCTGCTCCAGCATGGTGGTGTACACAATGCCGAAGCAAATCAACAGTTCCAGGTAGTTGAGAAAGCTTAGCACCAACGTGCGCACCGCCGAGGAAATCACCACCCGTTCGTCCGTGCGAAGCTGATCAAACACACTGAGATTCACCGACGACTGGAAAATGTCGAGAATGCGGATGGTGGCCAGCACGCGGGGAATCCAGAGCGGCCAGCCCACCTCGACCTCCACGAAGAGGAGCAGCAGAAGCTCAATGGCGAACCAGCTGAGCACGTACGCTTCCTTGCGACGTGCGCGGAGCTTGGTTGCCTGCTCCGGATTGGTCCGGAATGCCGCGGAGTTGACATGGGCCACGCGGCTGCCGCCCGCCAGTCGACTTGGCGAAAGCTGATGCAGAATCCAGAACACGCGTTCGAAGAACCACGTGATAATCGAGTACTCGCGCAGCTGTTTGCCGAGCAGGCGGCGTGACATCAGCGGTTCTCTGGGGTGAGGCCTCCCGCGGTGCACCGGAGCCGCAGGGTGGACGGATGGACTCGCCGAATACAATAGGGTGATCGGTGCAACGGCAATGGGGCGCAGGCGGCCGCTGGCGCACCGCGTCGTCGGGCGCGAGCTTGCTCTTGGACGCTGTCCCTGCCATCCCACATTGACTCGTACCACGTTTGTATGCGCTTCCCGCGTGCTGCCGGTATCCTCTTGCATCCAACCTCGCTGCCGTCCCCTGGTGGCATTGGGGATTTCGGTCCCGATGCGTTCCGGTTTGTGACGTGGCTGGCCGATGCGGGCATGAAGATCTGGCAGATGCTTCCCCTGGGCCCCACCGGATACGGCGATAGCCCCTATCAAGGGTTCTCTGCCTTCGCGGGAAATCCCCTGCTCATTCATGTGCCCGACGCGGTGCGCATGCGATTCGGGCACGAGGCGCCGAGCACAACCGCTCACCGGTGTGACTTCGGCGCGGTCATTCCCGCCAAGCGGGCGCTCCTCAACGCGTGGCTCGCAACGGTTCCCTACGACGATACGGTGCGCCAATTCGTACACGAACAGGCGTTCTGGCTGCCGGACTTTGCCCTGTTCATGGCGCTCAAGCAGGCGCACAACGGCGCACCGTGGACCGCGTGGGAACGCGGCGCGGCGCGCCGTGAGCCGGAAGCACTACAAGCATGGCGGGAGCAACTGCGCCCCGCCATTGAGCGGTGCTACATCGAGCAATACCTCTTCTTCGAACAGTTCCGTGCGTTGCGCCGTGCCTGTGCGGAGCACGGGATTCAACTCATGGGCGATGTGCCCATCTATGTCGCGCACGACTCGGCCGATGTGTGGGCCAACCGGGCACTGTTCACGTTGCACGATGATGGAACCCTGCGCGCACAGGCTGGTGTCCCTCCCGACTATTTCAGTGAAACTGGTCAGCTGTGGGGCAATCCGTTGTTTGAGTGGGATCGCATGGCCCACGATGACTACCGGTGGTGGATTGAACGGATGCGTGCCGCGCTGGCCATGTTCGATCTCGTGCGTCTCGATCACTTCCGCGGATTTGAGGCCTACTGGGAGATTCCAGCCAGCGACACCACGGCGGTGAACGGGCGCTGGGTACAGGGCCCGGGAACGGCGTTCTTTGCCGCGCTCACCGCAGCGCTAGGGCCCATGCCGATTGTGGCCGAGAACCTCGGCCTCATCACGCCTGAGGTGGAGGCGCTGCGCGAACAGTGGGACTATCCCGGGATGGCGATCCTGCAGTTTGCCTTCAGTGCACCGGATTCGTCCTTCATCCCGCACCGCTACCTGCCGGAGCTGGTGGTGTACACTGGCACCCACGACAACGACACAACGGTTGGCTGGTGGCAATCATCGGGCGCCGGTGATTCTACGAGGACGCCGGAGGAGGTGGCGCAGGAGAAGGCTTTCGCGCGCCGCTATCTCCATGCCGACGGCCCCGAGATCCACTGGGCCATGATGCGGGCGGCCTTCGCCTCGGTGGCGAACACCGCACTCGTGCCACTACAGGATGTCTTGGGGCTGGGCAGCGACAGTCGCATGAACCTCCCCGGTCGTCAGTCAGGCAACTGGAGCTTCCGCTTTACGTGGGACCAACTGCCGGCGTCGCTCACGGCGCGCCTGCGCGATCTCACGCAAACGTACAGCCGCTAGCGTGCGCTCAGCGCGAGCCCGCCGGCACGTGCGCTTCGTCCACTTCACCGGCCGGTGGCGGCTCGTAGGCGTAGGTCAGCACCATCGACACAATCCAACCAATCACCGTCCATCCCAGCAGCAGGTTGATCGCGGTAATTTTCCACTTCCGTGAACTGCCCCGCTTCCACGCCAACATCAGCGGCAGGATGTACACGCCGAAGCAGGCCACGATCATCACGAACCCCTTGGGGATCCCGCCGCCGGTGTAGGCGCCGGTAAAGTCGGCAGGGGGCTCGAGCGCTTGGAGCAGTGAGGCGGTCACCATACCGGAAATATACCTGCCTGTATGGGACACGAGCCAAACCAGCCGTGCTCACGCCAGCTAAAACTGCTGGCCGCCGCGTCCGTTGAAGCGCGGATTCACCACCGTGTTGTAGATGGAGCCAAACGTGTAGCTCATGCCGAGCTGCAGAAAGAACCGGTAGTTTGTGGCCAACGCCTGCTGACGGGCAATGATTTCGTTGTCAGACAGTCGGCCACGACGCAGGTAGAGTTGATCGTTGACGCGGGAGTAGTTGCCACCCACGTTGATCGCGAGCCCCTTGGCAATGCGGAGGTCGGTGAAGCCGCTGATGCCGTAGCTGTTGTAGCTCACGTCGTGCAGAAACTGCGATCCGAAGAGCGACATGTTCACCGATCCCCAGGGCTGCCGCGCATTCCACGCCACGGTCAGGTTGTGCACGGGGCGTGTCTCGTTGGTGCGATCGTAGATGGTCACGTCCTGGTAGCGCATCGCGGCAACGCCGATCGCGTAAAACGCCGTGAGTTGGCGCCGTGTGAAATCCTTATACGGGAACAGATTGTACTCAACGGCCGGCGTGACGCGGAGGTTGAGATCGTAATTGGTGAAGTCGGAGAACTGTGAGGAGGCCGTGATCCCCGCCGACAGGTGGTCGCTGATGCTCCGCACCAGCAGCGCACTCCCCCCGTAGTTGCGCTGAATATTGGTGAACGTCTTGCCACCGCCAAGATCGAAGCGGCTTTGGTCATAGCCAAGGTTGGCGCTCATGTTCACCTTGAGCGACTGGGTAACGCGATTGGCGCTGATGGTGGAAAAGCCGTTCACAAACGACTGCTGCTTCTCACCGCTGCCGAATCCGTTTACCGAGACGCGGTACACCCAGAAGTTCCACGGATCCTGCACCGACTTGGGGGTAGCCGCGGCGGTGGTTGGAGCCGCATAGCTGACCGTGAAGCGCGAGGCGAGCGGCGTGCGCGCCGCATACGGACCAAGCAACAGTGAGAACGTCCGTGCCAACTGGCGCCGTACCACATCGTCAGCGTCGTTGGGGGCGACAAACACCACCGCCGTATCCGCCCGACCCCGATTGGCCGACTGGCCAATGGCCGCAATGGTGTATTCCGACCCGCCGGCACCGGTGCGCAGCGAAGTGACAAGCAACAGCACATCGGACACCAGCCGATCGCGCACAAAATTCACCCACCGCATCTGATCGCGGAAGAAATCATAGTCGCAGCGGCTGCTCTGGCAATCGAGAAACACGCGTACGGCGCCGGCCTGCGATGTATCCATGGCCACCGCGGGAACCACTGCGGGAACGGGTGGGGTGGCTTGCGCCGAGCTGGTGCTGCTGGCCGCCGCAACGAGCAGCAGCAATCCAACGATACGGGCCGTAGACATAGTGAGGCGGGAGAGGCGGTGGGACCAACAGGCATGGCGTCACTTTCTCCAGCCGCGACGCCATCATGATCTATAACACCAATTCGTACTACATTGGTTTATCCGGTGTTCCATTTTGTTCCCCCGTTGTTCCCCTTCGTCCCTTTTTCGACCCATTCGGCCATGAGCAGCGATCGGCGCATGTTTCTCAAAGCAGCTGGACTCAGCGCGGCAGCGCTGGCCTACGCTCCCTCGTCCGTACACGCTGCACCATCCGACACGGTGCCGTTGCCCGGCGGTTGGCACGAGATGGACGAGGAGGAGCAGCCGCGCGCCGAGGTGTGGGACGTAAGCTGGGCCAAGCGCATCACCGGTAAGCACCGGGCCATGTTTGATGTGCCGGAAATTGAAGGCGGCGTTGGGATTTTCCGCGCGGGGATCTGGGGGCAGCAATACACCGAGGTGCTCAAACTGTCGCCCGGTGACCTCAGCACGGTCATCGTCATCCGACATGCCGCGATCTCGCTGGCCATGTCGCACGAATTCTGGGCCACGTATGGCGTTGGGAAGGCGCTGGGGCTTCGCAATGACAAGGGCAAGAAGTGGGCGATGGCAAACCCCATGCTGTCCACCGCCGCCACCGATCCCAAGTCCCCCATGTCGAATTACCTGCTCGACAACCAGCTCACGCGCGGCGCCATTGCCCTCGGCTGCAATCTGGCCTTCCGGCAAATGGTGTCGATGGTGGCGAAACAGGACAAGCTGACACCCGCTGAGGCACGCACCAAAGCGCTGTCATTCTTGGTCCCCGGAGTGATCATGCAACCATCGGGGATCTTTGCCAATGTGATGGCGCAAGAGGCGGGGTGTGCCTTCGTGAATGCGGTGTAACTGCCAACGGCTTAGGGGGCAGGTAGGAGGGATTCAGGAAGGAGGAAGCAGATGAACCGCACATGGTCCGCTGCATCCTCCCCCCTGACCCCCTCCTCCCTGCCCCCTAAGCCGTTGGCAGTCAGCAATCCCCCGCCCTACACCGCGTCCGACAACGAACTGAACGTAAAGTCTCTGACTTTGATTGGCGGCATATATACCGCGCCACCAGCTCCAAGATTCTCCGACGCATTAATGCGAATGGTGGGACCCATCGCTTCCAGATTGTTCAGGAAGAAGATCGGCGATTCGTTAAAGCGGAAGTTCTTGATGGGGCGTGTCACTTTGCCGTTCTCAATCAGGAACGTGCCGTCGCGTGTGAGCCCTGTGTAGAGAATCGTGCGCGGGTCCACGCCGCGGATATACCAGAAGCGCGTCACCAGAATGCCACGCTCCGTGTTCTTCACCATATCGGCCACACTCGTGGTGCCACCCAGCATACGCAGTGCCGAACGACCACCCGAGCGGGTGGGCTGCACGCCCTGCTTCTGGGCCCAGAACCGGTCGTAGTTGAGGTTCTTCACCACGCCGTTCTCAATCCAGGTGACCTTCTCCAGCGGCATGCCATCGCCGTCGTACCCACCGCTGGTGCTGGGCGAATCGGCCGGATCGGAGAGCAGCGTCACGCGCTCGTCAACCACCTTGAGGCCGATCTTGTTGCCGCCGCCCTGCTTGGAGAAGAACGAGCGACCTTCATCAGCGGAACGGGCCTGCATCGCATTGGCAATCAGCTGCACCAGATTGCCTACGGCCGTGGGCTCGAGGATGGTGGTATAGCGTCCCGGCTCAATGGCCACCGGGTTGCGCGAGTCCTTGGCCTTCTGCACCGCGGTAGCGGCCACGCGCTGTGGATCGAGATCCGAGAAGCTGTTGCCGTCGGTGCACGCCCAACCGGAGCCGGTGCCGTCCGGCGAGCGCACCGTGGTGGTCATCGTCACCGTGGAACTCGAGTCATACGCAAACAGCCCCTTCGAGTTCGCCAGTGCCGTGGCCGACGCGCGGCACTCAATAAAGCCGGTGGCAATCAGATCGTTGGCACGCGCCAGCTCCGTCACAATCTTCGACGCCGCGGCGCGCTCGGTGGGCGACGGCAACGTAATCGCACGCTCACGCGGCGCCGGGTACGTCTGCGCCCCAAGCTCCGGCATCCGTTCCGGATTGGGCGGAACCAGCTTCGCAATCTCATACGCCTGCTTCGCGGCAGCAGTCAGCGACGCTTCATCAAGGCGGTTGGTATTCACACTCGCCGACCGATTGCCGGCATAGGCCGTAATCGTGACTTGCGTATCCTGATTCTCACCCGACGTGGTGACCTGATTCAGCGCAAAGCGTGTGTCGGCACGCGCCGCACTGTTGATGGAAACGCGGGTCTCTTCCGCCGGCGAGTTGCGCAGCGCGCGCTGTGCGATCTCCTGCGCCTCGGCACGCGTGAGAATGCCAGCTGGCGCGTATAGAGAACGGGGGCCGAATTCGCTCACGCCCTCCTCCCGGTGTTGATGATGTTGGTCTGCTGAAAGAGCGACGGCACGCAGCCGTGGCTCACGGAGTTGGACTGGCCGGGCTGTCCCTTGGCATCACCGAAGGCACCACCCAGTTCGTAGCTCTTCTGACCGCCGATGGCCTTCAGCGACTTCCAGAATTCGGGCGTGCGGAACTGGTACGCCACGTCTTTGAGCTGTCCAACAATCTTGCCACCCTTCACTTCGTAGAAGAGCTGGCCGGCGAACTGGCCGTTGTAGCGCTGCTGATCAATGGAGAACGAGCCATCGCCCACAATGGCAATGCCCTTATCCATTTTGCCGATCATGCTGTCAAAGGTGTCGTCGTTATTGCCCGGCACCATGCTCACATTCGGCATGCGCTGAAACTGCACGTCGGCCCAGCTCTGCGCGTATGAACAGCCGTACGAGCGCACCGGCTTGCCCACGCTGGTGTAATAGTCGGTCATCATCGTGGCCTGTTCGCGCGTGGTCTGATAATCCACGAACACGCCGTTCTTGATGATATCAAACTTCACCGGCTTCACCGCTTCGTCGTCCCAGCCGATGGCGCCGAGCGATCCCTTCTGCTCGCGATCGCCCACGATGTTGAGCAGGTCGGAGCCGATGCGCAGCTTACCCAGCACCTGCGCCGGCGGCGCGATGAAGCTCGTGCCCGCGTAATTGGCTTCGAAGCCGAGCGCGCGATCGAGTTCGGTGGGGTGCGCGATGACTTCGTGCACCGTGAGCCACAAGTTGGACGGATGCAGCAGCAAGTCGTAGCGCCCCGGCTCCACCGGCTTCGCACTCAATTTCTGCACAGCCAGTTCGGCCCACTTGGGCGCACGCTCGGCCATCTTGGAATTGGTCACCCATTCGTACCCCAACCCCATGGGCGCAATCTCGCTGCTCTGCACGGTCTGAAAGTCGGAGAAGTCGGCGGACACCGCCGTGACCGACATGCTGGGCGAGGTGCGATAGATCGTTTGCACCAAAAACGAACCGTCGCTCGTCATCAGCGATTTCTCCTCACGGAGGAAGAACATGCTGGACGTGACGTTCCGGATGCCCTTCACCTTGAGCGCCGATTCGTTGGCGGCCAACAGCAACGCCACTTTGTCGGTGATGGGCACGGTGAACGGGTCGATTTCAATCGGGCTCTTCCACTCACCAATCTGATTCCCCGGCGTCGGGGCGAGCTGTACCGGACGCAATTGGCTCGCGCGATTCGCGCGGGCCTGCTCTATCGCGGCGCGGGTGGCGGCGGCCACCGAGTCCGTATCGAGACGGCTGGTGGCGGCAAAGCCCCACGCGCCATCAACCAAGGTGCGCACGCCGAGCCCGAAGGTGTCGGTATCGCTCACCCCCTGCACGATGCGGTCCCGGGTGTTCACGTTTTGCTGGCGGCGGGCCGCCACGCGGACGTCGGCGTACGAGGCGCCGCCCGACTTGGCCACGTTGAGCGCCGACTGCATGAGGGCCTTGATGGCCGGATCGTCAACCGAGGGCCGGTCGGAGGAGAGGAGCGTGGGAGCGGCAATCAGCGACCCGGAGGCGGACAGGGCCGAGGCCGATCGCGACGCGACCAAACCACCGGCCGCCGCAGCGGCACTGGCCTTGAGGAAATCGCGGCGGGAGCGTGTCATGAGCAGATCATGAGCAGGGCGGGGAAGAGGCGGACAGACCACCAAGGGCATGTCCGGAAGGAACCAGCGTAGGTGGAAAGCTACGCGACGGACAGCCGTCCTGTTGACGCCCCCCACCCCCCACCCACACCCCGCCGATTTCGCGGTAGCTTCCACCGCATCCCCCTCCCTCCGTTTTCGCACCAGGAGCGCCCCGCCCATGTCTCTGCCTCGTTGCAACCGCCCTGCCCTCGCCGGTGCGCACCTGCGTGCGCCTGTGCCTGCCCATGTGGGTGTGATGGCCCTCCTGCTCGCGCTCACCATCACGCCGTCACTCCCCGCGCAAATCCTGCAAAAGGCCCCGGGCGCTCCGGCCACCCTGACGCCGGCGCAGCAGCGGGCCCGCGAGATTTACCGGGAGATGGTTGAGATCAACACGGTGGACTCCGTGGGATCGGTGACGAAAGCGGCCCAGGCCGTTGCAGCCCGCTTTGCGGCAGCGGGGTTCCCGGCCGCAGATATCCACCTCCTTGGCCCAGCCAGCGCACCCACGAAGCAGAATCTGATCGTGCGCTACCGCGGGAAAGGACGCGGGAAGCCGATCCTGCTCTTGGCCCATCTCGACGTGGTCGCGGCCAACCGCAGCGACTGGCCACGCGACCCGTTTACCATGACGGAGCAGGACGGCTACTTCCTGGGGCGCGGTGTTGCCGACGACAAGTCCATGGCCGCCATCCTGACCGCCAACCTGCTGCGATATAAGCAGGAAGGCTGGGTGCCGGAGCGCGATCTCATCCTTGCGCTCACCGCCGATGAAGAAGGGGGCGGCGACAACGGCGTGAGTTGGTTGATTGCCAATCATCGCGAGTTGATTGACGCCGAGTACGCCATCAACGAAGGCGGCGGCGGCACCCTGCAGGACGACAAACCGCTGTTTCACTCCATTCAGGCCGCGGAGAAGGTCTACACCGACTACACGCTCACCGTGCTGAACAGCGGGGGACATTCCAGCGTGCCGCGCAAGGACAACGCCATTTATGCACTGGCGTCGGCGCTCACCCGCATTCAGGCGTACACGTTCCCTGTAGAGCTCAACGACGTCACCCGGCCGTTTTTCGAGCAAACCGCCAAAGTGGAGATGCCGTCGCTGGCCGCCGCGATGAAGGCGTTGGTGGCCAATCCAGCCGACACCGCCGCGGCGCGGGTTATTTCCACCGATCCACGCTATGCGTCGATGCTGCGTACCACCTGCGTGGCGACGCGACTCACCGCCGGCCATGCCAACAATGCGTTGCCACAGACCGCCACGGCCAACGTGAACTGCCGTATCGCGCCCACGAGCACCAGCTCGCAGGTGAAGGCCGTACTGGAACGGGTGATCGCCGATAGCGCCGTGAAGGTGGCAGGGTCACGCGCCGATCGGACAGACGGGGCGCCGGGCGCCATCAACGCCACGCTGCTGCACGTCACCACGCAACTCACCAACAGCATGTTCGGCGGCGTACCGGTGATTCCCACGATGAGCACCGGTGCCACGGATGGCTACCGGTTGCGCGCTGCGGGTATTCCCACCTACGGCGTGAGTGGGATCTTCTCGTCGCCCGGCGAAACCAATGCCCACGGGCGCGATGAAAAGCTCCGCATCAAGAGCTTCTATGACGGACTCGCCTTTTTGTATGAGCTCGTGAAGCAAGTGTCCAGCGATTCCAACCGTGCCTTCCGCAGCGTTCCATGACCCCGTTTGAACTCCTCGCGGCGCTCACCACCGTGACCGCGATCTTCTCGTACGTGAATTACCGGTGGGTGCGACTGCCCACCACGATCGGACTGATGGCGATGGCGCTGGTGGGGTCATCGCTGATGCTCGCGCTGAGTCATGCCGGGGTGCTGGATCTGGCGTCACTCACCGCCTTCGTGAACGCGATGGAATTCGACACGACGCTGCTGAATGGCATCCTCGGCGCTATGCTCTTCGCCGGTGCCTTGCATGTGGATTTGCACCAGCTGCGCGCGCAAATGCGGTTGATTCTCATTCTGAGCACCGTTGGGGTGATCGTCTCCACGCTGTTGGTTGGCACCGGCGCCCTGTGGATCACCTCCCTCTTGGGCACCCCGGTTCCGTTCATCTGGTGCCTCGTCTTCGGCGCGCTCATCTCGCCAACCGACCCCATCGCCGTTGGCGCCATCCTGCGCTCTGCGGGCGTCCCGAAATCGCTGGAAGTCACGATTACCGGTGAATCGCTCTTCAACGATGGCGTCGGGGTGGTGGTGTTTGTGGTGTTGCTCGGCATTGCCGCCGGCGGCGACACCATGACCGCCAGCCACATTGCCGAAATCTTCGCCGTTGAGGCCATCGGCGGATGTGTCTTCGGGGCGATCATCGGTTGGGGTACCAACCGGATGCTGTCGCGGGTGGATGACTACAAGGTGGAGATCCTCCTTACGCTGGGGCTCACCACCGGCGGCTACGTGTTGGCGAATCATTTGCACCTGTCGGGTGCCTTGGCCATGGTGGTTGCCGGCCTGATGGTTGGCAGCAGCGGCCGTGCCTTCGCCATGTCACCACGCACCCAGGAGCGCCTCGACGATTTCTGGGAGCTGGTTGACGATTTTCTCAATGCCATGCTGTTCGTGCTCATCGGTATTGAGGTCATTATCGTGGAGTTCACCGGCGCATCGGGGCTGGCCGGCGCACTCGCCATCCCGTTGGTGTTGCTGGCACGCTGGATCAGCGCCAGCGTCCCCATTGTGACGCTCCGCCGCTGGATAACCGCACCGAAAGGCGCACTGCCAATCCTCCCGTGGAGTGGTCTGCGCGGCGGCATCAGTATCGCGCTGGCGCTCTCACTCCCCGTTGGTCCACATCGCTCCACCCTCGTCACCATGACGTATGTGGTGGTCTGTTTCTCCATCCTCGTGCAGGGATTAACCGTGCAGCGCGTGGTCCAACGCGTGCTCGGCCACGCGCGTCCAACGTCCCCCACCGCGGCCCACTAGCTTCTACTCATGCCTACCCCGTTCCGCACCACCCTGCTCCGGGTGCTGCTTATGCAGCTGGTGGCGCTCGCCATCCTCGGCCTGCTGCAGGCACGCTATCATCTGGTCGCCGCGCCCTGATGCACTGGATTAATTGGGCCATCGTGGCGCTGTACCTTATGGTGGTGGTGGTAGACGGCCTGCGTCGAACGCGTGGCACCACCAACATCGAAGGGTACTTCCTCGCCAATCGTAGCCTCCCATGGTGGGCGGTAGGGCTCTCGGTCATGGCCACCCAGCTGTCGGCCGTGACACTCATTGGTACCACAGGGCAAGGCGCCACCGACGGCCTCCGCTTCGTACAGTTTTACTTTGGCTTGCCGATTGCCATGGTGATTTTGGGTGTCACCATCGTTCCGTTCCTGCACGGCGCCAAGGTCTACACCGCCTACGAATTTCTGGAAAAGCGCTTCGACGCGAAAACACGTTCGCTCACGAGCTTCCTGTTTCTGCTCTCGCGCGGCATGTCGTGCGGCACCATTATCGCCGCGCCCAGTGTGGTGCTGGCCGCCATCTTCGGCTGGGACATCACCTGGTGTGTGGCGCTGATCGGCATCCCCACGGTGATCTATACGGTGGTTGGTGGGGTGGCGGCGGTCACGTGGGCCGATGTCAAGCAGATGGTCATCATTGTGGGCGCGTTGCTCGCCATCGTGGTGGTGCTCATCATGCGCATGCCCGTTCCCCTTGACCACGCGCTCACGATTGCCGGCGCCACCGGCCGCCTCCGCGTGTTTGATTTTTCCTTCAATCTTTCGGAGACGTACACGTTCTGGTCGGGGATCCTCGGCGGCACGTTCCTGATGCTGTCGTATTTCGGCACCGACCAGAGTCAGGTGCAACGCTACCTTGCCGCCAAATCCGTGGATGAAGCACGGAGTTCGTTGCTGATGAGCGCGTACTGGAAGATCCCACTGCAAGCGCTCATTCTGCTTATTGGCGTGCTGGTGTTTCTGTTTTACACCTTCACACCGGCGCCACTGCTGTTTAATCCGCAGCATCGTGCGCAAGTAGAGCAGCGCGAGCCGGCCACCATCACCGGCCTTGAAGCCCGCTACAGCAGCGCCATTACGCAGCGGGAAGCCGCAGCCCGCCAGGCGTCCGCCAATCTCGACCTGGGCGCAGACGCGGCGGTCAGCTCCGCCCTCGTGGCCTTCCGTAGCGCGGACTCGTCGGTGAATGTGGTGCGCAAAGACGCATTGGCGGCGGCGGGCCGGATTACCGGTGAAGCCTCGCGCGATGTGAACTACATCATTCCGCGCTTCGTGCTCGACCACTTGCCCCTCGGCTTTGCTGGCGTGTTCCTCGCCGCAGTGCTGGCGGCCGCCATGTCGAGTATCGCGGCGGAGCTCAACTCGCTGTCCACCGCTACGGTGGTGGATTTTTATCAGCGATGGTTCAGACGAGAAGGGACCGATGCACACTTCTTGTTGGTATCGAAAGCGGCCACCGCAGTGTGGGGGGTGTTTGCCTGCGTCGTGGCCGTCTATGCGGCCAACCTGGGCTCGCTCATCGAAGTGGTGAACCGCTTCGGTTCATTCTTCTACGGCTCAATTCTTGGTGTGTTTATCCTGGCCATGATTCCACGCACCCGCGCGTTTGGCGCGTTTGTGGGTCTCCTCAGCGGCATGGCAGCCGTGGCCGCCGTGTCGTTCGGCGTGCCCAGTGTGAGCTTCCTGTGGCACAACGTGATTGGGGCGGTGGTGGTGGTGGTGGTGGGATCGGTGCTGAGTGTGGGGGATCGGAAACTGCCAACTGCTTAGGAAGCAGGAAGGAGGGTGTCGGGGAGGAGGATGCAGGGAAAGTGCGCGAGTGCGCCGTCCTGCCTCCTCCCTCCTGAAACCCTCCTCCCTGCACCCTAAGCAGTTGGCAGTTCGTGACTACATCTTTGGCGGCACCACCGCCGGCGCCGCGTTGATCAGATTCGCCAGTACCCGTGCCGCCCCCGGTACGCCGTTGGGCCACTGCCGGAACAGCGCGAGGGTGACATACACGTACCGTCCCTTCCCAACCGGCGCAACCAACAGCCCACCCTGTTGCACCGGCTCGTTCGGATCGTTCATCGCCAGCAACGGGGTGTAGCGCTTGTCGAAGGTGCTCGGCATGTACGTGGCGCGCTCCTGCGCCCAGTCGGCCCAGTCGGCGGCACCAAGGCGATTGGGGCCCACCAGCAGCGGATGCAGAGGTTGCAGTACCGTCACCGGTGCCTGCTCCATCGTGACGCGCGCCGCCGGGCGGCTCCACTGCATCGGGTACGGCAACACACTCGGGAAGCGGTTCATGTCCTGCGCCCCGTACTGCACCACCAGCGTGCCACCCTTGTTCGCGTAGTCCAGCAGCCGCGCATTGTTGCGCACCAGCACGTCGCTCGCTTCGTACGCGCGCGGCCCCACCACAATGCTGGTGAAGCGGGACAAGTCGGTGCTGGTAAGCATCGACGGTTCGAGTTTCTCCACCGCGATATCGAGCTGCTCAAGCGCCTCGAGGCCGGTATCACCAACGCCCTTCACGTAGCCCACGCGGGCGCGCGGCGGGAGCTTCACATTCACGGCCGACAGGTACATGCCGCTGCCACCGTACAGGCGCATGGGCGTGATGTGCTCGTACTGAATGTTGTACACGCTGCTCGTGCTCAGTTCGCCGTCGTGCAGCGCCAGGGCGACGAGTTCGAGACGCCCCTCCTTCACCATGCCACGCACACGGAAGGTGAGGATGGTGGTGCCATCGGGACCAAGGGTGCGTTCACGCTCCACGGAGTCGGCCTTGAGTCCTTCCGGCAGTTCGAGCCTCACCGTGACCTTCGCGTCGTGCGGATACGACGACTGGATGCGCACTGGCACGAACCGTTCAACCGGCACACCGGCGCGGATGTACTCCATGGAGTTACTCAGATTCACCGTAATGCCGGGCACCGCCGACACTGGCACCTGCTGATCACCCTTGATGGGATCGGCGAAGCGGTACACCACCGGTTCATTCACCGTCACGCTTTCGCCGGCGATCGTGAGTCGCGCCTGCACCATCGTGGCGAGCTGCTCCTGCTGTTGCGTTTCCGTACGCGCGTCGATCGGCGCCCGGAACCAGTCCTGTTGCTTGCGACCGTAGAAGCGCCACCACGGCGAGTTAGCGTGAAACGCCACCGCCCAGCGATTCAGTACGGCGGCGCTGTCGGGGCTGATCGCCACGTCGCCCGCTTCACCCGGACGCAGCCCGAGGCCAGCCACCGACGCGTTCAGCAATTGCACTGGGGTGCGTCCGCGATTGAACACCATGATCGTGACCGGCAGCGAATCGTTCACCGCACGCTTCACCGCCTCGCGCACCGGGAACGTGGCGCGTGGGGCCGTCGCTTCCACCGCGACGCCGGCCGCCAGCACCAACGCATGCTCAACACGATCAATCGTCGTGACCAACGCGTCCCACAGCGCCGGCGGCGCTTCGTCGGTGGCACGGCGCGACAAACTGGATGGCGCATCAGGACGACCCGCAATCAGAATGCCGGGGCCACTCCCACTGGCGTTGCGTGCGTCGCGAAACTGCCGCAGCGCTTGGGCCAACGGCGCTACAATCGGCGAGGGATCAGCGGCGCGGTACATCGCACGCACCGCCGTGATGGTACGCAACGCCGAGTCGAGCACGGGCTGCGCCGTGGCCGGGAGCGTGCCGCGCAGCGCCGTCCACGTGGTATCCAGGCCATCAAACAACGACTGCTCGCTGCGCGCATTCTCCGGCCCTACGCGCGAGGCTTCACGCGCGAGATAACCCGGAATAGCGCCCTTCTTCTGCAACACGCCAAACCCTTGGCTCTTGTGCTGTGAGCGACTCTCGGCCGCGATCTCGTAGTAGCTGCGCCCCAGCAGCGCGTCGTACTCGCCCACATTCACGCGCAACGTGGCGGAGTCGGGGGCCTGTCGCGCGCTGCGATAGAACTTCTGCGGCGTCCACGGCAATCCAAAGCCTTTCACCGGAAAGCGCACCGTGTCGGCGGCCAGATCGTACGCTTCACGTGCCAGCAACCCCGACACCTGATGATGGCCATGCCCGTCGCGCGGTGTACCGCTGAAGAACGCGACCATGACATGCGGACGGAACGCGCGCACCACCCGCACCACGTCGCCGAGAATGGAATCTTTGGGCCAGTGCGTATACGTCTCTTCGGCGTTCTTGCTGAAGCCAAAGTCATACGCGCGCGTGAAGTACTGGCGCCCGCCATCAATGCGACGCGCCGACAACAGCTCCTGGGTACGGATCGCGCCGAGCGCTTCGCCCAGTTCATTGCCGATGAGATTTTGTCCGCCGTCGCCGCGCGTGAGCGAGAGATACGCGGTTTCCACATGGCGGCCCTTGGCCAGCCACGCAATAATCGGCGTGTCTTCGTCGTCGGGGTGCGCAGCCACCGTGAGCACGCGTCCCGTAGTGCCGACGCCGGCAAGCGTGGAGCCCAGCGCGGCGGCGCCGCGGTCGAGCGTGACGGTTTGCGCCAACATGGTGCGCCCACCAGCGACAAGCGCCGCGGCAACAGCCGCGGCGCTCATCATGATCTGGTGCACTCGGAGGCGCCGAAGCGCGGTCACTGCCCCACCTTCATCGGTGCACGCTCCGTAGCCACATCACCGGTGTCCATCACCGTGGCAATAATGCGGGCCTGCTCGGCCTGATGCGCGTCCATGTAGCCTTCCGCCGGACTCGCGCGCTCCGGACGTCCCACGTAGCGCACACCAACCGACGCACCGGCCGACGCCCGCAGGCGCGGCTGCACGTACGTCCATGCGCCCTGATTCTTTGGCTCTTCCTGTGCCCACACCACCTGCTCAATGGCCGGATACAAGTCCATGATGCGCGCGATCTCCTCGTGCGGCCACGGATACAGCTCTTCCACCCGCACCAAGGCCACATTCGGATGGCGCGTAGTCGCCAACGACATGTCGTAGTACAGCTTGCCCGTGCAGAACACGAGACGACGCACATCGTCGCGATGCTGTGAGGCGATGGGATCGTCGATCACCGGCATGAAGCCGCCCTGCGACAAATCATCCAGCGTGGACGCGGCCTGCGGCAAACGCAGCAGTGACTTCGGCTGCATGCAGATGAGCGGACGACGCGAGGTACGGAGCGCCTGACGACGGAGCAAGTGGAAGTACTGCGCCGGCGTGCTGCAATAGGCCACCGTGAGATTGCCTTCAGCGCAGAGCTGCAGGAACCGCTCAAGGCGCGCACTCGAATGCTCGGGGCCCTGCCCTTCGTATCCATGCGGCAACAACATCACCACGCCGCTGTCCTGTCCCCACTTGGCCCGATCGGCCACAATGAACTGGTCGATGATCGGCTGCGCCACGTTCACGAAATCGCCGAACTGCGCTTCCCAGATGGTCAGCGTATCGGTGGCCACCGTGCTGAAGCCATACTCAAACGCCAGCACGGCCGTTTCGGACAGCGCCGAGTTGAAGATCTCAAACGCGCCCTTCGCGCCGGGCAGATTGGCGAGCGGGGCGTACTTCCGCCCATTCACGCTGTCGCTGAGCACCGCATGCCGGTGGGAGAACGTCCCCCGCTCGGCATCCTGCCCCGTAATGCGCACCGACATGCCGTCCAGCAACAGTGAACCGAACGCCAAGGCCTCCGCATGGCCCCATTCAATCCCGCCCTGAGCGCCCATCGTCTCGCGACGCCGCTCAAGCTGCTTGGCCAGGCGCGGATTGGGGGTGAGATCATCGGGCCACGCCAGCAGCGCGTCGTTCACGTAGCGCAGTTGGTCCGCGGGCACCGCGGTAATCACGGGCTTCGGTGCGGCGAGCGGCTCGGCCGGCCACGGCGCATGCTTCTCACTGCCCAAGAGCGACTGCTTGAAGCGCGCATGCACCTCAGCGTAATGCTGCGAGACGGACTGTTCGATGGCCGCGGCCTCGTCGTGCGTGAGCACGCCTTCGGCGACCAAACGTGCGGCCCACACCTGCGGCACCGTGGGGTGCTTGCGGATGAGCGCCGAGCGCACGGGCTGCGTGTACATCGGTTCGTCGCCTTCGTTGTGACCGTGCCGCCGGTACCCTACGAGGTCGATCAGCACATCTTTCTTGAAGGTGGCGCGATAGGCACAGGCGAGACGCACCGCCGTGATGCATCCCTGCGCATCGTCGGCGTTCACATGGAAGATCGGCATCTCGAAACCCTTCGCGAGATCCGACGCATAATGTGTTGAACGCGCATCGGTGGGGTCGGTGGTAAAGCCGACCTGATTGTTCACGATGATGTGGATCGTGCCGCCGGTGCGGTACGCGTTCAGGTGCGAAATGTTGAGCGTTTCCGCCACAATGCCTTCGCCGGGAAACGCCGCGTCACCGTGGATGGCCACCGGCACCACCGCGAGTTCATTGCGTGCGTGCGCGGTACCCGGGACACGCTGCAACGCGCGCACCATGCCTTCAATCACCGGGTTCACCACTTCAAGGTGTGACGGATTCGGCGCGAGACGCAGCTTCACCGCGGTGCCGTCAACATCACGTGAGCCAAGGAAGCCCATGTGATACTTCACGTCACCGGTTGCATTGTCATCGGCATGGTCATGCCGCCCTTCGAACTCGGCGAAGAGCGTTTCAAACGGCTTCCCCATCACATTGGTGAGCACGTTCAGCCGGCCGCGATGCGCCATGCCGATCACCACCTCCTGTGCCCCCGACCGTCCCGACTCCCGAATGACTTCGTCGAGCATGGGGATCAAGGAATCAGTGCCTTCCACGGAGAAGCGCTTGTATCCCTGATACACCCGACCGATGAAGCGTTCGAGCCCATCCACCTGATTGAGGCGACGGAGCGTCTCGATTTTTTCGTCGGGGGTGAGGTCGCGCGTAAGGATGCCATCGCGAAACGCGCGCTGAAACCACTCACGCTCATCATCCACTTCGAGATGCCACACCTCATAGCCCACGCGACCGGAATAGACCTGCCGCTTGCGGGCGATGGCGTCGGCGGCCGTCGCAAAACGATCGTCCCCCAGGGCCTCCCCCGGGATCGCGCGCAGATCCTCCTCCGTGAGCCCCCAATAGGCGGGTGTGAGATCCTCAGCGCCCGGCGGCGGTGTGCCCAGCGGATCGAGTTGCACCGCGTAGTGCCCGTAGCTGCGAATGGCGTGCTGCAGGGAGGCCGCGGCGGCGACTTTGCGCAGGAACGCCACGTCATACGTGGCCGTCCCGGCTGGCGCCGCGTCGGCTGCCCCCCCATGCGCTGGCGCCCCCGTGGTCGGTCCCGCTTCGGCGGGCTGGCCGAACAGCGACTCGGCGATGCGGAAATACTGGCGCCACGTCTCGTCCACACTGGCGGGGTCGCGACGATAACGCTCGAATTGTTCGGCAAAAATGCCGTCGTTGAAAACGCTCGTGATGGCAGCGGTCATAGCGTTCGAATGTAATGGCGGGTTCCCGAACACACAGGTGACCGGCGCAGGTCGTGTGGGCTCAGTGCGTCGCGGGCACCACCAGGGTGAACACCGACCCTTCGCCGGGGCGCGACATCACCTCGATGCGTGCGCCCAGCATGGTGGCGAGGCGGCGGGCGATGTAGAGCCCTAAC
>CANHTA010000047.1 GCA_947463135.1 Gemmatimonadota bacterium
AGCAGGTCGCCTTTGAGAATGGTGGGATTCACGCCCACCAGCTCCGGACTGCCAAATTGCCGTTGAACCTCCACGCTGGGTTGAAACCAGGTGGAGAGTCCGAGGTCATTGACGCGCTGGCGCATCCACCAGAGCACGTCGTCGGCCTTGGTCACACCAGGCGTGATCACCTTGTTTGAGAAGGCTTCCTGAATGATCTCCCACGCCACGCGATTGAGCTCGCGGAACATGGCTTCTTCTTCCGGCTGACGCGACGCAATCAGGTCTACGGCCAGCGCCTCCGCGGGGACAACCTTGGCCGCCCATTGGGGACCGATGGCCTGCAGCATGCCATCACGCTCTCCACTGGCCAGGCCATCGGCAAAGGCAAAGGTGCGTGACGTGTTGACCGCAATTTTGTTTGGCTTCCGCTCTTCAATCACCTGCTTCAGGATGCTCCACTGTTCATCGCCCCAGAGCTCGGCCTGCCGATCGTTTGAGCGACTGCCGGCGGCGGGCGCCGACACCGCCTTCATGCTGCGCACGGCTTTGAACACGTTGCCCTGTGAGGTCCCACCGAGCGCGATCCGTTCAATGCCGGCGGCGCCGCGGTCGAAAAACACATAAATCGTGCGGCGGCGGGCGGCGAAGGTGGTGGGTGAGGTAATGGCGGTAAACACCGGGTCTTCGTTGTACTCGCGCATGGGTACCACCCACATGTCGATCCCCTCGCGACGCATTAACGCGGGGAGGGTGCGCTCCATACGCAGTTCAAACCACTGCTGCTGCTGAAACGCCTGCTCCCGGAGCGTCCCGAAGGGGCGGAGCGTGTCAGCCGCCGAAGAGCCGGAGCTCCGGGCGCCCGGGGTTGCCGGCGTGACCACCGGCTGCGCGAAGAGTGGGGCGTTGGCGGGGATGGTCGTTGATGCGACCGCGAGCAACAGGGTGACGAGAGCGCGCACGGGAGTGGAGTGATAGGTGAAGAACGGCCGGCCATGCCAGAGCGCAGGCACCAGCCATGGGGTTAGACGCGGCGGGAGGACGCGTCGCGCTGTTCCATGATGCGTCGGACCAGTTGCACGCTGGCAGCCAGCACCAGCACGAAGAGCGCGACCACGGCGACGCGCTCGAGGAGTGTTTGTCCCGCCATGGGCCACCAATCGGCCCAGCCGGCTACCCGCGAACCGACGCGCTCCCGCGCGACCGCGATGAGCAACGAGCTGGTGCCCATCTCCGCGAAGACTTCGATGGCCACAAAGAGCGCCACGCGCGACGGCCATCGCTTGATGGGAAAATTCCCGAGGTGCCAGGTGAGCATGCCGCAGAGGAACAGCACCCCAACCACCAGGCCGCCCACAACCACCATCCAGCTGGTGCTCGCCAGCAGCAGCGCGCGCCACAGCCGGAGGACGACCCCTGTGATTCCCGCCGGCTCCACCGTACGGATGGCGAAGGCGCGCAGCGGGTGCAGGCGCTCGTCGCCCCAGGCAATGACATCCTTCGGAAAGAAGCGGACCATGCTGGCAAGCTACGCCGTGTACCGACCGGCGCCAGCCTTGCTAGCGGCCGGCAAGCTGTTGGAGCAGAAACTGCAGGCTTTCGGGGAGATGCGATTGCCAATACCGCCAGCTGTGCCCCCCGGGCCACTCCGCGTACTGGTGTGCGATGCCCAGTTGCAGGAGGGTGGCATGCAGATCCCGATTCTGGTTGACGTAGGCGTCGTCCACCCCCACGTCGAACATCAGCTGTGGGAGGCGTAGCTGACCAGCGGCGGCGCGGGACTGAAGCCGCTGCGCCATGCGTCCGGGATCACGCGCATTCCACCCGATGGTGTCCTTCCCCATGACCCACCGCAAATCGGACCACAGCGTGCGTGCAGCGGCCTGCAATTCGGCCGTGGTATTGGCGTAGCGTGGGGGGGACGCGTAGGGGGTGGGACCGAGATAGCGCGGCGAGAGCACCCCGGAGTGACTCGCCGCCGCCGCAAACACGTCGGGATACTGTAACGCCAAGGTCATGGCGCCATATCCACCCATACTGAGTCCGCCAATTCCCCGATGTGCCCGCAAGGCGATGGTGCGATAGTGGCCATCGAGATACGACACGAGATCGCGGGCGATGTAGTCATCGTAGCGGGTCCACGGCACACAGAAGCGCTCCGCGGGCTCCCGTCGCACCGTATCGGCGCGGCAGGCGGCCGCATCACCCAGCTGGTTCCAGGTGGCATACCAGCCGTCATCGCCGTCGGGCATGGCGATAATGGCTTCGGGGGCACCGGCGTGCACCAGTGAATCCATGGTGCGGTCCAACCGGCCGGCGTCCACCCAATTCCGTTCGTTACCGGTGCGTCCGTGGAGGTACACGAGGAGCGGATAGCGGGCCCGCGTGTTGGTGTGATACGAGGGCGGCAGATACACCACCAGCGCTTTCTTCACCCCGAGGGATGGCGACCAGAAGGTGTCGGTCCGGACCGTGCCCTGTCGGAGAACCGGCCCGGCGCCCGGTTGCGCCGTCGCCACCGCCGCGCCGCCAGCGACGCCGCTGCCCACCACCAACAGGCACGCGGCGAGGCGGCGCTGCCAGACGGTGCGCATTAGCGGATGATGGTACCGATGCGGCCCCATCGGATATCCGTAAGGAACGGCAATGGACGCACGCTTTGGTCGGCGTTGTAGGTGTAGTACACAAACACCGGACGGCCCCGCACATTTTCGCGGGGGACGAACCCCCAATAGCGGCCGTCTTTGGAGTCGTAGCGATTATCGCCGAGCATGAACAGATAGTCGGCGGGGACCACGAGCGGTCCCCAATCGTCGAGGGTGGGCGAAGCCGGTGGATCGCCGGCCCGCGTGCCACGCACCTCGAAGGGGCGCTGCCAACTGAAGAGCGGATGCGAGAAGCCGCCGTCGCCCTTGGGGTTCTCGGAGGCGGGAAAGGGCTGGCGCTGCGCCATGCCGTTCACATGGAACACGCCGCCGCGCATCCACACCGTATCCCCACCCACGGCGACCAGGCGCTTCACCAGAATGGGGTTGGGATCGTCGGGCTGATCAACCTGGTTGGGCGAGACAAACACGATCACGTCGCCGCGCTCGGGATCGTCGTAGCCCGGCAGATTGATGTTGGTAAAGGGGACGTGCGGCCCGTACGCCAGCTTGTTCACGAAGAGCCAATCCCCCACCAACAGGGTGGGGATCATGCTCCCCGAGGGGATGCGGAACGCCTCGATCAGAAACGTGCGGATGGCGAGGAAAATGGCCAGCGTGACCAGCACGGCTTTGACATTTTCC
This sequence comes from Gemmatimonadota bacterium, assembly GCA_947463135.1. Classification (GTDB taxonomy): domain Bacteria; phylum Gemmatimonadota; class Gemmatimonadetes; order Gemmatimonadales; family Gemmatimonadaceae; genus Gemmatimonas. The sequence goes on from CANHTA010000047.1 coordinate 3,270, forward strand.
CAGAGCGTGGACACGCCGCCGGCCCCGGACGACTTGCCGGTACGGAGGTTCGCCACACTCTTGCGATCGGTGCTGCTGGTCGACGGACTGCGTTTCGAGGCCACGGACGATACGGTTAAGAAGTCGGGGACGGACTAGATCAAAGGGGCGCGCCCAGCTGGGACGCGCCCCTTCAACATACGCAGCAGACCGTCGTGCGTTACGACAGGTGCTTGGACACGAGCGAGGTCATCTCGAACATGCTGACGGACTTCTTGCCACCGAAGACGGCCTTCAGCTTGTCGTCGGCATTGATGTTCCGCTTGTTCTTGGTGTCCTGCAGGCCGTGCTTCTTGATGTACGCCCACAGCTTCTTCACCACTTCCGTGCGCGGAAGCGGCTTCTCGCCAACAACGGCGGCAAGCTCACTGCTGGGCGTGAGGGCCTTCATGAACGCCGCATTCGGCGTACGCTTGGCGGCCTTCTTGGCCGGGGCCTTCTTGGCCGGCGCCTTCTTGGCCGGAGCGGCCTTCTTCGCCGGGGCCTTCTTGGCGGCAGCCTTCTTCGCAGGCGCCTTCTTCGCAGCAGCCTTCTTCGGGGCAGCCTTCTTTGCAGCTTTCTTCGCAGACTTCTTCGCAGCGGCCATGGTGTCTCCTGAGGTGGTGACCAGTCGGGTCGCGTCGAGCAATCCCGCTCTCGACAGATCTCGCGAAGACGCGGTTACGTCTCGGCGGACGGCAAAAACTACAATCACGCGTGTATCGCGCAATAGTGCCTTTCACGTTTTTCCCTCTGAACCGCGGACTTCTTGTCGATTTTAGCGGTTTTTTTGCGTGCGATTCCCCTCGGAGAACGGCGGAGAGCCGTTCAACGCCGTGAGGAAGGTGACGAGGGTGCGCTGCACGTCGCCGGATACACGACGCGTGGTGAGGCGGACATAGCCGCGCGGATCGCCGTCGAAGTCGGTGAGGAGGAGATGATTGAGATGGGGCAACCGCACCGCGCGCGCATCGGGCAGGACGGCCGCGAGCTCATCCGCCTGCTCAGCGGGGACCTGCCGGTCATTCTCCCCATGAACCACAAGGGTGGGTTGGGAGACATCGCGCGCAATGCGGCGCGGGTCCAACGCGAACCAGGTGCGGAGCCACCGATCCGTCGTCGCGACCGCCTCGGCCTCCACCTCAGCGCGCGCCAGCACGGCGTTGCGCTCCGTGGGCGCCCAGGTATTCACATCGCTCGCCACAAGCGTCGCCCGCTGCCACCGTGCGATTTCACGCCCGGGGCGTGACGCGGCCGCCAACAGCCCGAGCGCCCACAGCTGGGGATCGCGGCGGGCCGCGAGTAACGCCACGAGGGCACCCTCGCTGTGGCCAACCAACGCAATGCGGGCAGGATCCACGCCCGGCTGCCCACGGAGCCACGCCACTGCGGCGCTCGCATCGCGCGCCAACTCCTCCGTCGTGGCACCCGATGGCGATCCCGTGGACGCACCCACGCCGCGGTCATCAAGCCGCAAGACGGCAAAGCCCGCGGCCACCAACGTGTCGGCGAGATCGGTGAAAGGGTAATAGCCAGGCAGTTCGGCGCGTGCGCCGTCGCGGGTTTGCGCACCCGATCCGCTCAGCAACAACACCGCTGGCGTGGGCGCTGCCCCGGTCACGTTGGGCCACGCGAATTCCCCGGCCAGCGTTACCGCACTGTCCACGCGTAGCCGCACCTCACGATGATGAGTTGGCGAATCGCTCCGCGCGCGCGATACGGCGAGCGATGCATCGCGCACGGCGGGGGGCGACAGCACGCGAGGCCGCACGCGGGTCCCCCCCTGGGACGCGGGCAGGCGATCGTTGCAGGAAAGCAGGGTTATACTCGCCAGGGCGAGCAGCGCCCACCGCGGCGAACGCTTCAGCGGCGAGCGCTTCAGCACCGAGCGGTGGTAGCCACGACGGTCATCCGCGCGGGGCGTCGGCCGCCAGCGCCCGCAGCAGCGCCATGGACCGGACATCCCATGGATCAGGGCGGTCGTCATCGTCCGCGGGCGTGGCCTGCTCCTGCGGCGTTTCCAAAATCAGCGGGACATCCTGTGCGCGGCGATCGTGCAAGAGCCAACCGAAGGCGTCGGCGCCGATCAGTCCTTCGCCAATCAGGGCGTGTCGATCCCGATTCGAACCCAGTGCGCCTTCGCTGTCATTGAGGTGAAAGAACGCCGGTGGCTCACCGGTCGCCGCTTCAAAGGCGTCGAGCACCTGCGTGAGCTCGGCTCGCGAGGCGGCAATGGGATATCCCGACGCGAACAAGTGGCAGGTATCGAGACCGTAGCCGGTACGCGCCCGATCGGCGGCAGGAATGCCGGCCAGCATGGCACCGATCTCCTCCGGGGTCCGTCCCATGGTGGTGCCCGCACCCGCCGTATTCTCGATGAGCAAACGCGTATGGCTCGTGGGGACCGCCGCGAGCGCGCGGCGCATGGCCTCGGACACCCTGGCGATCGCCCCCTCGCGGTCCCCGTCGGTGGCAGCCCCGGGGTGAAAGCAGACGCCAGCCACCCCGAGCGCCGTTGAGCGCTCGAATTCCTTGGCCAGAGCGGCGGCGGCACGCTCCCACTTCTCGGGGTCGGGCGTGGCACAGTTGATCACGTACGCCGCATGCACCAGCACATGCTCCGGCTGAATGCGGGCTGCGACCAGCGCCTCCCGATACCGCGCCACCCGGTCGGGCTTCACCCCAACTTTGTCGTTGTAAAACTTGGGAATCGCACTGAAAATCTGCAGCGCCTGCATGTCGGCGTTCCCGGCACGGCGCACGGCCATCGGGATCCCACCGGTATCAACGCAGTGCGCACCAAAGAGCAACGCCATACCATCAGCTCCGCAAAAAAGAGTCAGGGTGCGATTAACGGGCCACGCGAGCGCGGCGCCAGCGGAACGTGGCGTCCGAGGCGTCGGCGGTTTCACTCCACCCCACTACGACGGCGCGTCCACGCACCACCACGTAGGGATCACGGGCATTGGCCGTTGCCCCACTGGCGGTGAGACGGTTTTCGAAGAGATGGCCCGAGGTCCGTGAGACGGCGAGGCCGATCTTCCGGCGTCCCGGTGCACTATTGGGATCCTCATACACCACCGCCACGACGTCCCCGTCAACCGCCACACGGGCGTCGCCGAGGCGGTCACCGTACAGGATCGCCACGGGGGGCTCAAAGAGCGCACGCGGGTCCATCTGATGCGCGTAGAACACTCCCGGGCCTTCGGGGCCGGTGAGCGCGTAGGCGACATGCACATATCCGTGCATCGTGTCCACCACGACACTGGGAGCGGGCCGTGCGCAGCCGTAGGCCCCCCGATCGGCCGCCTGCGCATCGCCGGGGCCCTGATCGAGGGAATCCACCACAATCGGCCCGCGCCACGCCGTGGCCGCCTCCCCGTCACCGGCGCCAGACATGCCACCCGCACCCGAATCGGCAGCGGGGCGCACCAGACGATCCCGCCACGCCGCCACCAGGCGCACGCGCCCTCCGTTGCCGCGACTCCACCACACTGCCACCTCGCCGCGCGCACCGGCCGACGCCACACGCAGGGAGCGGGCACACTGCGCCGAGTCGGTGGGGGTGTCACCAGCCCCCAGCGACGTGAGCGGCGCGGGCGCGGTGTGGACGGGTGGGAGTGCGGAGGGGGCAGCGAGCGACTCCCCCGACTCCGGCATGGCCGCTACGGCCGGCTCCAGCAGCGTCGCGCCGCCGGCCTCGCGCCACCGGTCCTGCGTGAGCAGGAAGTCGGCATACGGCGAGTTGGCCGCCAACGAGGAGTCGGTGGCCACATACGGCGGATAGCGCAGTGGCGACGGGAAGGTGGTCGCCACGGGTTCCGGGTCTGCCCAGCTCACGGCGGGGCGCTCACAGGCTGCGCTGAGGAGCACGAGCACGAGGGGGACCGACACGCAAACACGGGTTCGAGGCACCGTGGAGCCTTCGGACGGACGGACGGGACGCAAGACCATACGCGAAGGGTACTGCAAGATCCGCTCGACGCTAGCTTTCCCTTTCCTTCATCCTGCCCTCGCGGAGACCGTCTGATGTCCTTTGCCGCCTTCGATGGCACGCGTCGCGTGCCGGTTGCTGTGAACGAGCCCGTCCGCAGCTACACCCCGTCGTCTGTTGAAACGAAAAACCTGAAGCTCCGGCTCGACCGCATGGCGGCCGAACAGGTGGAGATCCCCCTCGTGATCGGTGGGCGCCGGATTCATACCGGCGACATGGGCACCGTGACGATGCCGTGTGATCACCACCATGTGCTGGCCACCTATCACAAAGCCACGCCGGCGCTGGTGCACGAGGCGATCGCCGCGAGCGCGGCGGCCTCGGCCGAATGGGCGAGCTGGCGCTGGGAAGATCGCGCAGCGGTGTTCCTGCGCGCCGCCGAGCTGCTCACCACGACCTGGCGCGATACGATCAACGCGGCCACGATGCTCGGCCAGGCGAAAACCGTGCATCAGGCGGAGATCGACGCCGCCTGCGAAATGATCGATTTCTGGCGCTTCAATGTGCAGTTCGCGCAGGAGTTGTACAGCGAACAGCCGTTGTCCGACCACACGATGTGGAATCAGCTGGACTATCGTCCGCTGGAAGGGTTCGTGTACGCGGTCACGCCGTTCAACTTCACCGCGATCGGCGGCAATCTCCCCAGTGCGCCGGCCATGATGGGGAACGTGGTGATCTGGAAGCCGTCGGCCACGGCGTTGCTCTCCTCGTGGTACACCATGCAGCTGCTGGAGGAGGCCGGACTGCCGCCGGGCGTGATCAATTTCATCCCCGGGGACGCCGGGATGATTTCCGACATCGTCTTAGCGCACCGTGATCTGGCCGGCGTGCACTTCACCGGCTCCACGGGCGTGTTCAACAGCATGTGGAAGACGATCGGCTCCAACATGGGCACGTACAAGTCGTACCCGCGTATTGTGGGCGAAACGGGAGGCAAGGATTTCATCGTGGTGCACCCGAGCGCCGACCCGCAGGCGGTGGCCGTGGGCATTGTGCGCGGCGCCTTCGAGTATCAGGGGCAAAAGTGTTCGGCCGCCAGCCGCGCCTATGTGCCGAAATCGATGTGGCCCGATGTGAAGGCCCGCTGTGTTGCCATGATGGCCGAGATGAAGCAGGGAGATGTGCGGGACTTCTCCAACTTTGTGGCGGCGGTGATCGACCGGAAGGCGTTTACTCGCCTCAAGGGGTATCTCGATGACGCGAAGACGTCAGCGACCATCGTGGCCGGTGGCGGCTATGACGATTCGAAGGGCTGGTTCATTGAGCCGACGATCGTGGAAACCGATGACCCGGCGCACCGCATGTTGTGCGAGGAGCTGTTTGGTCCGATCATCACGGTGCACCCGTACGACGACGCGGCATGGCGTGAGACGCTGACGCTGGTGGACACCACGTCACCGTATGCCCTCACGGGCGCGATCTTCTCGCGCGACCGCGGTGCGGTGCGCGAGGCCATGAGTGTGCTGCGCCAGAGCGCGGGCAATTTGTATATCAACGACAAACCAACCGGAGCCGTGGTAGGCCAGCAGCCCTTTGGCGGCGCACGCGGCTCGGGCACCAACGACAAGGCCGGTTCGAAGCTCAACCTCATGCGCTGGGTCAGTGCGCGGAACATCAAGGAAACGTTTTCGAGTCCGCTGGATTGGAAGTATCCGTTTCTTGGGTAACGGCGAAGTAGGGGGTACGGGGTACGGGGTAGGGAGTAGACCGCGACCCCTTACCCCGTACTCCGTACTCCTTACCCCATACTCCGTACCCCGTACTGTTTTTCCCCTCCCAGCCCTTATGCGCACCCTCCGCTTCATCACCGCCGACGTCTTTACATCAGTTCCGTTCACCGGTAACCAGCTTGCCGTGGTGTTTGGCGCCGAGGGGCTGCCCACCGAGACGTTGTTGGCTATTACGCGGGAGTTCAACTACGCGGAGACCACCTTCGTGTATGCGCCGGATAATCCGTCGCATACCCGGCGCGTGCGCATCTTTACGCCGGAGCTTGAAGTCCCCTTTGCCGGGCATCCCACCATTGGCACGGCCCATGTGCTGGTGGCCAGTGGTGAGGTGCCGGCGGTTGGGAATGAGATGACGCTGGTGCTTGAGGAGAATGTGGGCCCGGTGCCGGTGCGGGTTACGATTGCCAACGGCGTTCCTGTTCACGCGCAACTCACCACGGCGCAATTGCCGGAGGAGCGCGTGGAGGTGTCCGATCATGAGGCGTTGGCCCAGATGCTGTCGTTGTCGGCGTCCGATCTGGTGGGCGGCGCGCATGCGCCCACGGGTGTGAGCTGTGGACTCCCCTTTCAGCTCATTGCGCTGACCAGTGTTGAGGCCGTGGAGCGCGCACGCTTGCGCCCTGACGTGTGGGAGACCGTGCTGAAGGGGCGCTGGGCGGCGTGGCCGATGGTGTTTGCGATGGCGCGTGAAGGCGGCGCGGCACGAGACGCGCGCTTACCGGTGCATGTCCGCGGTTGCGATATCCATGCGCGGGTGTTTGTCCCGGGTTCAACGGTCCCGGAGGACCCGGCCACCGGATCGGCCAACGCGTGCCTGGCCGGCTACCTCGCGCAGCGCACACCGCGCGACGGGCTGCTCACGTGGGAGGTGGCACAGGGCGTGGAAATGGGCCGCCCCAGCAGGCTGCACATTGAGGCGCACAAGCGCAGCGGAGTGATTGACGCCGTGCGCGTGGGCGGAGCCACGGTGCTCGTGAGCGAAGGCACGATGACCGTGCGGTAAACGCCGGTCGCGTGTCAGGGTGTAGCGGCCGGTTCCTCGGCGCCCGTTGAGGGGACGCGCCAGGTGTCGAGGCCGTGCGACCACACCACCATCCGATTGCGACCGCCACGCTTGGCCGCGTACAACGCCTCGTCCGCGCGCGAACGCAGCGCTTCGGCGATGGACTCATCGGAGACCGCTTCCGACACCACCCCCACGCTCACGGTGATGGCGACCTCCGCCTTGGGCTCACCGAAGCGACGACTCCGGAAGGCGTCCAGCACGCGCTCCGCGAGCTGCTCAGCCCCGTGGCTTGCGGTATTGGGGGCAAGAATGACGAATTCCTCACCGCCGATGCGGGCCACAATGTCATCGGTCCGCGCGCTGGCACGCAGCAGCGCACCGGTTTGTGTGATGACGTGGTCCCCCACCAGATGCCCGTGGGTGTCGTTCACCACCTTGAAAAAGTCGAGGTCGATCGCGAGCAGCGAGAGATGCGTGTGGGTGCGCGCGGCGCGTGCCAGTTCACGGCGGTACTGCTGCTCGAAACCGCGTCGGTTGTAGCAGCCCGAGAGGGGATCGGTTTGGACAATCGTGGCCAGCTGTGCCCGCATCCGGTTGTACGCGCGCCCCACCGCGGTAATCGCGTCCGGCGTGGTATCGGCTGCCACATCGTACGCGTACGTGAAATCCCCCTCCTCTGCCCGCGCGAAGATCGCCACCAAGGCGCCAAGTCTCGCGTGGAGCCCACTTTGCACGCGAATAACCAGCAGCGCCCCCAATCCGAACAGCCCGAGCGTCGTGAGCGCCTCAGGCCATGACACCACCGTGGTGTAGCGCTGCGCGATGTCGTGAATGAGCAGAAAGGCCGCGGCGATGGCAACCAACATCAGCAGCGCCGGTGCGCGCCCGAAGTAGACATGCGTGAGCTGGAGCGAAAAGAGCGCCAACAGTAAGCCGCGATGGTAGTTCGTGGGCTCGGCGAGCAGGAAGACCAGCAGGAACACCACCACGAGGTCGGCAACAACCATGAGGGTGGACACCGAACGACCAGCCGTCCGTGTGCGCTGGACAAGGGCGCGGATCACCAGCACCAGCGCGACGTACATCGTGGCCACGAGACCAAGGACCGCATTGGCGGCGTCGGGACCAACAGCAACCGAGGCCACCGACGACAGCGTCAGAATGCCCGCGCTGCGCAGCCCCACCGCAATGATGCCGGCGAGGAGCGCGAGCGCGAGCCGATATCCTGTTTGCCAGAGCAGGACCTCGGCATTCGCCACGTCGGTACGCGGAAGGTCAGGTTGCATGGTGGGTGGCCAGACTATAACGCGCCAACGGCGTTGGCACCACGCTCGGCTCCCCCGTTCTGCACCGTGTCCCACATTCGTGCCCGGGGCGGCATTCCTTCCCCTGGTCGGGCCAACGGTACCCCCGATTCTACCGTAATGCCTTCGTCGACCTTCGCGGAGGATCGTCGCGGCATTCGGCAACGTCGTGCGTGCCACGCACCGCCGTAACCATCCAGTTTTTTCGTGTCCACCCTTTACGCGAAGCCCGAAGGAAGCCCCGTTTCATGAGCGCGTACCACGCCAGCGGCACCCTGTTCACGGAGGACGCCGGCTCCGCCTACGGCCCGCGCGATGCCTGCGGCGTCGGCTTCATTGCCCGCCAGAGCGGCGAACGCACGCACGAAGTGGTGACGCTCGCGCTCGAGGCCTCGGCCCGGCTCGCGCACCGCGGGGCGTCGTCCACCGATAGCTCGGCCGACGGCGCGGGCGTCATGACGCAGATTCCGCGGCGTCTCTTCATCCTGGCCGCCTCGCGCCTGGGGGTGCACCTGCCGGCCGATGCCGCCATTGCGGTGGGGATGTGCTTCCTCCCCGCCGAGCCGGTGGCACAGCAGGACGCGACCGCGCTCATCGCCGACGTGCTCCTCGCCGACGGGCTCCCCGTCCTTGGCTGGCGCGATGTGCCCGTGCGCCCGGAGGTGCTGGGGCCATCCGCGCGCGCCTCGATGCCGGCGATCCGTCAGGTGCTGATCAGTCGGCCCGCCGGCAGTGACGACGACGCGTGGGAACGGCAGCTGTACCTCGCCCGACGCGAGATGGAACACCGGGCGCTCGCCCGTGGCACCGATCCGTTCTACATCTGCTCGCTGTCGTGCCGCACGGTGGTGTACAAGGGACTCCTCACCGGTGGACAGCTCGGCGACTTTTTCCCCGACCTGCGCGACGCCGCGTTCGAAAGCGCCATCGCCGTGTTTCACGAGCGCTACGCCACGAACACGATGCCACGGTGGGATCTGGCGCAGCCGTTCCGCATGCTGGCGCACAACGGCGAGATCAACACGCTGTGGGGCAATCGCAACGGGATGGCGATGCGCGGCTCCCTGCTCGAGGCGCCGGCGTTTGGTGATCTGGCCGAACGCGTGCGCGATCCGATCCGGCCGCGCGGCAGCGATTCAGCGAGTCTCGACAATGCGTTGGAGCTCCTCGTGCGCGCCGGACGCTCGCCGGTTCACGCCACGATGATGCTGGTGCCGCAGGCCTGGGAGAAATATCCCGACGTCGAACCGGTGGTGAAAGCCTTCTACGAGTACCACCAGTGCGTGATCGAGCCATGGGACGGCCCGGCGGCGCTGGCGTACAGCGACGGCATCCAGGTGGCTGTCTCCCTCGACCGGAACGGTTTGCGCCCCTGCCGCTACAAAATCCGCGCCGACGGCATGGTATCGGCCGGCTCCGAAGTGGGCATCGTGGATTTCGATCCGCGTGATGTCGTGGAAACGGGCAAGCTCGGTCCCGGCGGCGTGTTTCTGGTGGACACCGCGGGCAAGCGCATCGTGCGCAACCTCGCCGCCAAGCGCGAAGTCGCCACGCGTCGTCCGTATGCGAAGTGGATCGCGCAGGCCATGTCGACGCTCCCCACCAGCGACGGCACCGAACCGCTGGTGCGCAGCAGCGATCTGCTGCGCGCGACGCAGCTGGCGTTCGGGTACAGCCACGAGGATCTGCGGCTCGTGCTCGAGCCGATGGCCACGACCGCCGCCGAAGTGGTGTACAGCATGGGCGATGACGCCCCGCTGGCCGTGATGTCCCCGAGCGCGCCGCCGCTGTACTCGTATTTCCGTCAGCGGTTCGCGCAGGTCACCAATCCTCCCATGGACTCGCTACGTGAGTCGATGGTGATGTCGTTGCGCATGCACCTCGGCCGCCGCGGGTCGCCGCTGGTGGAGAAGCCGGCCTACGCGCAGATGCTACGCATCGAGCATCCGGTGCTGCTGCCGGAGGAGATGTCGGCGCTGCGTTCGTTCCCCGGCTTCCCCTGTGCGACGATCGACGCCACGTACGACGGACATTCGCGTCCGGAAGCGTTGGAGGCGGCCCTCGACACGCTCTGTCGTCGGGCCGAAGTGGCGGCGCGCAAGGGCGCCCGGTTGCTCGTGATCAGCGACCGCAAGATGAGCGCCGAGCGGGCGCCGATTCCGGCGCTGCTGGCCGTGGGGGCGGTGCGACAGCATCTCGTGCGCGCCGGACTGCGCGCGCGCGTCGGGCTCGTCGTGGAAGCGGGCGACGCGATGGAGCAGCATCACGTGGCCACGCTCGTGGGCTACGGTGCGGAGGCGGTGCATCCGTGGTTGGCCATGGAAACGGTGGCCACGCTGTTTGCCGAGGCGGCCCACGGGCGCACCGACGCCGACGCCGAGCGGCCCGGACCTGCGCTGGCGCAGTCGCGCTATCGCGCGGCGGTCGAGAAGGGCTTGCTGAAGGTGCTGGCCAAGATGGGGATCTCCACGCTGGCGTCGTACTGCGGTGCGCAAACGTTCGACGCGATCGGTCTGGGAGCCGACGTCATCGATCGCAGCTTCGCCGGCACCACGTCGGCGCTGGGCGGGCTCACGATGCGTGAGCTGTCGGAAGACGTGCTGCTCCGGCATCGTCGGGCGTATGGCCCGGACAATCTCGCCTCGTCGGCCCTGCCCGACTTCGGACGCGTGCGCTTCCGCAAGGAAGGCGAGCAGCACGGGTGGGCGCCGCAGACGGTACTGGCCCTGCAGCAGGCGGTGGGCAGCGCCCGGGCCTCTCGGGCCGTCGGCGTTGGCGCCGCGAGTGCCGAGAACGCGTGGCGCACCTTCGCCGAGCGTGCCCAGGGTACGATGCCGGCGACCGTACGCGATCTGCTCGCGCTTCGTGAGGTGACGCCCATCGCGCTCGACGAGGTCGAACCGATGGAGGCGATCCGCGCGCGGTTCATTTCGTCGGCGATGTCGCTCGGTTCGTTGTCACCGGAGGCGCATGAAACGATTTCGATCGCGATGAACCGGATGCAGGCGCGCTCGAACTCCGGTGAGGGCGGCGAGGATCCCGAGTTGTACACGCGCCCCGCCAGCGAGCGCGCGGACAGTCGCATCAAGCAGGTGGCCTCCGCGCGCTTCGGGGTGACCACGGAGTATCTGGTGCGTGCCGAAGAGATCGAGATCAAGATCGTCCAGGGGGCGAAGCCGGGCGAAGGCGGGCAGTTGCCGGGCTTCAAGGTGACGGATTTGATCGCGCGTCTCCGGCATTCCACACCCGGGGTGACGTTGATCTCCCCGCCGCCGCACCACGACATCTACTCCATCGAGGATCTCGCCCAGCTGGTGCACGATCTCAAGACGGTGAATCCACGGGCGCGTGTCGGTGTGAAGCTGGTAGCCTCGTCGGGCGTGGGCACCGTCGCTGCTGGCGTGGCGAAGGCCTTCGCCGACTATGTGCTCATCGCCGGACATGCCGGCGGCACCGGCGCCTCGCCGCTGTCGAGCATCAAGCATGCGGGTGCGCCGTGGGAGTTGGGCCTGGCCGAGGCGCAGCAGGTGCTGATCGAGAACGGCCTGCGGCACCGGGTCGAGGTGCGCGTCGACGGTGGCCTGCGTACCGGGCGCGATGTGATCATTGCGGCGCTGCTGGGCGCGGAATCCTATGGGTTCGGCACTGCGCCGCTGGTGGCCATGGGGTGCGATATGGCGCGCCAGTGTCACCTGAACACCTGCCCCACCGGGATCGCGACCCAGCGGGAAGATTTGCGCGCGAAGTTCCGTGGCACACCGGAACAGGTGATCGGTTTCTTCTCGCGCATGGCCGAGGATGTCCGCACCGAGCTCGCGCTGCTCGGTGCCCGATCGCTCGACGACATCATTGGCCGGGTGGAGCTGCTCCAGCGTGCCGAACGACCGGAGCTGCCGCGCTCGGCGATGTTGGATCTGTCAATGGTGCTGTCACCGCCGCGCCGGAACGACGAGGCGCGCCGTCGCACGCTGGTGCGGAACGAGCGGCACGGCAACGAGTCGCTCGATGCCCACATCCTGCGCGATGCCGCGGCCACGATCGCGACGGGTGCGGGGTTCCAGGGCGCGTACGCCATTCGCAATCACCACCTCACGGTGGGCGGGCGTGTGGCCGGTGCCCTGGCCGAGCGCTTCGGTGACGCGGGCTTGCCCGATGGCACGCTGCACGCCGAATTCCGCGGCAGCGCGGGGCAGAGTTTCGGCGCCTTCGCACTGCGTGGCATGCGCCTCTCGCTCGAGGGAGAGGCCAACGACTACGTGGGCAAGGGTTTGAACGGCGCCGAGATCAGTGTGCGTCCGTTCCGCGATGCGCGATATCGTGGCGCGAGTCACTTGAACATGATCATCGGCAACACGGTGCTGTACGGAGCCACCGACGGCGTGCTCTGTGCGGCGGGGCAGGCCGGCGACCGGTTCGCCGTGCGGAATTCCGGTGCGTGCGCGGTGGTGGAGGGGGTGGGCAACCACGCCTGCGAGTACATGACCGGTGGTGTGGTGGCGGTACTCGGACGCGCGGGGCGCAACTTCGGCGCGGGGATGTCGAACGGCGTGGCCTATGTGTTTGACGAGGCCGACACGTTTGCGAGCCGGTTGAACCACGAGATGGTGCTGCTGGCCGATCTCGATCATGACGACGCCGCGTTGTTGTCACGGCTGTTGCAGCTGCATCAGCAGCGCACGCACAGCGCGCGGGCGCGTTGGCTGCTGGACGGCTGGGATCAGCAGCTGCCCCGGTGGCGCAAAGTGAAGCCGCGTGGGTCGGCCGAGCATGTGTCGCGGATCCGCGATCGGTGGGGGGCGCGGCTGGACGGATTGCTGGCCACGCCGGTCGACGGGGCACGGTAGAGGCCGTAGGGGGTGTCACCCGGCCGCGCTCGATTATTTTTCGGCGCATGACGACCATCTCCCAAGCTGACTTCATCCAGTCCATCGCGGACGCGCTCCAGCACATCTCGTACTTCCATCCGCTGGATTACATCCATGCGCTGGGCGACGCCTACGAGAAGGAACAGAGCCCGGCCGCGAAAGACGCGATCGCGCAAATCCTCACCAACTCGCGCATGTGCGCCGAGGGGCATCGCCCGATCTGCCAGGATACCGGCATTGTCGTGGTGTTCCTCAAGGTGGGCATGGACGTGCGCTGGGATGCCACGATGTCGGTGCAGGACATGGTCAACGAAGGCGTGCGCCGCGCCTACCTGCAGCCCGACAACGTGCTGCGGGCGTCGATCGTGGCCGACCCGGCGTTCACGCGCAAAAACACGCGCGACAACACCCCGGCGGTGGTGCACTACGAGATCGTGCCGGGCAACACCGTGGAGGTGAAGCTGGCGGCGAAGGGCGGCGGCTCGGAGAACAAGTCGAAGTTCGCCATGCTCAACCCCAGCGACTCCATCGTGGACTGGGTGATGAAAACCGTACCGCTCATGGGCGCCGGCTGGTGCCCGCCGGGCATGCTGGGCATTGGTATTGGCGGCACGGCCGAGAAGGCGATGCTCATGGCGAAGGAGTCGCTCATGGAGCACATCGACATGGCGCAGCTCAAGGCGCGGGGTCCGCAGAACAAGCTCGAGGAGCTGCGCATTGAGCTGTGTGATAAAGTCAACGCGCTCGGTATCGGCGCACAGGGATTGGGGGGGCTCTCCACGGTGCTCGACGTGAAGATCTTCGATTACCCGACGCATGCGGCGTCGAAGCCGATTGCCATGATCCCGAACTGCGCCGCCACCCGGCACGCGCACTTCACCCTTGATGGCAGTGGCGCGGTCACGCTGCCGGTGCCGAGCCTGAGTGACTGGCCCGATGTCACCTGGCGTCCCGATGTGAACGCCAAGCACGTTGACCTCGACACACTCACCCCCGAGATCGTGGCGACGTGGACGGCGGGCGACCGGCTGCTGCTCAGCGGCAAGCTGCTCACCGGGCGCGACGCGGCCCACAAGCGGATCGCCGATCTGTTCGCGAAGGGCGAGGGACTCCCCGAGGGGGTCGACTTCACCAATCGCGTGATCTACTACGTGGGCCCCGTGGATCCCGTGCGTGATGAAGCCGTGGGTCCGGCCGGCCCGACAACGGCCACGCGGATGGACAACTTCACCGAAATGATGCTGGCCAAGACGGGGCTGATCTCGATGATCGGCAAGGCCGAGCGTGGTCCAGTGGGGCTCGAGGCGATTCGCAAGCACAAGGCCGCGTATCTGATGGCGGTGGGTGGCGCGGCGTATCTCGTATCGAAAGCGATTCGCGCGTCACGCGTGGTAGCGTTCGAGGACCTCGGTATGGAGGCGATCTACGAGTTCGAGGTGGAGAACATGCCCGTCACCGTGGCCGTCGATGCCGCGGGGAGCAACGTGCACGAAACCGGACCGCGCGAGTGGCAGGAAAAGATCCGGCATCTGCCGGTGCTGTCCGGGTAAGCAACAGGGGGCGGTCCAACCGGATCGCCCCTCTTTTTTTCCGGGACAGCCTGTAAGTTCGGGCTATGCACCTCATAGTCCGGACACTCCTCGCGGCCGTGGCGTCGGTCGCCCCCAGCCTTCTCGCGGCACAGGGTACGTCAGCCCGTACTCCGCTCACTCTCGAGAGAATCACCGCGGGGCCATCGCTGGCTGGTGCCGCGCCGTCGTCGCCGAGCTGGTCGCCCGATTCGAAGGCGGTGGCCTTTCTCTGGAGCGATGCAGCGCACCCCGATCGCTCGCTGTGGCTGGTGGACCGCGGCGGCAGCGTGCCGCGACGCCTGCTGCCGGCCGCGAGCACCGGGCGCGTTGGCGAATTCCTCTGGACGCCCGACGGCCGCGCCATCGTGTTCGTGCAGGGCGACTCGCTCTGGCGTGTGGTGATTGCCACCGGCGTGCCGACGCCACTGCCGAGCGGTCGCGGTGAGGTGAGCGAACTCGCGATCTCCCCCGACGGCGCGACGGTGTCGTACCTCCGGGATGGGGATCTCTGGTTGCTGCCGTTGGCCGGTGATGCGCCGATTCGCGCCACGAACGTGGCCGTCGCGCCGATCGGTACGATCGCCCTCGGCACGTACTACGGGCGCGATGTCGAGATCGGCGGCGCCACGTGGAGTGGACCATCGCCGTCGTACGCCTGGTCACCGGATTCGCGCACGATTGCGGTGCATCAGGTGGATCGACGCGGCGTGCCGCGCTTCAGCATGCCGTATTATCTGGGCGATACCGTGCAGATGAATACGCTGCGGCGGGGTGCGCCGGGACAGGCCAACGAAGTGCGCACCATCGGCCTGCTGGATGTGCATACGCGCACGCTCTCCACGGTGGCGCTCCCCGATTCCAGCCGGACCCGCGTGGTGCACTTCGCGTGGTCGGCCACCGGCACCTTGATGATTGATCGCGAAAGCGATGACGCGATCGACCGCACGATTCACGTACTCACGGTCGATGCGCCGACACCGCGCGTGGCGTGGCGTGATCATCGCGAGACGCGCGTCTACAACGATATTG
>CANHTA010000048.1 GCA_947463135.1 Gemmatimonadota bacterium
GGAGCATCAGGGGAAGCACCTCCTGGAGCCGTTCGGGATTACCGAAGTGGTGAATGCGCAGGGCGACCCGGTGCCCGACGGGGAATTCGGCTATCTGGTTGGCACGAGCTTGTTCAACACGGCCATGCCCATGATTCGCTATCGTACGGGTGATATCTCGGCTATCGATCGCACCCCGTGCCGCTGCGGCAGCGTCTTTCCCCGGATCGTGAACGTGTCCACCAAGGCCGAGGATATCGTGGTGCTGCCCGACGGTCGGTGGCTCTCCCCGTCGGCCATCACCCATCCGTTCAAGCCATTTCCTGAGATCACGGAGTCGCAGGTGATACAGGAAACGGTGCACACGGTGCGCGTGAATCTGGTGGCTGGTTCTGCCTTTACTCCGAGTCGCGAATCCCAACTGCTGGCGGCGCTCCGGGAACGGCTTGGCGACGGAGTTGCGGTGCACATTGCGCGGGTTGAGCAGATCCCCCGTGAGCGATCGGGGAAGTTCCGCTGGGTGATCTCGCGGGTGCCGCACACGCTGCAGCTGTCGTGGAGCGCGCCTCAACAGGCGCCACACGATGTGCACGCACATCCGGTGAAGCACTGATATGGCACGCGTGCTGGCCTCACGGGCTGTCGGGGGGGCGTATGCCGCCCGTCCACTCCCGTCGTCACTGCCGTTAACGCTCACGGGGATCTGGCGTGCCTTCTGGGCCGAGCCGTGGTCGTTTAAGTGGCTGTGCTTGTACGTGTTCTTTGAGTATGTCCGACCACAGCAGATCTACCCGATACTGCAGTTTCTGCCGTGGGCGAAGCTGACCATTGCCGCTGCCTGCCTCGCGCTCATCGCGGAGGGGTTGGTTATCCGTTCCAAAACCATCGCCAACTGGTTGCTGCTGCTCTTTGCGGTGGTGGTGTTGCTCAGCAGTGCGCTGGCGTATGTCCCGTCTATCGCGTTCGACAAGATCGACGTGATGGCCAACTGGCTGATCGTCTTTTTTCTGTTGGCGAACACCCTGACGGATCAACGCAAGTTCTATCTCTTTCTCGTCTTCTTTTTGTTGTGGAGTACGAAGATGAGTCAGCACGGGGCGCGTTCATTTCTCATGGGATTCGGTGGCGCCGGCGGGGCACCGGGGTGGTTCCAGAATTCCGGTGAGTTCGCGTTGCAGATGTGCATTTATGTCCCGCTCTCGCTTCATGCCATCATGGCCTTACGGCCGATGTTGAGTAAGCCGAAACTCGCGCTGTTGGCGCTGTTGCCGATCAGCGGTGTGCTGGGGATTGTGGGCTCGAGCTCACGTGGTGGCCTGTTGGCGATGGCCTGTATTGGCCTGTGGATGCTGCTGCGGAGTCGCCGGAAGATGCGCGGGCTGCTCGCGCTGGCGGTGGCCACGCCCATCATCTGGTTCGCCATTCCACAGTACCAGAAAGAGCGGTTCCGTACCGCCGGCGAGGATGAGACGTCACGATCCCGTCTCCTGTATTGGAAGCGCGGCTTGGAGATGGCCAATAGCCATCCGGCGCTCGGTGTCGGCTACGAGAACTGGGCGGCCTACTATCGCGATCGCTATCCGCTGAAGGAAGGCGATCACGTGCGTTGGATCGCGCCCGGACAGTACATCGTTGAAGTGTCCCACAACAGCTTCATCGAAGTGGTCTCGCAGCTGGGCTACGTGGGGCTGGCGGTCTTTGTGGTCATCATCGGGTCGATTTGGCGCATCAACCGGCGCACCCGACGCGTGCTCGCGGCGCTCGGCGAACGTGCGCGCTTCTTACGCGAAATGAGCTATGCCCTGGATTCAGGCGTGATCGGCTTTGTGGTGGCGGGCTTCTTCATGGCCGTGGCCTTTTATCCCTTTGTGTGGTTTCAAATCGGGATGGCGGCCGCCCTGCATGCGGCGGCCCTGCGCATGGCGGCGGCAGATGGCACGGGGGGCACACCGCCGACGCGAATGCCTGCGCGCATGCAAACGCCAGCCGGCGCGGTGCCACGCGTGGCGGGATGGAGAAGCCGGCGGCGGGTGTCCTTCGGTACGGGCTGACACCACGCCGCCGGTACAGGCGGTTACCCCACCGCCACCGTGCGCGGCGCCAGCACGGCGATCCCCTTTTCCGCGTAGTAGCCGGTGTGCAGCTCCACGCCATCGTCGGCAATCCACCGGGCAACGGCGGCCTGTTCATCCGGACGCGCGGCATCATCAAGGACAATCAGGCATGCGGCCGACATGGTGCTGCGCAGCAGTGGCACGGCCGGGTAGCGCGCCAGCGCCTGCGTGGTGGCCGGTGGGCCGTCAATCACCAGCATATCGATGTCGCGGGGCAGGGCAGACGTGTCGTACCACATCCATGTGCTGCTGCCAATGCGGTGCGAACGCAGCGGGGCATCGATGACGGTGGCGAACGCGTCGAGTCCATGCGATACCAGGGCCTGTCGCGTTTTCGCCGCGTACAGCGCATCGTGCTCGAGACTGTAGACGTGCCCGTGTCCATTGGCTTGCACCATGCGGGCCAGCACAACCGTGGAGGTGCCGCTGCTGCACTCCACGATCACCTGCGGTTGGCGTGTCCGCGCCTCACGCACCAGGTGCACCAGGAAATCCGGAGAGGCGGCCCATCCCCGTGTGGCGGGCAGGGGGTCGTTGAGCGCAAGGGCGCCACGTAAGGCGAGCAGTGCTTCCAGCTGGGTGTACACGGTATTCAGCTGCTCCACCACGCGGTCCTCGGAATCGAATTGCTTCCGGCGAATGCGTCGATAGAGCACCACCACGAGGGCCAGGGTGGCGAATTGCAGGGTGAGGATTCCAATCAGCAGCATCGCTTCAACTCTCTCTCTGTGTATGACATGATGTGCGAGTGGCTACAGCCTACCGGCTGTTCAGCGCCACGGGGGGGTGGGTATCAGCGCGCTGGAGGTGGGCAGCGATGGCGGCCAGATGGTGTTCCCGACTCAGTTCGTGCGCAATGCGTGCCCGCGCGGCGCGGCCGATGGAAACGCGACGCGCTTCGTCGTGCAGCAGCGCGGTGATAGCGTCTGCCAGCGCCTGTTCGTCCCCCTTGGGAACCAGCACCCCAACGTGCGGACTGTTGATTTCCTCCGGTACGCCACCCACAGCTGATGCGATGACGGGTTTCCCCCAAGCCATGGGTTCCAAGACACCGAGTGGACACGCATCCTCCCAGAGCGACGGGACGACGCACACCGAGGCGGCGCGGAGAAACGCGCCCACGTCGTGCTGGTAGCCAACCATCTGGATATCTGTGGCACACGATAGCGCGTTGCGCAGCGCGGTGAGCGCGGGCATCGCTGGCCCATCGCCCACGTAGGCCAACACGGGGCGTGGTTGCCCGTTAGGCCAGTCACGCAGCAGCCGGTCGAACGCACGGAAGAGCACATCCACCCCTTTTTCGGGGGCCGCGCGGCACACGCAGGTGACGATCGGACGCTCCGGGTTAACCCCGGGCAGGGGATGCGAGGTGTTTGGTGCGTCCAGATCGGGGAGCGACAGGCCGTTGAGGATGCTGAAGACCCGGTGCGCGGGTGCCAACGCCACGTTGCGCTGCCGGCGCGCCACGAATTCACTCACCGTCAAAATGCGGTCGGCGCTGGTGCCCGGGATTCTCGCCCGAATCCACTTCAGTACCCACTTCAATCCAGTGGGCGGATCACGGTGCCCGGAGGTATGGTCATGGGCCACGATCCAGCGCACACCGGCCGCCCGCAACAGGGGGAGCGCCCAGTGCCAGCTCCCGAAGTCGGTGAAGTACACGGTATCGATGTCGAGTTGCCGGATGGCCCCCAGCGTGGACCGGATTGAGCGCCACGAGTTCAGACGGACATCCAGCGCAATGGCCCGCGCGGCGCTGCCGGCAAGCGGACGGGGAGGGCTCGGCATCGCGGCGTATGACACGTAGGTGGTCACACTGTGACCTACCAGTAAGTCGGCCAGTCCTGCGTACAGCCCTTCGATGTAGTTCCAGGCAAATCCGGTGTTCGCCTCGTACTGGACCACGCAGAGCAGATTCCGTGGGTGCTTCAAGGGGACTGGCTCCTCATGATGCAAGGTCGAGCCTCAGCGAGACGAAGCGGAAAACAATGGTTGGGGCTCTGGTTGAAGCGGTACGGACTGATCCTTGCATTCTTTGGTGATATGGCCTTTCGCAAAGACGATTCCAGAAAGATAGCGTGGCCGACGGGCAGGCTTGTAGCACCTTATGAGTCAAGGTTGTGGAACGTATGAACGTGGCAATTGTGGAACCAGCAGTGCGCCCCCCTGGTGCGGAGGTCCCGTTGTGTGTGGATCTCGACGGGACGCTGGTGCGCACGGATACGTTGGCCGAGTCGGTCATATTGTTGGCGGCGGGGATGCCATGGCGTCTGCTGTGGCTTCCGTTCTGGCTGCTGCGCGGCCGCGCCTACCTCAAAGAGCAGCTGGCGCGCCTGGTGGTGCCGGATCCGGCCACCCTCCCGTACCACGGTCCCCTGCTGGAGATGCTTCGCGCGTCGCACCAGGCCGGGCGGCGTGTCATCCTGGCCACGGCGGCACACGAGCGGATTGCGCAGTCGGTGGCCAGTCATCTGCAGTGCTTCAGCGGTGTGGTGGCAACCACCGCCACCGTGAATCTCAAGGGCGCCACCAAGGCCACCGCGCTGGTGACCCAGTATGGTGCCAAGCAGTTCGACTATGTGGGGGACTCCGCTGCGGATCTCCCGGTGTGGCGCCAGTGCCGTGAGATTCACCTTGCCGAGGGGAATGCGTCACTCGAACGGACGCTGGGTGCCGAAGGGTTGTCGGTAGCGCGGGTGTGGGGCCCTGCCCGCAAGGGGACGCTGCGTCAGTTGCCGCGCATTATGCGGTTGCACCAATGGCTCAAGAACCTCCTGATTTTCGCGCCCCTGGTGGCGTCGCTCTCCGTCTTCGATCCGGTGCGCGTCGGCCGTGCCGTGCTGGCGTGTGTGCTTTTCGGTTTGTGTGCGTCATCCATCTACATCGTGAATGACCTGCTGGATCTGGCGGCCGACCGGCAGCATCGGCGAAAGCGAGCGCGCCCCTTTGCCTCGGGTGACAGCTCCATTCTCACGGGGGCCGTGCTCGCCCCCGGGTTTGCCCTGTCGGCGCTGGTGTGCAGCGCCGTGGTGATGCCAAAGCCGTTTACGGTGGCGCTGCTGGTGTACCTCGCCATGACGCTCGCCTATTCGTTTTATGTGAAGCGTGTGGTGATCGCCGACGCGGTGATGCTGGCGGCGCTTTATACCATCCGGATCATCGCCGGCGCACTGGCCATTGAGGTGGTGCTGTCCTTCTGGCTGTTGGCCTTTTCGATGTTCCTGTTTCTCAGTCTGGCGTTAATGAAGCGGTTTACCGAGGTGCGTGAGTCGGTAGGTGCCGGACATATCTGGATCGCCGGCCGCAGCTATATCGGTGAGGACCTCCGTTTGCTCGGCGGACTTGGCACGTCGGCCGGCTACTGCGCCGTGCTGGTATTGGCGCTGTACATCAACAGCCCCGAGGTGGTGCGCCACTATAAATCGCCCGCCGTGCTGTGGCTGCTCTGCCCGTTGTTGCTGTATTGGCTTGGGCGCTTCTGGCTGCAAACCGAACGGGGGAACATGCATGACGATCCCGTGGTGTTCGCTGCGAAGGACCGGGTCACGCACATTGTGGGCGTATTCGGCGCGATGGTGCTGGGTGTGGCCGCCACCATGTCCCTGGCCATCCAATGAGTGCCGTGACCAACCGCACGGCCATGGCGCTGCTGGCCATGGGTGTGCTGGCGCTGTTTGGCGTGCATGCGTGGTTTGCGGTGGAGTGGTATACCGCGGGGGCGTTTTCGTTCGATGACGGATTCTTCGATGCCGATCCGCTGAGCAACCTGAATGCGTTGGCGCACGGGTGGGGGCGTCGATCATTAATTCATCCGCACTTGGCGAACTTCTTCGCGGTGCCCATCCGGTTGCTGGATGTGATTGACGCCCGCCTTTTCGGTGGTGTGGATCGCGAGCGCTTTCGCGAGTATGTGGCCCTGTCCATCTCGCCGATAGCCACGCTGATTGCCACGCTGGCGGTGTACCGCACCGTTGTGCTGCTGCACGCGAGTCGGCGCACCGCGGTGCTGGTAAGCCTGCTGTATGCCAGCTCGTTCTCCATGCTGCTTTTTGGAACAATCCCAGAGGCCTTTCCCATCAGTAACGCGTTGATGGCGCTGTTGTTTTGGTACGCCGCCAGTCAGGTACGCGCCGGCTCTGATGGTCGCATGCTCGTGTGGTCGGTGCTTGGGTTCCTGTTGATTTCCATGACGATCACCAATGCGGTGGCGTTCTTTATCATCCGGGCACTGCATCGCCGGTATACCGGAGGGGAATCGTGGCGCGTGAGTGTGCTGCGGGCAGGGGCGCAGACGGCCCTGGTGGCGGGTGTGGCCATTGGCTCCGGATTTCTGGCGATTCAGCTCTTGGGCTATCAGGAGGAAGCCGCTCGCGCCGGCGTTGGCAGTTACGTCACCAGCTTTGTCTCGTTGGCGCCGGCGAGTATCCTGCGCAATCTCGCGAACTTGGGACTGGCCATGGGGCAGTCGATGCTGAGCTTCGGGACGATGGAGCGGCCGTTACGATTCTGTGCGGATCTCCCACAGTGTCACGCCGTGTTCTTTTCGCACCCCAGTCCCCCGTTCCTTGTATTCGCGCTTGGGTTTGGGTTGCTTGCTGCGGTGGCGGCATTGGCGTGGAGCGCGCTCAAAACGGGTGAACACACGGCGCAGTGGCTTGGGTGCCTTGGCATCCTTGCGTTCAACATCGGTTTGCACGCGGTGTTCGGGACGGAGATGTTCCTGTTCTCGCAGCACTGGGTCACGCCGCTGCTGTTGTTGATGGTGCCACGTGTGCATCGCGCGCCCACCGTGTGGACCGTGGTGCTCATGATCCAGCTGGTGGTGAATCTGTCCGCGATGTCGCGGATTCTTGGTGTGATTACTCCCTCCTGACCACCTGTATGAGTGCCCCCGTCTCTCCGAATGGGTCGCGGCTTCGCGTGGCGCAGCTCATCGAATCCGATGGCCCGGGCGGCGCGGAGTCTGTGCTGTTGGCGTTAGCGGAGGGGCTCCCGCATCGGCAGGTGGATGTGTTGCCGGTTGGGTTGGCGGGTGGTGAAGGGTGGTTGAGTGGGCGGCTACGCGCCGCCGGCCACGAGCCGTTTCTGCCCCCCATTCATCGCACGCACCGCATCGATGTGGCCTTGGTGTGGAAGCTCGCACGCTGGGTCCGCACCCAGCGTATCGATGTGCTGCATGCCCATGAATGGACCATGGCGGTGTACGCCGGCGCGGTTGGTGCCCTCACGCGAACGCCGCACCTCATTACCATGCACGGCGGTCGGTATTATGCGTCGGCGTGGCATCGCAGACAGGCGTTGCGATGGTCCGCGCAGCGTGCGGATGCCGTGGTTGGGGTGGCGCCGTCCACTTGTGAACACCTGGCCTCCACGCTGGCGTTGCCGCCATCGCACGTGACGCTCGTGCCGAATGGCGTACCACACCGATTGGGCCATCGCGACGTGGGTCGCGCATCGCTGGCGCTGCACCCCAACGAAAAGTTGCTGCTGGCGGTTGGAAACCTGTACACCGTGAAGGGGCACCACACGTTAGTGGCAGCAGCCGAACGCCTGCGCAGTGACCCGTCGCTTCCACCGTGGCGCATCGCAATTGCGGGGCGCGGTGATGAAGAGGCCGCGTTGCGTCGGCAGATCCGCGAGGCCGGTTTGGACGATCGCGTGCAACTCCTGGGGTTGCGGAGTGACATACCGGATTTGCTCGCGGCCGCCGATGGGTGGGTCATGCCCTCGCTCTCTGAGGGGCTGCCTATGGCGCTGCTTGAGGCGCTGATGGCGGGGGTGCCAACGGTGTGTTCGGCGGTTGGCGGGATCCCCGCGCTCATTGAGTCGGGGGTATCCGGGTGGCTGGTGGAACCCAACAACCCCGCAGACTTGTGCCAGGCGCTGGCGGTGCTGTTACAGAACCCGACGCTGGCGCGCGAGGTGGCCGCACGCGGTCAATCGATGGCCATCAGCGAATATGGCGTGGACCGCATGATCGACCGGTACGTCACGCTTTACCGCGACGCAACCGAGCGCGGTTGAGCTTTCCCGACCGACGCGAGGAAGATCAGGGCTAACCGGACACTGCCCCTGACCTTTCGCAGCGGAGAGCTCCGCGAGCGCAGCGCCTGTTGCCAATACGACAGCGCCTCGCCAAACTGGCGCCGCTTCAGCAGCGCGGCGGTGGCGTCGAACTGTGCCCGCGCAATGCGACGCTCCAGGAGTGGGAGATGCGCGGTCGCCATCGGATCTTCACGCACGCATTCCAGTGCGCGAAGTTTGTCGAGTGACATCATTTCCAACTGGCTGGTGGCATTCAGTCCATGTCGCCGGACATCGGCGACAATGGCCGGTGAAAAGGCCACCTGGCCGCGGAGCATCGCCCGCAGGACAAAGTCTGCGTCCTGACAGCGCACCAGTTTCCGGTTGAAGCGTAAGCCACGGATACGCTCCGCCCGAAACAGCATGGTCAACATGAATGCGGGAAACTCGCCGAAGGGAATGATCTGATCGAACGCGTTATCGGCGATCAGGTGCCCTCTGCCGTTGGGCAGCGGATGGGTGCGCAGTCGAGCCAGTTCAGGGAAAAACGTGAACTGATTCGACTGGATTTCCCCGGTTTCATTCACAAAACGCACGAAGTCCGCGAAGCAACACACGAGGGCCGGGTTGCTCGCCAGCAGCTGGGATTGTTGCTCCAGCATCGTCGGTCGCCACCGGTCATCGGCATCTAAAAACGCGATGGCCGTACCCGTTGCGTGGTCCAGGCCGCGATTGCGCGCCACGGACACCCCGCAGTTCTCTTGCCGGTGATACTGGATCCGCGGATCCGTGATGGACCGGACAATCTCCTCCGTGCCATCGGTGGACCCATCATCCACGACAATGATTTCGTTCGCCGGCACCGTTTGCGATTGCACGGAGGCGATCGCCTCGGCAATGTACGGGCCGTTGTTAAACGTGGGGATGATAACCGAAATCACAGACATGGTGAGTGGCGAGGGTCGAGCGGAGAAAGAGACCAGATGAGATGGTACGCTGCTGATTCATAGTTCGTGCCACGACTGAGGCCGTCGTTGAACATACGCACGGCTAGCCCGGTGGCGCCGATGGGTGAACCGGCGCCACGGTTTGCGGGGCGGGCTTTGCCGACGCCGCAAGCCCTTTTCGGATAAAGGAAACAAAGGTCATCACCCGCGAACGGAAGGCGAGCAGCAAGGTGAGGCCGTAGGCCAGCATACCGCTGAGTATGTAGAGGGCAAGCCGTAGCGGAAGCGCCACATCTTCGGGGACGACGAGCCGACAGCCCGCCACGGCTGCGAGCATGACCGCCGAGGCCACGAGGCTCGGGTACAGCGCGCGCAGCAGCTCGGCTATCGGAATCCCGCAGTGGCGCGCCGTTCGATAGAACAGGGCGATGATGATGGGGGGATAGCCGAGCAGCCAGGCCAACGCGACCCCCTCCGGTCCATGGTACTTCGCCCCCAACACGAAGAGCGGCGGCATGTACAGCAGCGCGATAAACGTGAGGACCGATTGAAAACGGGCATCGCCAACCATGACCAACAACGGGCTGATGAGGATGGTCATCACCCGCATGGCGGCGAAGATGCACAGCACTTGCAGGATCGGGACGGCTCCGGTCCACTGGTCACCCAGGAGCAAGGGAATGAACTCCGGCGCCACGGCAGCGAGCCCAAGCATGAGCGGAATCGAAATGCACGAGACCCCTTCCAGCAGGGTGGTAAACAGCCGCGCGATCTGTTGCCGGTCGCCTTGCATCGAGGCGAAAAACGGGGTGGATACGCGCGCGACCAACCCATTGATCTGGTCGTTTGGGGTGTTGGCCAGATCCCACGCGAAGGTGTACGACCCAAGGGCGGCACTGCCCAAGAGCCGCCCAACCATGAGAAAGTCGGCGCTGAAGTACAAGTAGTTGCTGAGACGGCCGGCAATCACCCAGAGGCTGTACCGGTACGAGTCACGGATCCGGCTGAGTTGCGGCCACGCGAGGCCAACCCGGGCGAGCCGACGAAACTGCAGCGACGCCAGGGCGCCGGTGAAAAGATTCGGGATCACCAGTGCCCAGTAGCCGGCGCCTCCCAGCGCCAGAAGGAGCACCAACAGCGCAAGAGTGACGGCGCTCGCCAGCTCAACCGCCGCCACGGACTTGAAGCGGAGATCCCGCTGCAAGAGCGCACCGGGAACCGTTTGGAATGATGTGAGGACGAAGCCGAGCGACGACACCGCAATGATGCCGGTGAGTTCGGGACGGCGAAAGAAGAGGGCCAGGGGCCACGCCGCGAGGAGCGAGACGCCCATGGCGATGAGGCCGAGGAAGACGGCCAGTCCATTGAGCTGCGCCAGCTCCTCCGCATCGGGATCCCGCAGGCGAAGGACGGCGGCACCGACGCCGAATTCCGCCAAGAGCGCGACCAGCCCTGACAGCAGCGCCGTCATGCCAACCAAGCCGTAATCGCTTGGCGAGAGCACCCGGGCCACCACCACGGTTGACGACCAGCGAAAGAGCTGGCCGGCATAGCGCCCGGCGCCGGTCCAGGCGACAGCATCCAAGACGCGCCGATCGCGGTGTGCCTGCACCGTAGAAGGCGTGGGGGATCCCGTCACAGCGCACACCCGGCAAGATGCAGCCGGAACCTTGGCGTACTCATCCCCGCCGGGACGTTCAGGCGGGGGAGCGGATGCTGTGGATTGGCGTGCGCGGTGCACCATCCCCCGTGCACTTGGAGCGTGAAGCGGAACCCCGCCGCTCGCGCTGCCGATTCCGTCTCGGGGAGAAAGCGGCCGTACGGGTAGGCGAGGGCGGCAAGCGTACGCGAGGCAAAGCGTTCCGTGAGCCACGTGAGTGGGTCGCGTAACTGCGCCACCAGCTCAGCGCCCGATACTCGGGCCATGTTGGGGTGCGACCACGAATGCGCCCCGAAGGTGATGCCGGGGAGTGCCGCCGCGCAGGCGAGATCGGCGACGGTTGCCCCCCGCGCTACGGCCGGAGGGTCGCACACCGGGAGGCGCTGCTGCGCCGCCCACGTCATAATGGCCCCATCGTCCCCGGCATAGTGTTCGAGCGCCGTGTGACGGATGCGCGCATCGAGTTCGCCGGTGGTGGCATTGGCGAGGCGGTCCCACCAGAAGGCGCGCTGATCGAGCAGCGCCGGGGCCACAAAAACGGTGGCCGGCAGCCCACGGCGTACAAGCTCCGGGATGCCCAACGATATGGCGCCGGCGTACGCGTCATCGAAGGTGATGATGACCTCTGGCCGCCGGGGCTCGCGCGATGGCGCCTCGTTGAGGGCCTCCAAGGAGACCACATCAGCATGTTCCTGTACCGCATCCAACTGTGCGGCAAACTCGTCCAGTGGCAAATGCAACGAGCGATCGCCCACCGGTGCCGACCCGGTGGGGATGATGTTGTGATACGCCAGAATGAGCCGCCGCCCGCGCAGGCGGTGCATCGCTACGCGGTTCCCCAGCAGCGCGGCCAAGGCCGCTTCCACCATGCCCTTGATCACGGATGTCTCATGATCACGGGATCAAGCGGACGATGGGCGGTCCGAGACGGTTGGCTACCGCCACCGGCAAATGACGCCAGATCTTGGGGCCCAACGCGAAGCGACTATCATCGGGAGAGGGGGTCTTCGCGAGCCCTCGCGCCGCCTGATACCACCAGAGCGGAACGTCCCGCGAGCCCCACTGCCGCTTGAAGCGATGCGTGCCGCTGTCCACGGAACACCGGCCGAAATTGAAGAGCGTCAGCCCGTCGGCGATGGCGCGTTCCATGAACGCCCAATACAGGCCCATATTCGGGGACAGCTTGGCGTGGGCACGCAGCGCCGACGCCCAGGTCATCTCAAACTCCGTCCCCCAGCGGAAACCACACCCCCCGGCAATGGGCACGTCGCCTAACCAGGCGCATCCAAACCAGCAGTCATCGGGGAAGGTATCCGCCAACGTCTCGAAGAGCTGGAGCGGCTGGGTTGGCGTGCCCAGATCCCGCATATGCTCGGAGAAGACGGCGAAAAACGGTGCAACCTGTGCGCGACCGAACTCGAAGCGTACCCCCTCCTTCGCGGGGCGCCGCACCTGATTGCGCACCTTGGCATCCAACCGCTTGAGGAGCGAGGCCGGATCCTGCGCGGGAAGGTCCAATACCACCGTGACTTTGCGGTGCGACACCGGCAGCTCCAGCGGCAAGGGCTGGTAGCTGCGGAATTCGGTGAGGTCCACGCCGGTTGATGCGGCCAGTGTGGTGGCATGCGCGGCCAGCGCGCGCACTCCCGCCTCGTCCCCCAGTGGACCGCCGTAATTCACAAACGGGAGCGAGCAGAGGAAGTGGCCAAACAGCGGACTGCGGATACGGACCAGCGGCAAGATGGCGCTTACGCTGCCGTCCGGGTGCCGTGCCGCGAGGTAGATGGTGTCGTGGCGCCACACGCGGCGTATGACCTGCTGCCACGCACTGAGGTGAAAGTGCGTCCACCCCGGTTGGCGTCGGACGAAGTCATCCCATTCCTGTCCCGCCTCTGCCTCGACGGTAATACGCGGCGTACTCATGCCGTCCACGAGGGGCCGGGGAGTACCGGCAGCGCGTCTACCGGTGTTGCCGCACGCCACGCCGCCACCGACTGAAAGGCGAAGGCGCTGAGCATGTCCTGCACCCGGGCCAGCGTGGTGGAGAGCCCACCGTAATGACGGATGCGCGTGAGCCGCGGCACCGCAAAGCGGGGCTGCCCGGCATCAATCTCCCACGGGTGGATGTAAAACATGGCGGCATGCCCGCGCTGACCGGCCTGTTTGAACGCGGCGTGGCAGAGTGCGGGGGGGAGAAGCCTCAGGTATGCGCCGCCGGCCGCCGGCACCCGCACGTTTCCCAGCGAGAGGGTGGCCAAGGGCAGCTCCAGGAGGTCTCCGGCCGGCCGTCGCATGATGTACGGCGTGGTTGGGGCACTCGCGTACCCATACCCACGGCGCCGGATCGGGAACACGCTCGAGTCGTAGCGGTACCCTTCTTCAATCAGAATATCGAAGGCCCATTCGCCGCCCCGGACAATGGAAAACGAGGGGGCGCGATAGCCGGTGACCGGCGTACCGCAGACATCTTCGAGCGTGCCGCGGGCCCGACGAATATCCTCGCGGAATTCGTCGGGTGAGAGCGTGGTGACACGCTGATGCCCGTACCCGTGCGAGGCCACCTCATGTCCGGCCTCGTGAATGCGTCGCACCAGCGCGGGATACCGTTCCGCCACCCAGCCCAGCGTAAAAAACGTTCCACGGACGCCGTGTTGCGACAGCAACTGCAACAGGGCGTCCGTGGTCTGCTCCACGCGGCTTGGTAGGGTATCCCATGCATCACGAGGCACATGACCCGCTAACGCCGAGACTTGGAAGTACTCCTCGACGTCCACGGTAAACAGGTGCGACGGATGCTCCACCCCGTGGATCACTTCCGGATACTGTCTTTCCGCGCGCGCGGGAACTTGTCGGCGAGGTGATCGGTGTACTGGCGTTCGCCGGCACCGATATAGATCTGACGAGGGCGCGCGATCTTCTGCTCTTTATCCAGAATCATCTCTTCCCATTGCGCCATCCATCCGGACACACGCGCCACGGCGAACAAGACCGTGAAGAAGTCCGTGGGGAAGGCCATGGAGCGATAGATCAGACCGGTATAAAAGTCGACGTTCGGGTACAGCTTGCGCGCAATGAAGTAGTCGTCGCTGAGGGCGATCCGCTCAAGCTCAAGCGCAATCTCCAGATCCTTGTCCATGCCAACCTGCGCGAAGACCTCATCGGCCAGCTTCTTCACGATACGGGCGCGCGGGTCGTAGCTCTTGTACACGCGGTGACCGAAGCCCATGAGGCGGTGCTCACCCTTACCGCTCTTCACGGACTCGATAAAGGCCGGAATGTTTTTCTTGTCGCCGATGTCGCTGATCATACGCAGCACGGCCTCGTTGGCGCCGCCATGCAACGGTCCGAAGAGCGCGGCAATGCCACCTGCCACCGCCGAGAACGGATCCACGCCCGAGGAGCCAATGGCACGCACGGCACTCGTGCTGCAATTCTGTTCGTGATCCGCATGCAGAATGAACAACACTTCCAGCGCGCGCACGAACACCGGATTGGCCTCGTACCGCGGCTCGGACATCCGGGCAATCATCGACAGGAAGTTCTCGGTGTAGCTGAGATCATTGTCGGGGTAAATGAACGGCAACCCTTTCACATGGCGATACGCGAACGCGGCAATCGTCGGCAGCTTCGCCATCAGGCGGATCATCGAGATGTAGCGCTGCTGCGGATCGTGGATGTCGTGCGCCTGCGGATAGAAGCTCGAGAGGGCGGCCGTCGCGCTGCACATCATCGACATCGGGTGCGCATCGTAGCGGAATCCTTCCAGGAACTTCCGGATGTTCTCGTGCACATACGTGTGGAACGTGATGTCGTGCACCCAGGTGTCATACTGTCCCTGATTCGGCAGTTCGCCGTGACGTAGCAGGTATGCCACTTCAAGGAACGTCGCATTCTCGGCGAGCTGTTCAATAGGATACCCGCGGTAGCGGAGGATCCCCTTGTCACCATCGATAAACGTGATTGCGCTCCGGCATGAAGCCGTGTTCATGAACGCCGGATCATAGCTCAGCAGGCCGAACTCACCGGCCTCGCGCTTCACGGCGCGCAGGTCCATCGCCCGCACGTACGTATCGCCCTCCGGCCCTTCGCTCCGGATGGTGGCGGTGTACGCCTGTGCGGTGCGCGTGTCACGAAGCTCGAGCGTGTCTTGCGCCGTGGGGGGATTCGTATTCGACTGGCTCATCTCTGCCGACTCCTGAGGGTCACTACCGATAACAGCGGATCACGGAAACTAAGACGCGGGAAGAGCAATGGTGAACTGCATGCGCGTTCCGGCGGGGTGCAAGCACTCGAACTGCAGGTCACTGTCAAGGACGCTGAGCAGCCGGCGGCACATGCCGAGCCCAAGTCCGGAGGCTGAATACGCCCCGTCCGGGAACGGTCCATGCCATACCGGCCCCGACAGCGACGCGATCACGGCGCCCGGGAGCCCCTCGCCGCTGTCGTCCACCCGGAAACAGACGCGCGCGTCGTCCGTCGCGAACGCGGTGAGCGTCACGGCGCCATGCTGGGTGTACTTGAGGGCGTTGGTTACCAAGTTGAGCAGGACCCGGTGCAAAATTGGTGCTTGACCATACCGATGGTCGATGTCCGGGCTTTCGCATCGCAACGCCAACCCCTTTTCCTCGGCGATCGGCTGGACCAGATCCCCCACCGACCGGAGCAGCCCGGCAAGCGAAAACGGGGCCGGAGCCACCGACGGCCACGCCGCGGTACCGTGGGCGAGATCAAACGCGTCGTTGGTGAGCGAGGCCAGACCGAAGGCGGCACTGTACACGAGGCCAAGCTGGCGCTCCTGGGCCGCGGTGAGGGGGCCGGCCTGCCCCGACCGGAGTCGCTCCACCAACAGCAGGATCGCGCTCAGTGGCGAGCGCATATCGTGGGTGACCCCAACCAGCAGCGCCAGCGCCTCGGGCGCAGCGGTGCGGGTGTGGTGTGCTCCACGCAGCGGCGAGAGCTCGTTGGGGAGCTGCAGGGCGGCGGCTCCCTCCGCCACGAGCACCTCGATGGAGGCCGGGCTGACATCGGGGGCCGAGGTGGGCGCGTCGCCGCGGGGGCGCACGACCGTGGGCCTTCGTCGTGCTGCACCCCGCGTCACTCGGCTGCCCCGCTGAGTACGTCACGCCGAACGCCGTGCTTCTCCATGAGCCGGTACAGCGTGGTGCGGTCGATCCCGGCCAGCCGCGCCGCCTTCGACATATTCCCGCCGGCCCGTGTGGTGAGCCGCGAGAGGTACTCCAGTTCGAAATGCGTGATCAGCTGTTCCTTCGCCGTATGGAAGGCCTCGTTCATGATCGCCGCCGGGAGCCCCGTGCTCGCGTGGACCGCAGGGGCCTCGTCGTACACCGGAATGTCGGCCGGCTCGATGGGGCGACCAGCCTCAGCAATGACGGCGACATGCTCAATCACGTTTTGCAGCTCGCGCACATTCCCGCGCCACGGGCGCCCCTGCAAGAACGCAATGGTGTCGGCCGTGAGCGCCGGCGGCGCCCCACTGGTGCGATGGCGGGACCACGAGCGCTTCAAAAAGAAGTCGGCGAGGAGCGGAATGTCCTCGAGTCGCTTCCGGAGGGGGGGCAGCTTGATGGGCACCACGCGCAACCGATAAAAGAGGTCTTCGCGTAAGACGCCCTGTTGGACGGCCTCCTGCGGATCGCGGT
Source organism: Gemmatimonadota bacterium (assembly GCA_947463135.1). Lineage (GTDB taxonomy): Bacteria > Gemmatimonadota > Gemmatimonadetes > Gemmatimonadales > Gemmatimonadaceae > Gemmatimonas. The sequence continues at coordinate 16,385 of CANHTA010000048.1, forward strand.
TGGTGGCCGAAATGAAGCGCACGTCCACGATTGCGTCGTGCGTTTCGCTGCCCAGTCGGCGCACCACGCCATCCTGCAGCACACGCAGCAACTTGGCCTGCAGGGGCATCGTCATTTCGGTGAGCTCGTCCAAAAAGAGCGTGCTCCCATTGGCTACCTCCAGCAACCCCGCCTTATCGCGATCGGCCCCGGTAAACGCCCCTTTGCGATACCCGAACATCTCCGATTCCAGCAGGTTATCGGGCAGCGCGGCGCAGTTCAGGGGAACCAGCTTCCGCGCGGTGCGACGGCTGTGCTGGTGGATGAACTGCGCAATCATCTCCTTGCCGGTGCCACTCTCGCCACTGATCATGACCGAGGCGTCGGTCGCCGCAACCTTTTGCGCCAGTTCCACCGCCTTCGTAAAGGATGGTGAGATCCCCAGCAGGGCCAGCGACTCGCCCGCACCGTTTGGCGTCACCACCGACGGTTTGCTCTCTTTCGCGAGACTCGTGGTGCTCGCGTTGGCGGCGGTATGTGCAGCGCGACCGATCAGGACTTGCAGGTGCGACGCGGAAAAGGGCTTCGGGAGATAGTCCCAGGCGCCGGCGCGCAGCGCTTCGATGCTGCTGGCGACGCTGGGGTTGCCGGTCATCACCACCACCAGCGCGTCGTGGTGGGCGCTCACGGCGGCCTTCAGCACCTCCAGCCCCGACACCGGCGTCATATAGAGGTCAACCAACACCACGTCGAACCGCCGCCGTTGCACCAGGTCGATGGCCTCGTCGCCACGCCCCGTGGCGGTGACGATGTGCCCGTCCATTTGCAGCACCGAGACGCATCCCTCGCGAAGCGTCCGGTCGTCGTCCACCACGAGGATGCGGAGACTGGAGCTTTTTTCCGGCACGGCGGTTGCGTTAGGGACGGTGACGAACGGATCGGTCATGGCGAGAGTGCAAGGTCACGACGAGCTGGAGCACAAAACCCCTGCAACGGGGTCGCGAAAACGCGGAACTGGTGCGCGGAACAGACCGGCTGCGTGTCATGACTGCAACACTCCGGTAAAAGTCACGCGGGTGTTGCGGCGAAGCCTCGCCACAGCTGCGCCGGTGCAGCACTTGTTGCGGAACAAATCGGTTATCCGTCATACCACCGGCACTAATCTGTCTTCAGCCCGCTCATCCAATGGCCGGTTCGCAGCTTCAATCCCATCAATCGCGCGACCACGCGATCGACGCCCTTCGAGACGATGCACCGCCCGCGGAGTGGGGTACGGGGCAGCAGACGGCTGTCGCGGAACCCACGGGGCCAAGTCTTGGGCGCTATCTCGCGGCCCTCAATCGCTTTAAGTGGCTCATTCTGCTGTTCGGTGTGCTTGGTGGCACCGGCGGCTATGTCGCCAGCCGCTTCATTGAAGCGGAGTACAAGGTGCAAGCCACGATTCTGCTGCAGCAGGGCACGGGCACGCAGGGGGGCAGCGGGCCGATTCAGGCCAAGGAGCTGCTTGCGGCGTCCGGGTGGAAGGATCTGCTGCGGTCGTACTCCATTGCGGATCCCGTCGTCACCGAGCTGGCGCTCTTTGTCACGCCCGACACGCCCTCGGACAGCACCCTGTTTCGGTCCTTCCGCGTGGATCAGCCACGGCTGCGTCCGGGCGATTTTGTGCTCGCGATCTCAGGAAACCGCTACACGTTGAGCATGAAGCCGCGTGGCGAGGGTGCCGTGGGCGGGCAGGTGGAGTCTGGTGTGCTGGGCGACTCCATTGGCCGTCCCGTTGGCTTTCTCTGGCAGCCCTCGGCGCGGAGCCTCGTTGGGAAGCAGGACATCGGCTTCAATGTCCAGACACCCCGAGAGGCCTCGATTGCGCTCATCCAACGCATGAGTTGGACGTTGGAAAACGGGAGCGCCTTCTTGTTCCTCACCATGACCGGGACCGACGCGAAGCGTACGGCGGCCACCCTCAATGCGTGGGTAAACGAATTCGTGGCGTACGCCACGGCCCTGAAAAAGAAAGGTGTGGGATCGGTGGCACGTATTCTGGATGGGCAGCGCGCCTATGCCGCTGCTGATCTCGCGCGGGCGGAGTCTGAGCTGGAAAGCTTTCGGGTGCGCACCGTCACCGAGCCGAACGAAGGGCAAACGATCGCCCCAGGCATTGAAATGACGAACAACCCGGTGTTCGGGAGCTACTTCCGGGATCGCCTCCTGGCCGATAGCTACCAGCGCGATCGGGAAGCCCTTGAACGGATTCTCGAGACCGGGCGGCAAGACGGTTCAATCACGCGGGAGGCGGTGCTCTCCATTCCGCTTGTGAACGGTGACCCCGCCGCGGAAAACCTGCGTCGGGCCCTCACGGAGCAGGCGGATCGCGAGGTGGGCCTCCGTCGTTTGAGTGAGAGCTACACCGATGAAAAC
>CANHTA010000049.1 GCA_947463135.1 Gemmatimonadota bacterium
CACCAGCCTTGGCCATCGTGCGGAACAGCTCACGCAGCTGTTCCTCCTGCCACTCCTTCAGCGCGGCGCTTTCCGGCGCGTCTTTGAAGGACACGTTGGGCATCGGATCGCCGAAGCGGTTGGTCTTCGTCGCGTCGAGCGTCAGCGCGCTGTTCTTGTCGGGGAGCACGTCGTAATAGCCGCGTACGCGCGCCGTGGCGCCTTTCGCGCGCTGCTGCCAATCCTGCATCAGCGCATCGCCGAACTGGATTGCGCCATCGTCGGCGCGCAACCGGGGTTCCCGCCCCACGCTCGACTCCCAGATGCGCAGGTCGTGGCGCAGGTAGCGCGACGAGCGCGGCACCCGCATGAACTGCTTCGACACCAGCGAATGCTGCACGTTGATGCCTGGGAACAGTTCCATAGGCAAACGCAGGTACGCGTTCACATTGCGATGGCCCGCGAGATACTTGCCCACCAGGCCGCTGCGGTTGGCCAGTCCATTGGGGAAGGCACTGCTCTTCGACAGCAGTAATAAATGCGGTGACCACACGAAGCCGGCGGCCAACACGAACGTGCCCCCTTCAATGGTGACCTCTTCCCCCGACGCGGTCGTCCGGTTGCCGGTGGCGCGCGTAATGCGCCCTGTCTTCGGGTCGGCCTCGAGCTTACGCACCAACGTCTCGGTGACGAGCGTGATGCGCTTGCGCGCGATCAACGCGTCCCACGTGAAGTCGGGAGAGTACTTGGCGCCAGTGGGGCAGATGGGATAGCACGTATCGCACCGCTGACACTGACCACGCCCGTCTTGCGCCACGGAGTTCTTCGCGCTCGGCGTGCTCCACGTGGCAATGCCGGCCTTCGTGGCCCACTGCTGCAGCTGCGCGAGATTGTAATTGATTGGCAGCGGCGGCAACGGATACGGCTTGCCGCGCGGATCGAGGGCGACCGGCCCCTGCTCGCCAGCCACGCCCATCCGCTCTTCCGCCTCCTGATAGAACGGATCGAGGTCGTCGTAGCTGAACGGCCAGTCGCTACCCACGCCGTACATCGAGCGCAGGCGGAAATCCTCGGGCGAATAGCGCGGCGACACGCCACCCCAGTGCATCGCGAGGCCGCCCACATGCATGCTGGGCGAAAACCCCCACGTGGTGCCCGTGGCGTTCTGATCGTCGAGGTGATCCTGCTTCCACGGACTCTCGCCGTACGCCTTCCAGCGCTCACGCGCTCTCACGCGTTCAGCGAACGGCGTGGTGGCCTTGCCTGCCTCAATCACGAGGATCGACTTGGTCGTCTTTTCGGCCAGCGACGCGGCCATCAGCGCGGCCGTAATGCCGCTGCCCACAATAACGATGTCGGCACTGTGCGTGATCATGCGCGCGGCTCCACGGTGACAGGCAACGGCTTGCGGGTGGCGTCGCCGAGCGTGCGGCAGATCCCCGGCGACACGCGGGCGCCGAGGGCGGTGTCCCAGGCGTCGGGCCCCGCCGACCAATGCGCCAGCAGGGCGATCGCGATGTGGTTGGCATCGAGTGGCGCGGGAAGGCGGTCGCCGCGCTGGTCACGCAGCACGGCACGCAGCAACTCCTGACGCTGCGCCATCGGCAGCGTGGCGAATCCCTCGGTGCCGTGCTTGCGCGCCAGTAGATCCAGTGCCGTGAGTTGCGCGCGCCACGCCGGCGACGGATCGGCCGGCAAGTAGCGCACCTCGGCGTAGCCGTAGCCGTGCATTTCCTCCGCCACCGGCTCGTAGCCGTCGGCCCAGGCCACAAACGCGTCCGTAGCCGTGCGAATGGCTGGCCCCCCCAAGGCCGAAGGCAACACCGCGGTGGCCACGGCATCAAGAATGGTGCGATCAAATCCGCGCACGCGCTCGGCGCCCGTGTCCGGCACTGCCGCGTTGTTTGCCGGCGGATCTTTTACCGCACAGGCGCCCGTTGCCGTGCTGAGTGCGGCCGCACCGGCCGTGATGGTCCCGGCGGTTTTGAGGAAGCTACGTCTTGTGGTCATGTCGGTATGCCGGAAAATCGTGTGGCAACGTGGCGGCCGGTACGCGGTGGCCCACATCAAATGACGTCACAGCGCGCAACGGAGCAAGGTCGCATATTCAACGGGTAGGGCGGGGGGCGCCGTCCGGCGTTACTTCCAGCACACTTCGAATGCGGGGGGAGCGATGCAGCGCACAGCACAGGCAGAGTGGAAGGGCTCGGGCAAGGAAGGCAGTGGTACACTGACGACGCCAAGTGGGGTGCTCAACGCGCAGCCCTACTCGTTCAAGCTGCGCTTTCAGGACGAAGATGGGCGCAATGGCACCAATCCCGAAGAGCTCATCGCCGCCGCCCACGCGGGGTGCTTTTCCATGGCGCTGTCATTTCAGTTGGCCAACGCCGGCTTCACCGCCGACTCCCTGAACACCACAGCCGTACTCACCATGGAGCCGGTGGACGGCGCCCAGACGATCACCAAAATCGCGCTGCAGCTGTCGGCGACCATCCCCGGCATCAGCGACGAGCAGTTCCAGACGCTGGCGGGGAACGCGAAGGCAGGTTGCCCGGTGTCACGCCTGTTCAAGGCGGAGATCAGCCTCGACGCCACGCTCATGTAAGGCTGCGCGCACATGATACGAGGACGGCGAGCCTTGCCGTCCTCGTCGTTTCCTGTGTATATTCATACTTATGTATACGTGCATTTCACTCATGGAGGAGCGATGGCCCAGAAAGTGATGCGTCCGGAGCTCCTCGATCTGGTGGCCGACCGCTTTAAGGCGCTGAGCGACCGGGCGCGGCTCAGTCTTCTGCAGGAGTTGCGCGGGGGCTCGTGCACGGTGAACGAGTTGGTCGAAGCTACCGGAATGGGACAGGCCAACGTATCCCGGCACTTAGCCATTCTGTTCGGTCACGGGCTGGTGAGCCGCGAACGCGACGGCGTGTACGTGCGCTACGAGTTGGCCGACGCCGATGTGCTCAAGCTGTGCGAGCTGGTGTGCGGACGATTGGAAAGTGAACTGGCCGAGCGCAAGAAGGTGATCAGCGGGCGCTGATCACCATCTGCTCCAGCTGGCCCAGTGGGAGGGCGCCGACCTGACGCGCCACTTCCTTCCCGTCTTTCAAAAGCGCGATCGTGGGGATGCTCCGAATCGCGAAGCGTGACGCGACCCCGGGATTACGATCGGTGTCCACCTTGGCCACAATGGCCTGCCCGCGCTGCTGCTTCGCGAACTGCGCGAACACCGGCGCCATCATCTTGCAGGGGCCACACCAGTCGGCGTAAAAGTCCACCATCACCGGCACGGTGCTCTGGCCAACCACGGTGTCGAAGTTGGCATCGGTGAGCACCACCGGCGCGTCAAGCACCAGTGGTACCCGGCAGGTTCCGCACTTTGGCTGGGCATCGGCCCGGGACAGTTTGACGCGGTTGAGTTTGCCGCAGGCGGTGCAGGGAAGCACCGCCGTGTTGGCGCTGGTCGTGGTCATGGATGAACTCCGGTGAGTATCAGGCGCTGTGTTGCAGAAACCGTGCTTCAGGCACTGCGCTTGGGCGTACATCCGAACATACCCGCCATCCCCAAAATGCGTTCAAGCGGGCAGAAGTTCGTGATGCTCGATTGGAAGAGGTTGAACCCCACGAAGGCCGTGAAAAACAGGAAGCCTGGGTGCACGAAGTAGCTGAGGGCCACAGACAGCATGACGAAGACGCCGGCAATGCGACGGATGATCGAGTCGTTACACATGTGTATTGCTCCGGTTGAGTTGCCAGTACAGCAGCGGGACCACCACCATCGTGAGCAGCGTGGCCACGATCGCCCCACTCATGAGCGCGACGGCCAAGCCTTGGAAGATCGGGTCAAGCACCATCACGAGACCGCCCACCACCACCGCGGCGGCTGTCAGCGCGATAGGACGGAAGCGCACCGCGCCCGCTTCCAGCACCGCGTCGGTGAGTGAGCGGCCGCGCGCTTCTTCGAGCTGAATGAAGTCCACCAGCAGGATGGAGTTGCGAACGATGATACCGGCCAGCGCGATCATGCCGATCATGCTGGTGGCGGTGAAGAACGCGCCGCTGATCGCATGTCCCGGCAGGATGCCGATGAGCGTGAGCGGAATGGGCGCCATGATCACCAGCGGGATCGTGAAGCTCTGGAACCAGCCCACCACCAGCACGTAGATCAGCAGCAGCACGATCGCGAAGGCGAGACCGAGATCGCGGAACACTTCGATGGTGACCTGCCACTCGCCATCCCACTTGATCGCCGTCTCGCTCACCGTCTCGGGCGGCACCGCGTTATAGCGCGTAATCGCGGCGCCATTTACGCGGATGGCATCGAGCTGGCGGTTCATGTCGAGAATGGCGTACACCGGGCTCTCGATTTCGCGTGCCACATCACCCGTGACGTAGATCGCTGGCCGCAGATCCTTCCGAATGCGTGACCCGTCCCGCGTGCCGTTCACCACCGTAACGAACCGGGCCAGCGGCTGCGGGCCCTGCATGGTGGCGATGGGCAACGACAGCAGCGCTTCCACACTGCTGCGCTGCTCGAGCGGCAGGCGCGGCACGATGGCGATGCCCTCCCGGGCCGTTGGCGAACTGGCCACGCCGGCCGGTGCGCCGGAGAGTGCGAGGTACAACGTCTGCGTGATCTGTTCCACGCTCGCGCCCGACTCGGCGGCCCGCACGCGGTCCACGCGGAAGGTGCGCTTGGACTGTGGCGCCTCGACGGTCCAGTCCACGTCCACCACACCCGGCGTCTTCTCGAACACCTCCTTCACCGCCTTCGCCGCAGCCAGTCGTGTGGCGTCGTCGCCGGCATACACCTCAGCCACCAGCGTGGAGAGCACCGGCGGTCCGGGCGGAATTTCCGCCACTTTTGCCGATGCCTGATACAGCCGGGCAATGCTATCGACGCCAGGCCGCACGGCCACGGCGATGGCATGACTCTGCCGATCGCGCTCGCCCTTCGGCAGCAGGTTCACCTGCACATCGGCTACGTTGGCGCCGCTGCGCATGAAGTAGTGGCGCACCAGTCCGTTGAAGTTGAACGGCGCCGACGTGCCGGCATACACCTGCGTGCTCACCACCTCGGGCACCGTGCTGAGATACGCCGCGATGCGCGATGCCGCCTCGTTGGAGGTCTCGAGTGTCGTGCCTTCGGGTAAATCGAGCACGACTTGAAATTCGCTCTTGTTGTCGAACGGCAGCATCTTCACCTGCACCGCCTTGAAGCCCACTAGGCTCACGCTCACCAGCAGCAGCGCGATGATGCCCGCGTAGAAGGCGCGACGGCGCCCCTGTTGTTCCATGAGCGGCACCATGATCATGCGATAGATCCGGTCCACCCGGCCGCCTTCCTCAGGTGGATGCTCGGGGCTCGCGTGACCGGCTGCGCCATGCGCCGCCTTCACGTGCCCCTTGAGCAGCCGATAGGCGAGATACGGGGTGACGATGAAGGCCACCGCGAGCGAGGCCACCATGGCCACCGAGGCGCCGATGGGAATCGGCCGCATGTACGGTCCCATCATGCCGCTTACGAACGCCATCGGCAAAATGGCCGCAATCACGGTGAACGTGGCCAGGATCGTCGGGTTGCCCACTTCGTCCACGGCGTCGATCGAGGCCTCCTCGGCACTGCGATCACCCATCGCCAGGTGGCGATAGATGTTCTCCACCACCACGATGGCGTCGTCCACCAAAATGCCGATGGAGAAGATCAACGCGAAGAGCGTAATGCGGTTGAGCGTGTAGCCGAGCGCGTAGTACACAAACAGCGTGAGGGCGAGCGTGACCGGCACGGCCACCAGCACCACCAGCGCTTCGCGCCAGCCCAGGAACAACCAGATGAGCGCCGTCACGCTCAGCGTGGCGATGATAAGGTGCAGGATGAGCTCCTGGGCCTTCTCGCCGGCGGTCTCGCCGTAGTCACGCGTAACCGACAGCTGCACCGTGCGGGGAATGAGCCGACCCTTCGCCTGGTCTACGCGCTGCATCACGGCATGCGTCACCTCCGTGGCGTTGGCTCCCTTGCGCTTCGCCACCGCAATGGTGACTGCCGCTTCTGCGGCGCCACGTCCTTCGCGGTGCGACACGTAGCTCGTGCGCTCGCCGAAGTCCTCGCGCACGTCGGCCACGTTGCGGAGATAGACCGCGCGCCCGCCGCGCGACGACACCACCACACTGCCAACGTCGAGCGACGTGGCCAGTGGGGCGCCAACGTCGATGCGCAGTACGCTGTCGCGCACCGTGATCTCGCCTGCGGCGAGGCGCGCGTTGGCGCCGCGCAACGCCATCATCACTTCGCCCGGTGTCACGCCACTTGCCGCGAGGCGCGTGGGATCGATCTGCACACGAATCTGCTTCGGCGCGCCGCCCGTGACAAACGTTTCGGCTACCTCGGGTACCGTGCGGATTTCGTCTTCGAGATGCGCCGCGATCTCGCGCAGCGTGTTGGCGTCAACGCCGGCGCCATGCAGCGTGAGCGCCAGCACCGGCACATCGTCGATCGAGTGTGCTTTGATCACCGGCGGCATCGCACCGGCCGGCGCCTTGTCCATGGCACCCGCCAGCTTGGCCTGCACTTTGGTAATGCTCCGCTCCTGGTCTTCACCGACCTTGAAGCGCACCGTGACCATGGCGTACCCGTCGCCCGACATGGTGTACACATGATCGACGCCCGGCAGCTCCATCATGCGCTGCTCGAGGGGGCGCGCCAGCAGATTCTCCGCTTCCTGCGGTGACGCGCCCGGCATGGCCGCGATCACGTCGATCATGGGGACGGAGATCTGCGGCTCTTCTTCGCGCGGCGTGGCCAGCATGCCGAGGAGCCCGACCGCCAGCGACGCAACGGTGACCAGCGGCGTCAGTTTGGAATTGAGGAACGCTTTCGCGATCCGGCCGGAAATGCCCAGCGCTCGCGGGGTGCTCACTTGGCCGCCGGCGTTGCAGACGGCGTGGCAGGAACAGGCACCACCGTCGGCACTACGATCGTCTCACCCACCGTCAATCCGCTGCTCACGGCCGTATGCGTGGAGGTAGACACACCCAGGCGCACCCAGCGGCGTTCGTCGCCGGTGGCCGTGCGTACGATGACGCCGGTAAGGTCTCCCTCACGGACGATGGCGGCGTTCGGCACCAGCAGCGCCTGCTCACGGGCCACGGGGATGGACAGCATGGCCGCACTGCCGCTGCGGTATGCACCGGCCGTATTGGACACCGTGGCGTTCACCGTAAAGAGATTGCCTGCGCCGGCCGGCACCACGCCCTCAATGATCGCCGACACCGGTACGCCATCGATGGTGGCGGCCAGCTTTTGCCCCCGCGTGAGCGTGCGCACTGCATCGCCCGCTGCACTCACGCTGATGCGCAACGTGGAGCCGTCTTGCACCGTGATCAGTGGCGCGCCGGGAGCCGCGAAGGCGCCGGGATCAACGGCGCGGACGGTGACCACGCCGCCAAAGGGGGCCGTGACCGTGGCGTAGCTGCGCATGGCATCGAGTTCACCTGAGGCGGCTTGCGCGGCCCGCAGCCCGGCCTCGGCGCGCGCTAATCCCGTTTCGGCGGCGTCGAGCTGGGCGCGTGTGGCGGCGCTGTCGGCGTACAGGGCGCGGAAGCGTGCGGCGTTGGTGGACGCTTCACGCTGCATGGCCTGGGCATCGGCAATGGATGCCCCCACCTGCGCCGACTTGGCGGTGAGGTCGCGGGCATCGATACGCAGGAGCGTCTGCCCCGAGCGCACCACATCGCCCTCGCGCACCAGTACGGCGGTCACGGTGCCCATCAGCTTCGTGCTGAGCGTTGCCTGCTGGATCGGTTCGGCCACTCCCGATGCGCTGATCGTGGCATCGATCACCGTGTCGCGGAGAACGAGGGCGGTACCCGCCACCGGCGTCGCGGCTGGCGTGGCGGTGTGTTCGTCCTTCGCGCCGGAGCAGGCCGCCATCGTGAGTCCGGCGAAAGCGGTGAAGGCGGCCGCGTTGAAGCGAGTAATGGTGGACGTCATGGTGAAGGCTCCCTGATATCGGTTCGGACGCATCAGCGCGCCGTCGTGGTGGAATGGTCGAGTGCGGTGAGAGCGGCGGGGTCGCCACCGGAGGCGCGTCGCCACGTGGCGATCGCATCGATCACGGCATAGCGGGCGGCGGCATGGGCGAGGGCGGTGCCGGTGGCCGATGATTCGGCTGCCAGCAGTTCGGCGATCGTGGCCAGCCCGCCGTCGTAGCGCTTCTGCACCAGCCGGTAGGCCTCGCGACTCTGCTCCCGCGCGTCGCGGGCCAGCGTGAGGCGCTGCAGCGATACCGTAAGACGACGGGCGGCGTCATCGCGCTCGAGCCGGCTCTGTGCACGGGCCGCATCGAGACCAGCGCGGGCCGCATCGGCCCGCGCGCTCGTGACCGCCACCTCGGCCAGCTCGGCGTTGCCGCCGAACAGCGACCATGAGGCCATCACGCCAACCGTCCAGTTTTTCTGTCCCCCGTAGAGTGTCCGAGGGTCGTTCCAGTCGTAGCGCGCGAAGCCGTTCACCCGCGGCAGCATGGTACTCGCCGCGCGGCGACGATCCGTGGTTGCGGCCAGCACGCCGGCCTGCGCCGCGCGCACGTCGTCCCGGATCTCGCCGGTGCTGGACGCTGTACCAGACGCCGTCCCAGACGCGCTCACGGCAGCGGTGTCATGCGTGGCCAGCGCGAGGACGGCCGCCTCCTCCGGCAGTGTGTCGGGAAGCGTGGGCAGCTCGGCCGTGGTGCGGCCCATCAGCATCGCGAGCTGCTGGCGTGCGGTGAGGGCGTCGCTGTGGGCGCTGAGGAGCTGCGCTGCCACGTCCGACGCCCGTACGCTGGCTTGTAGCGCGTCGGCCTTGGTGACCAGCCCCTGTGCGACCATTGCGCGCACCTGCCGCGCCCCGGCGTCGGCAGCCTGCTGCGCTTGGGCCAGCACCCCGGCCTTGGCGTTCGCCAGAATGGCCCCGTAGTACGCCCGCACCACATCGGTCCGGGTTGATACCGAGGCCCACTCGCCGGCGGCCTCGCCGGCATCGGCGGCGGCTCGCGCGGCGCGCAGACCGAGCCACGCGTCGCCATTCATGAGCGGGACTTCGAGCACCAAACCGCCCTGCGCGTTGGTCACGGCGCTCGGGTAGTTGAGCTTGGCGGGTTCGAACGCCGCCGGTGTGACCAACCGCTGACGCAGTGTCGTCCCGAAGGCGCCGATCGGATCGGTGGTGCGCACCACGCCGGCTTCGATGCGGGCCGACGGCAAAATGCCTTTGAGCGGCAGGCGGGCGCGGGCACGGTCGCCGGCGGTGGTGGCGGCGGCGATCCGGTTGCCGAAGGCATGCTGGTCGGCCTCGCGGATGGCGTCGCCGAGGGAGAGCGGCGCCGATTGGGCCCGCATCGGCAGCGCCGGGAAGGCGGCCACGAGGGCCACCATCACCAGCGCCTGCAGGAAATGTGATGAGGTTCGCATATGTAGATATACATAAATACGTATATTTGCAATAGCAAGGGTGATGGTGTCGGTCTTTGGCCGGACACATGGCGGGCTCAAGCGGTCGCCACTGCCTTGCACCGTCCACTATCGTCCACGGACGCCCACGGCGCCCGACACCGCCATGGGGAACTCACTCTTTGAGGTGCTCATGCGCATTCCCGCCGTTGCCGCCGCGCTCCTGTCGTCCGGTCTGCTTCTCGTGCATCCGCTCTCGGCGCAGGAGCACGTACACACGCCCGGGATGACACACCCGGCGCCCACCGCGCCGCTGCCCACGCAGGGCGGGCAGGGGGCGTTCGCCGCCATCGCCGAGATTGTGGCCATGCTGCAGGCCGACGCCACCACCGATTGGTCCAAGGTCAACCTCGAACGACTGCGGCTGCATCTGGTGGACATGGATCTGGTCACGCTGCGCAGTCGTGTGGTGGCCACCCCCGTCACCGGCGGCGCGCAGTTTCTCGTGCGCGGCACGGGGGAAACCATCGCCGCCATTAAGCGCATGACGGGCGCGCACGTCACCATGGTGATGAACAGTGGTGGACCACGCGTGGTGCGCACCGTACTGCCCGATGGCGTACGCCTCGTGGTCACGGCGGCCGACCCGGCCGATACCGCCGCGGTGGCCAGGATCCGCGGTCTGGGCTTCATCGGCCTCATGGCCACGGGCGACCATCACGCGGCGCACCACATGGCGTTGGCCCGTGGCGGCGCGATGGCCGACCACGGGCACTGACGGCCTTTACGGTGTGTCGGCGGCGATCCGGAAGGTGGTCGCGCGCGTGGTGCGCTTGCCGCTCACGAGATCGGCTACTGAGAGCGTGAGACGATAGGTGCCGGTGCGCGCACCGAAGCCGTCAAGCGTGATCGATTCCGCGAGCACGGCGGTGGAGGCTCCGGCGGCGAGCGGGATCGTTTGATCGTAGCTGAGCGCGAGGCCATCGCGGGTGGGTTGCGTTGCGCCCAGTGCCTCGCCCACGCTGTTGAGGGCACGTAGCACCATGCCACCGAGGCCACCACGATCGATGCGTTCGACTGTGAGCGCCAATCGCAGACGCGCCGAACCATCAACCGTGTCGCGCGTCGCGTCGTAGAGTTCCCACCCCACGGCCACCGGCGTGCCAGGTTGAAATCGGCCAATCGTGGGTGTCAGGGGAAGCGCGGACCACCGGCTCGCCGATCGGGCGGTGGCCGGCCGCGGCGTGCCCAGCACGAGATCACTGAGCGAAAAGCCAGAGGGTAAGGGGCCGTCGGTCACCACCAGCCCGCGGCTCACGCGCGGCACGTCGGGCACGCGCGTTTCCAGCTGTACAATGCCGGCGCGAGCCGCCTGACGCGCCACCCACGTGCGCGTCGCGAGGGGAGATCCGACGAGCGGCAGCGAATCGGTCGCGATCGGTGTGATCGTGGCCCGATCGTCCACCAGCCGCAGCGACAGCACGGCAGACGATGCCGAAGCGACACTGGAATCGCGCAAGGCCGCCCTCGGTACCTGCGCGACAATGAGCAGTTCCGCCGAATCGGCGCCGGCGCGGAAGCGCGTCACGCGCAGCAGACTGCTGTCGATTTCAGCGGGACGCGCCACGTTGTCCCAACGCACGGGCGACGCCCGCTGCACATCGCGGATGTAGCCACGATCGACGTTGGGCAGGCGCGCTGTGCCGTAGCCGGGTGGTAAGTCAAAAATGAACACCGTGCCACTGCGGTACATCCAGAGCAAGGTCGAGGCGAAGTCATCCCGGCTGGCCAGGCCGAGCGATGCCCCTTTGAGATCCGGAGTATACGTCCTGACGAGATCATCCTGCATTGCCGAGGAGAAACCGGGAATCGTCAGGATCTCGTCGGGCGGCCCGAAACGTACGTAGATCTCTGCACGATCCGTCTCGCTGCCGTGCAATCCAAGCTCGTCATCGCTCCACGCGAACTCCGCAAACGTGACGCGAGCGAGGAACTCGAGCTCGAGTTCATTGTACGGCGTACTGACGTCGGGATCGCGCGCCGCCCAAAAGAAGGCGGTCGTGGCACGCCGAGCGGCTGGAGAAAGGTTGGTCCATGCCGCGCTGTCCAATCCGCCGCGATCAGCAATATCAAAGCCGGGCGCGATGAGATGCGCGAGGGTGAACACCCGTTCGCGGTATCCGTCGTCGAGCGTCGCGAGTGCGCTGTCGAATGCGGCGCGCGCGGCGGCAAGCCGTCCGAGGCGCACCAGTGCGAGACCGCGGGCGAAGCGCGCCTGCCCGTCGAATGCGCTGGCGTTCGCCCGCCGCTCGGCGACGGCCAATAGCTCGGTCCAACGCCCGCCATCAGCGAGCGTCATATACAGCAATCGAGCACTGCGAAGGCTCGCGGGGGCGAGCTGCTCCGCTCGTTGAAAGTGCTCCAATGCCTGTGCGTACCCGGCGGTTCCCGTCGGTGGTGAAATACGGCGGAGGTAGCCTTCGAGATAATCCCGCGCGTTCCGCCGCTCCCAACGCATGTTGGTTTGCAACTGAAGCGTGCGACCCTCCGACATCAGGGCGCGATTGCGGATGCCGAGATAGCGCCGCCACGCCGCGAGGCCACTCTCGGCCGCCGCAAGGGCGATCAGTGCGGTGTCCCCTGCGCGCTCGGCCGCGCGCGCCGCCCGCTCCCATTCCTGGGTGGCCGCGTATCGGACAGAGCCCGCGCCGGAATTGAGGTTGAAACGCGCGAGCGTGGCCCAGAACTCCGCGCGATCGCTCGCGAGCTTCGTGGCCATGCGCAGCGCGCTATCGGCGGTGGAAAGTGTGCGGATTGTTCCGATATCACGCATGTAGCCGTCGCGGCGACTCCCGGTCGACTGCCACAACAGCAAGCCATATCGATGCCAGGCGTCGGCGTCTTTGGAGTACGGCGTGAGCACTTGCCGAAGTATTGTGAGCGCCTGCGCCGTGTCGCCGCGCTGCGCCAGCGAATCGGCCACGCGCGCGACGCCAGACGACGCCGGCCGCCATGGATTGCTTCGCTCCAATGGAGCGAGCTGGGCCTTCGTTGCGAGCGGTGAGACCATGATCGCGAGCAGTACAAGCCCAGCCAGCGGGTTCAGAGCGCCTCCGGTCCGGCAGATGAGAAACGAGATTTCAATCCATTTTCCAACAAACTAAGTTGACCAAAGGCGCTTTGCGAAAACAGTGACACTTATTGATGGCATCTGCACTACTTCCGGGTTGTCCGCTCAAGTCTGAACAGAAGCGTTCGCGCCTCCTGGTGCGCGAGTCGTCGACGCGAGGTAAATTCGTAGCGGGCCACTTACCGTCCGGAGGAATCTTGTAATGATTGGCGTTGTCGGACTGAATTCGGCGGACGGCGTTCCGTATCTCCGTTCCAAGGAGTGCCTGCTTCTCTCTTCGCCGGTGAGTGCATCATCGTGGGAGACGGGCCCTGGCGTACGAGCGGTCATTGACGTGCAAGTTGCCAGTTTCGACCGAGTATCGCTGGCGCAGCGTGGGGAGCCGCCCTTCATCCTGGTTCAACGTCGGCACCAGTATCGACCAGGAACTGATGAGGCGAAGCGTGTGCGCGACCTCCTCGATGGCGCGTACCGCGAACTCGCGCGGGAGCGATTTGATGCAGTGTGCGCGGGCTGCCCAGCATGGCGCATCGCGGTACCGAACGCGTTCGACATGCGGTTCGGTTCGATCGCGCAGCTGCGATTGTTGGTGCGGAAGATCCCCGCGGATGTCAGATGTCCACTAGACGCGGCGACATGGAGGTGGCTGAAGCGCCTGCCGACACTCCTCGCCGTGTCGGCGCGTGTCCGGATCGGATGTACGCTCGCACACGCGATTGCGGAAGCCGGGATTTCGGAACGGTCCATTCGCCGCTGGCATGTCTTCAGTACGTCCTCCCAGCCCCAACCGCTTGCCACCATGCGGCCAGGACAACTCATCGTGCAGTGGGAGCGTGACATCGCGAGCAGAATGCGGCGGGCGCTCCATGTGTGTGGATCGTTGCAGTCCGACTACGCGCAGCGTCACATACCGCGACGTATTCGATCGGAATAACGCGGTGCATGGCTACCTCCCGGCGACGGCGAACACGCGAGCGGGGGTGAGGTCCAGCGCTGGGACGTGCCGCAGCGTACTTTAGGGCACTGGCGGCCATGTGGTCCGTCGTTTCTCCCCGTCCCACTCCACAATGTCCCACTTCTTCGCTGGCGTCACCGCCCGCACGGTCGCCACGCTCGCGGCCGCCGCGATCCCCTCCGTGCTCTCGGCACAAACGCCGTCCACGCTCGCCGACTCCATGCTCGTGCGACCGCTGGCGTTCCGCGCCATCGGCCCCGCCTCCATGAGCGGCCGCATCGCCGACATCTCCGTCGTGGAAGGTCCGCGCACGCTCCGCGGCGGGCGACTCGGCACGGCGATGTACGTCGCCGTGGCCACTGGCGGCGTATGGAAGACCACCAACGGCGGGCTCGCGTGGACGCCGGTTTCCGATTCCATCGGCGTCGGCTCCATCGGCGCCGTGGCCGCCGCCCCCTCCAACGGCGACGTGGTGTGGGTGGGCAGCGGCGAGGCGAACAACATGCGCAGCTCGTCGTGGGGCGTGGGGGTGTTCAAGTCCACCGACGGTGGCAAGACGTGGTCCAAGCCGATGCTGCCGAAAACGCAGCACATCGGGCGCATCGTGATCGATCCGCGCGACCCGGACATCGTGTACGTGGCCGCCATGGGACCGCTCTGGGCACCGGGTGGCGAGCGCGGTCTCTACAAGACCGTCGACGGCGGCAAGAGCTGGACGAACACCAAGGCCATCTCCGCGCAGACGGGCTTCACCGAGCTCGTGATGGATCCCGCCAACCCCGACGTGTTGTACGCGGCCTCGTTGCAGCGCGAGCGTCGTGAATACGGCTTCCTGCCGGGCGGCACGGAGAGCGCCATCTGGAAAACCACCGATGGTGCCAAAACGTGGACCAAACTCACCAACGGCTTACCCACCGGCGAGATCGGTCGCATTGGCCTCACGGTGTGCCGCTCACGCCCGAGCACGGTGTACGCCTCCGTACACGCCAAGGCGGCCGCCAACGGCTTTTATCGCAGCGACGACGCCGGCAGCACCTGGAAGCTGGTGAACGGCAGCAACGGTACGGCGTGGTACTACAGCCAGGTACGCTGCGATCCCACCGACGCGGAGCATGTGTATCGCCTCAATGCGAGCTCGCAGGAGTCGTACGACGGCGGCAAGTCGTGGACCAACTTCGCCGGCGGTGGCGGCGTGCATGGTGACGCGCACGCACTCTGGATTAACCCGGAAGATCGCGAACACATTGTGCTGGGCAACGACGGCGGCGTGGATATCTCGTACGATCGTGGTCGCAGCTGGTACAATGTGGAGAACATCGTGGGCGCGCAGTTCTACGCCATCGCGGTGGACAACGCCAAGCCGTTCTACAACGTGTACGGCGGACTGCAGGACAATCAGACGTGGGGTGGCCCGAGCCGTACGCGCAACGCGTTTGGGCCGTCCAATGCCGACTGGTATCGCATGGCCGGTGGTGATGGCTTCTACAACGTGCCTGATCCGCTCGACCACAACATCGCCTACGCCGAATCGCAAAATGGCGGCGTGGTGCGCTACGACGCGCGCACCGGCCAGACCAAAAGCATCAAGCCGTATCCGAAGAACGGCGAGCGGCACCGCTGGAACTGGAGCGCGCCGATCGTGCCGTCACAGCACACCGGCCGCACGCTGTACATCGCGGCGAACTATCTGTTCAAGAGCGCCGATCGCGGCGACTCGTGGACCACGATCAGCCCCGACCTCACGCGTAACATCGATCGCGACAGCCTGCCCATGCGCGGTGCGATCCCGTCACGTGATGTGCTGGGGCTGCACGAAGGGACCGCGGAGTTCAGCAACATCTCCACGGTGTCCGAGTCGCCGCGGCGCGCCGGCTTGCTGGCCGTCGGCACCGACGATGGGCTCATTCAGGTCACGCAGAACGACGGCGCGTCGTGGACAAAGACCGCCAGCTTCCCCGGCGTCCCCGACACCACGTTCGTGAGCCGCGTGCAGTTCTCGGCGCACAGCGAAGGCACGCTGTACGCCACCTTCGACGGTCACCGCAGCAACGACTTCAAGCCCTACGTCATGCGCAGCACCGACTACGGTCGCACGTGGACGTCGATTGCCGGCGACCTCCCCGACGGGGGCTCGGTGCAGGTCATCCGCGAGCATTTCCGGCAGCCGAATCTGCTGTTCGTGGGCACCGAGTTCGGCGCCTTCTTCACCGTGGACAACGGCGTGCACTGGACCCAGCTCAAGGCCGGGATTCCCGGCGTGCCGGTGTGGGACATGCAAATCCAGGAGAGCTGGAACGATCTCGTGCTCGGCACGCACGGCCGCGGCGTGTACATCCTCGATGACCTCGGGCCGCTGGAAAAGCTGGCCGAGGCCAAGCGGGCTGAGACGGCGTATCTGTTCCCGGTGCGCAATGAGATCGCCATGACGCTCAACACCAGCCGCAACTCGGGGATGGGCTCCACCGGCTTTACCGGGCAAAATCCGGAGAACGGCGTGCGGCTCGCGTACCTCATCAACGCAATCAGCGCCACCGATAAAGCCACGCTCGAGATTATCGACAACGCTGGACGGATCGTGCGCGAACTCCCGGTGCCACGTCGGTCCGGCCTGTTCCGCCCGGTGTGGGACATGCGCGTGGGCGCCCCGCTCACCGCCGCGGTGGATACCAACGTGGCCGCTGGTCGGGCCGGCGGCGGTGGTGGCGGTGGATTCGGTGGCGGTGGATTCGGTGGCGGCTTTGGACGCGGTGGCGTGCCCAGCTACACCGCGGCACCGGGCAGCTACACGGTGCGGCTCACCATCACACCCAAAACAGGCGCGGCCACGGTGCTGACGCAGCGCTTCGCGCTGCTGCGTGACACGGAGCAGGCGATGTCCGACGCCGAGCTCAAGGCGCTCGACGCGTTCCGGTTCAAGGTGGTGCAGTTCCAGAAGGCCATCACGGCGCAGCAGACCCGCGGCGACAGTGTCGTGTCGCGCTTCGCGGAGGTGAAGAAGGCGGCCGATGCAAACGCCGCCAAGCTCACGCCGGAGCTCAAGCAGTACCTGGCCGAGATCGATGGGGAGCTGGCGCGGTACGTGAAGGAAGTGGGACGGCCGTCCGGGGCTCGGACGCGTGGAGCAGGGGGCCCGCCCCCCGGTGGCGACGAGGATGTGGGTGCCTCGGGTCAGGCCGATGGATCCTTCACGGGGCGCGCGGCCCTGTTGAACAGTGCCCTCAACAGCAGCTTCCCGGTGTCCGCTGCACAGCAGTCCCAGTTGCTGAGTCTCACCCGTGAACTCGAGCAGTTCGGGACGCGTGTCGCCGCGGTGAAGACGGCCAAGTTGCCGGCGCTGCTGAAGTCGCTGCAGGTGGCGGGTATCACGGTGCCCGACGCGCCCGCGCGCGGGCAGTAGTGGTTGGGCACGCCACACGCCGTGCCTCGTAACGGGTAGGGGCGCACCGCCTCTACCCAACGTCACGCAACACGCAGGGATTGGCCATCCACCCTGAAGCCGCCGCCGGTTCGCCGGCGGCGTCGCGGAATTCTCACGAAGCTGCTCCCCTCCTCTCCCCGTCGTATGCACCTTCGCCTCCTGCTTCTCGCCCTCGGCGTCTCGCCGGGACTGCTCACCGCTCAACGGGCAGCCCCGCGCCCTGCTCCAGCGGCCCCGCTCCTCGACACGGCCTTTGTGAAAGTGCCCGGGTGGCGCTTCGTGGGCCCCGATGGCAATCGGGTCATCGCCGTTGCCGGCGTACCCGGTGAATACAAGACGTACTACGCGGGTGCCGCGAGCGGTGGACTGTTCAAGAGTACGAACGGTGGGATTCGCTGGGTCCCGATCACCGATTCGCTCCGCGTCTCCAGCGTGAGTGCGATTGCGGTTGCGCCCAGTGATCCGAGTGTGGTGTGGTTTGGCACCGGTGAGACGTTTTTGCGCAGCAATGTGTCAATCGGTGACGGCATCTATCGCTCCACCGATGCGGGCGCGCATTGGGATCGCATGGGCCTCGAACACACCGGTCGCATTGGACGGGTGCTCATTCATCCCACCAATCCCGATGTGGTGTATGCAGCCGCACAGGGGCATGGCTACGGGCCGCAGCAGGACCGCGGCCTCTGGCGTACCACCGACGGTGGTAAAACGTGGAAGAAGGTGCTGTTTGTCAACGACAGCACAGGGATCATCGATGTGACGATGGATCCGTCCAACCCCCGCGTGTTGTTCGCGGCGAGCTGGCAGCAGTACATCGTGCCATGGGACAAGAACTCCGGTGGCGCGGGCAGTGGCATCTGGATGTCGCGTGATGGCGGCGACTCTTGGGTACGGCTGGGCGCCAGTGCCGATGGGCAGGGGTGGGGGCGCGGCCTTCCGCGAGCGGGCACCATGGGGAAAATCGCCGTGGCGGTGGCGCGCAGCGACCCACAGCGTGTCTACGCGCTCATCGAAATGAAGGAGCCGGCGCTGTACCGTTCGGACGATGCGGGGCGTTCGTGGCGCGCCGTGAATCGCGATCATGACTTGCTGGAGCGCCCCCAGTACTACACGCGCTTTGGCGTGAACCCGGCCAACGCCGATAATCTCTTTGTCGTTGGCGTGCGTTTTGTGGGCACGATGGACGGTGGGCTTACCAAAATGCCGAACCCGCCTCGCGCCGGGGGTGACCTCCATGACATCTGGTGGGATCCTTCCGATCCCTCGCGCTATATGGTGGGCGATGACGGTGGAGTGGGAATCACCGTGGACGGCGGCAAGTCGTTCAGCCGTATCGCGCTGCCGAATGCGCAGATGTATCACGTGGCAACCGATACCAAGATCCCGTACAACCTCTACGGCAATCGGCAGGATGGGTACTCGTACGGCGGCCCGAGTAACTCACGCGGTTCGCGGTCGATTGGCGTGTGGAGCGCGGTTGGTGGATGTGAGAGCGGGTGGGCAATTCCTGATACCATCGATGGGCGCACGGTGTGGAGCGGCTGCTACGACGCAGGGCTCGAACGTTTCGACCTGCAGACGAAGATGGCCCGCGCGGTGGAGCCATGGCCCGAAGCCGGATACGGTGTGGCGCCCAAGGATCTCAAATACCGCTTTCAGTGGACCTTCCCCATCCACATCTCGCCACACGATCACAACACGGTTTACGTGGGCTCGCAGTTTGTGCACAAGACCACCAATGGTGGGCAGAGTTGGACACTGATTTCGCCGGATCTGTCCACCAACGACACCAC
>CANHTA010000050.1 GCA_947463135.1 Gemmatimonadota bacterium
ACCTTGCCGAACTGTTCGCTTGAACTGGCCTGGTAGAACCGGGCCTTTGGTGCAGCTTTGCGCATGGCTTCCAGCATGCGGGTAACCCCGAGCGCCGTGAACTCGCCGGTGAGGACGGGCTGGGCCCACGAGGTTTGCACGAAGCTTTGCGCCGCGAGATTGTAGATCTCGTCGGGCTGTGTTTCGTGCACGACGTCGGTGAGCGAGGTCTGATCGAGCAAGTCGGCAGAGGCCAATTCGACGCGATCGACAAGATGGGCGATACGTTCGTAGGGTGTCGTGGAAGAGCGGCGTACGACACCCACGACACGATAGCCCTTCGCGAGGAGCAGTTCGGCGAGATAGGAGCCGTCCTGCCCGGTGATACCGGTAATGAGAGCGGTCTTCAACGGAAAAGCCGGGTAGGAGTCAAGACGGCAGCAGGGAGTTGTTGGCGGATACGGATACAAAACGGGGAGCCCGTGAACCGCGAGCTCCCCGCTAGGACGTGGTCACGCACAAGTTACGCGACGGCGACCTGACCGCGCGGCGCGCGGGTGATTTTGCCCGCCGCGATGCACCGCGTGCAAGCCTTCACCTTGATCACTTTCCCTTCGCTGAGGGTGCGAACGACCTGCAGGTTGGGCCTCCAGGTGCGGCGCGTTTTGTTGTTCGCGTGCGAGACGCTGTTTCCAAACGCCACGCCCTTTCCACAGACGTAGCAGCGGTGTCTTTCGATAGCCATGGTCGATCTCCTCAGCTCTGGACTAATTCGATCCGCGCCATCTCTGCCCCGTCACCCTTGCGGTGGCCGGTTTTGAGGATGCGCGTGTAGCCGCCCGGCCGCGTGGCAAACATGGGACCGATTTCCTGAAAGAGCTTGTCGGCCGCCTCACGCTTATGGACGTGCTTTCCAGCCAAGCGGCGCGCGTGGAGCGTACCAGTCCGGGCCTTGGTGATCAGCTTCTCAACGAAGGGGCGGAGTTCCTTCGCCTTCGCCTCTGTCGTTTCAATCGCGCCCTGCTCAATGAGCGAGGTAGCGAGGTTGCGGAGCAGCGCGAGACGCTGCTCACTCGTCCGCCGTAACTGGCGGTTTGCCTTGCGATGGCGCATGGGAATTACTCCTCGTCGTCTTCGTCGTCGGGCGCGTTTTCTGCCGCGCGGCTGGGCGGGGTGCCCATATCGAGGATACGCACCCCATCGGGGCTTTCCTCGTAGCGCATGCCGAAATTGAGCCCTTCCTTCTCGAGCAGCGCGGCGATTTCCTGCAGAGACTTCCGACCGAAGTTCTTGACCTGAAGGATTTGCGCCTCAGTCTGGCGAACCAGATCGCCGAGCGAGCGGATGTTCGAGTTTTTGAGTGAATTGACCGAGCGAACCGAGAGTTCGAGATCGTCGATCGGGGTGCGGAACAGATCGGCTAAGCGGATCGCGTCACTGTTCGAACCATCTCCGCCCGCACCGAGTTGTGCAGAGGCGGACGACCCAAAGCCTACAAAGTACTGGAAATGCGTTTGCGCCAGCGCGGCCGCGTAACTGACGGCTTCCTCGGGCGACATGGTGCCGTTGGTTTCGACCGTCAGCGTGAGACGATCGTAGTCCGTGCGTTGTCCAACGCGCGTCTCAGAGACGGCGAAGTTGACGCGACGCACCGGGCTGTAAATGGCATCGATCCGCACCACATCGACCGAGAGGTGCTTGTCGGCGGGATGCTGATCGCTCTCGATGTAGCCACGCCCTTTGTTGACATAGAGCTCGATGTTGAAATCGCGCTCATCGGTGATCGTGAACAGGTGATGCGTCGGGTCGATGACCCGGGCGCCACCATTCACCTGAATGTCAGCGGCCGTGACGGCGCCCGGACCCGTTTTGGCGATGCGCAGCACGGTCTGCTCGACATCGTCCGGAAGGGCCAGGGTGAGCGTCTTGAGATTTCCGATGATCTGGTGCACGTCTTCAACCACGCCACCGATGGTCTGGTGCTCATGGAGGACGCCGTCGATACGAAACGCCCACACAGCAGATCCGCGCAGCGACGACAGGAGCAGTCGACGCATGGAATTGCCCAACGTGTGCCCGAAGCCGCGCTCTAACGGCTGGAGGCGGAACTCGGCCAGATTCGGCGTATCCTCGCGCTTCGTTGCTTCAACAAGCTGCGGACGGACCAGTCCGGAAAGATCGATGGTTGCCATAAGGTGCGAAAAATGAGAAGAGTGGTCACACCAACCGTGCTGGCTGGTGACGCGCTACCCCGCCCCGAACGCGCGGTAGCCCCGTAGAGGGGTTCGGGCCCCGACCGCTGGTGGGAGCGCGCTACCGAGGCGCGTCCCACCCGCTGTGTACTACGCCCTACTACTTCGAGTACAGTTCGACGACGAGCTGTTCCTGCGCCGCCAACGGAATAGACTGGCGCTGCGGCTTCTCAAGCACGCGGCCGCTGAACGACTCCTTATCAACGGCGATCCACGACAGCGACGCACCACGCGCCGACTGTTCCATGGCCGACATGACAAGCACGAGTTCACGCGACGACTGCTTGACGCGAACCTCTTCGCCCGGACGCACCTGATACGAGGGGATGTCGAGGAGACGTCCCTTTACCTCGATATGACGGTGCCGGATGAGCTGACGCGCGGCCTTGCGGCTTGGGGCAAAGCCCATCCGGTAGACCACGTTGTCGAGGCGCGTTTCGAGGGCGGCCAGCAGGTTGTGACCGGTGATCCCCGGCGTGGACGCCACGCGTTCGAAGGTGTTGCGGAACTGCTTTTCGCTGATGCCGTAAATGCGCTTGATCTTCTGCTTCTCGCGCAGCTGTTTGGCGAATTCGGAGATCTTCTTCCGACGGGCCGTGGCCTGACCGTGCTGACCGGGGGCGTACGGACGACGCTCCACGGGGCATTTCTCGGTGAAGCACTTGGTGCCCTTAAGAAAGAGCTTCGCGCCCTCACGACGGCACTGACGGCAGCTGGGACCAGTATAACGGGCCATGTCTTAGACCCTCCGACGCTTGGGGGGACGGCAGCCGTTGTGCGGAATCGGGGTGACGTCACGAATGGACTTCACCTGGAGCCCGGCCGCAGCGAGCGCCTGAATGGCGGACTCACGACCACTGCCAGGCCCTTGCACGCGCACATGGACGCGGCGGACACCGAGGGTGAGCGCTTCGCGCGCGCACTGCTCGGACGCCACGGTGGCGGCGAACGGCGTAGACTTTTTCGATCCTTTGAAGCCCGCCTTGCCGGCCGAGCCCCACGACACCGCGTTCCCATGCATGTCGGTGATCGTGATGGTCGTGTTGTTGAAGGTGGCGCTGACGTGGGCCACACCTTCGGCCTCGACGACGCGCTTGGTTTTCTTTGCGGTAGCCATGGGTTACTTGGTCACCTTCTTCTTGCCCGCGATGGCGCGGCGCGGCCCCTTCTTGGTGCGCGCGTTCGTGTGCGTGCGCTGCCCGCGCACGGGGAGCCCGCGACGGTGGCGCGTGCCACGATACGAACCGATGTCCATCAGGCGCTTGATGTTCATTGCAATCTCGGTGCGCAGGGCACCTTCGACGCGAATGTTGCGCTCGATTTCCTGACGGAGCTTGTTGACGTCCGCGTCATTGAGATCGCGGACGCGCTGATCGGGCGAAACGCCCGTTGCAGCGAGGATCCTCTGGGCGGTCTTGCGACCGATGCCGAAGATGTAGGTTAGGCCGATCTCAACCTTTTTTTCACGAGGGAGATCGACGCCAGCAATACGTGCCATGAGTTACGCTTCCCCTCAGCCTTGACGCTGCTTGTGCTTGGGGTTGCGCTTGCAGATGATGCGAGTCACGCCCTGTCGCTTCACGACTTTGCAGTGCTCACAGATCGGCTTTACGCTGCTCCGAACTTTCACGGGTCACCTTGGCGCTCACGCGCCAACGGAGTCTCCCGCACCGAATCACTTCGGCCGGCTGGACTCCCCATGCGTTCATCGCTCATGAAGCATCGCGTTTTCGCGATTCCGCGCACGAGCGAAGCAAATGTGGCCAGCGGATTGGCCTCGAATCTTGCCGCAAAATGCGGCAAGACCTGAAGCCTAGTGAACTTAGGCCGCCCCCGCAAGTGACGCCGTCACGGAAGCCATGGCCTCGACCGGGTCGTCCGCGGCGGTCACAGCCCGACCCAAGATCAACCAGCGGGCGCCTGCGGCAGCGGCGGCTGGCGGCGTCATGACCCGACGCTGATCGTGCGCCTCGCCACCAGGTAATCGGATGCCGGGAATCAGCAAACCAAGGTCAGAGCCATAGGCGGCGCGGACCGCCGCGGCCTCGTGTCCGGAGCACACAATCCCTACCCCGCCGCCTCGGTGGACGAGACCGGCGAGTCGAATTACCTCTTGGGTGAGATCCACCGGATCACGTCCCCACGCATCCCCAACGCCCGCCGCGTTCATGCTGGTGAGGATGGTGACCCCCAGAATGCCGCAACCACCGTCCGTTCCGCCAGACTCGCCCCCCCCTTCGGCTGCCCCCTCTACGGCGGCCCGGACCATCTCCGAGCCACCGGAGGCATGAACAGTGAGCAGCGAGGCCCCGAGGCGGGCCACGCTCCGGGCGGCCCCGCGCACCGTATTGGGGATGTCGTGCAACTTCAAATCCACAAACACCAACTTCCCGGCATCCCGGAGCCAGCGCACCACATCCGGCCCCTCAGCGGCGAAGAGCTCCAGCCCGACCTTGTAAAAGCCGCAGCTGGCCCCGAGCCTCGCAACAATCCGCTGTGCCGCCTGCCGGTCGGACACATCGAGGGCAACGATCGGGGTGACGGAACCATGGGTATTTGAGGAATCAACGCGGGTCACGAGGGCCATTCCAGGGTGCCGATAATGGAGTGCAAGTCGCGTACGGCGTGCCGGTCGGCCCACGCCACCAATTCACGGGCGATACGTTCCGGGGCGCGCGGATCACGAAGGGCGGCGGTTCCGACCCCCACCAATGAGGCGCCCGCCAACAGGTACTGTATCGCCTCTTCTCCCGAGCTGATACCACCGAGCCCGATGATGGGAACCTCGGGCAGCGCTTGACGAACCCGCCACGTCGCGAGCAGACCCAACGGAAGGAGTGCGGGGCCGCTGACACCGCCGGTCCCGAATCCAATCTTCGGCTTTCGTCGTGCGGTATCGACCACCAAACCCGGCATGGTGTTCACCAGCGTCACGCCGGTAGCCCCGTGCTCGACGGAAACGCGCGCCGCCTCAACCACGCCAGCCCCAAGGGTGGGTGAAAGCTTCACAAACAGGGGGCGTGCCGTGGTAGCCCGTGCGGCACTCACCAGCGCTGCGAGGGCCACGGGATCGGCGCCGAACTCGAGACCACCGGCCTTCACGTTCGGACAGCTGACATTGAGCTCAAAGGCATCAACGCCCGGTAGATCGGTGAGCCCACCGACCACGGTCTCAAAGTCATCGACGCTATTGCCGACCACATTGACCAGGACGCGGGTGTTCGGATAGGTCTGGTGCAGCCACGGGAGATAGTGGGCACGTACGGCATCGAGGCCAGGATTGGCGAGGCCAATGGCGTTGATCATACCGCCGGCAAACTCGCTCACCCGGAGCGGAGGGGCACCGTGACGTGGCGCGACACTCACGGCCTTGGTGGCGATCCCGCCAATGGCTGAGAGGTCGAGGACATCATCGACTTCGCGGCCGAAACCCGCCGTACCGGCGGCGAGCAGCACCGGATTCCGAAACGCGAGCCCGGCGACGTTCCAATTCGGCGATGCAGCGACTTGTGCGCTCACGTGGTTACCGAGATCCCGCAGGTTTGGGAGGCAGACGGAGGGTACGTACGCTATCAGACCACATGCGCAGCGCCCTGCTCCAGTGGAAGGTTAGTAACTCGGGCGTTCCGGCAACATCCAGCATCGCGGGGGGATCCTCGCCCCGGAGCCTGGCGGCCACCACCGAGCTGCCAAAGTCGGTCAACACACGACGACGCCAGACCACGGCGCTATCCGGATCCAGCAGCGCTGCGGCGTACCACGCTTGCGGCACCAGGGTGGCGGTTGGCGACTCACGTGCAATCTGGAGAAAGAGTGTGCGGGCCAGCCGTGGTGCGCGCAGCGAATCGCGCGCAATCTCCGCGGCCAGGTAGAGCGACGCGTTGTCGGGATCGTTCCGGCCCATCAGCAGACGAAACAGCAGGATCCGCTCGGCCACATCACGGGCGTACGGCGTGCGCCAAACGGTGTTATCCTGACGCGCCACGAGGCTGTCCAATTCACGGACTGATGCCACGTACCGGACATCGAGCAAGGCGAGACGCACCTGCGCATCCCGCGCGGTTACGGTATCGCGCTGCGCCAGTGTTCGCGCGACGTCAAAATGGCGACGCGCCATGGAATCGGCGTCGGTGCGCAGGTGCAAGTCGCCCAAAGTAAAGTGCATCCTGGCGCGGCTATTGTCCGGAACCCGGGAGACATCATACTGGGCCACGACCCGTTCGGCGGCGCTGGCGCGTCCATCCGTAAACAGCTCACGCAGCGCTCGGGACACGTCTTCGCGATAATCGCCGATTCGTGCACGGTTCACCAGTAAGGACTCAACGCGTGCATACTCGCGTGCAGACATCGAAGCGCCGATGAGCTCCCATTGCAGCACCCCCGCATCGAGATCACCGATGTACGCCGATACGGCGTCACGGTCTCCCATACTGAGCGCCGCGCGGGCCGCCCAGATCCGCGACTGCCGCACCATGTCCTGATCCCGTACCCGGAACATGGAATCGAGTCGAGGACGTGCATCTGCGCTCCGCCCCATGCGCACCTCGCAGGAGGCGAGCGCCAGCCGAGACCGATCCTGATCCTCCGGCAGCAGGGTGCCCTCCCCCAGCAGCTGGCGCAGGCGCGGCATGGCGCGCTCACATTGGGCGGCCATCGCGCCGCTACGCGCCGCCAGATAGCGAGCCCGATTGGCCCACTTTGAAGTGGGGTGCCGCACCAGCACGCTTTCGGCGATCGCGGCAGACCGTTGAAACCGTATCACGGCCTCACTCTCGTCACCGCGCCGGAGTTTGGCCTCGGCGAGTCGCGCTTCTGCCTGGGCGTTATAGATCCCGTTGTAGTACACACAGCCCGAGCCGACCAGCCAGGCTGCCAGTGCGAGCGCCAACCGCGTTGGCACTGGCATCAGCCGCCCCCAACCTTGCGCTCATATTGCTCGAGGTAGCGCACCACGGCCTGGGCCAACGTTGACGCCAACTCGCGTTGACGCGCCGCGTTGGTCAGATACTCGACATCCTGGCGATTTGACCCGAACCCGATCTCGACCAACACCGCCGGCATAAAGGTGTCGAGCAGTACGCGAAAACCTGCCTGTTTTACTCCCCGACTCGGCCCGGGATGGACTCGCTTCATTCCACCCTGCAGCAGCTCGGCCAATCGTCCCGACTCGCGCAAGTGCTCATTCTGCGCCATATCGCGCATGATGAACGCCAAGGGATCATCACGCTCGACGCCGGGCTCCGTCTCAAACCGGACCGCGTCATTTTCCATCGCAGCGACCCGCCGCTCCTCCTCGGTGTTTGCCTCGGCCAGGAAATAGGTTTCGAAGCCACGCGCCTCAGCGGGATTGTTCCACCGGGGATTGGCCGCGTTGACGTGCACGGAGAGGAAGAGGTCAGCCTTCGCCTCATTGGCAATGCGTCCCCGGTCGGCGAGGGCAATGAGGGTATCGGTGGTGCGGGTCATAATCACCGCGACCTCATGCGCCTCAAGTGCAGCGCGCAGCGCTTTCGCGAACGCGAGGGTGATGTGTTTCTCCTTCACCTTTTTCGACGCGCCGAGCGGCCCGGACATGCCGGGGTCTACCCCGCCATGTCCGGCATCGATCACAACCACGTGCTGCCGCGGGGGTGGCAGCGGCGAGCCGTCCGCGGGAGGGAGAGCCGCGGAGAGCTGGCACGCCAACGCGAGGACGCCAATCAGCATGACCGCCGGACGCAATCAGCGCTTGTTGAGGGCACGGGCAATTTCGCGCTCCGCATCACGCTTTTTCAGGTCTTCACGCTTGTCATGCTGCTGCTTGCCGCGCACCAGCGCCAGACGAGCCTTCACGCGACCGTTTTTGAAGTACAGATCAAGCGGAACCAGCGTTAACCCCTGCCGTTCAACCGCACCAATGAGGCGACGGATTTCGCGACGGTGCATGAGCAACTTTCGGGTGCGTGTGGGCTCATGATTGAAGACATTCCCCTGCCCGTACGAACCGATATGGAGATTGAGCAGAAAGACCTCATTCTCCTTGATTACCCCGAAGGCATCGGTGAGGTTGGCCCGGCCCTCGCGCAGCGCTTTGACCTCGGTACCTGTGAGCACGACCCCGCACTCCCAGGTATCCAGGATTTCGTAGTCGTGTCGCGCCCGTTTGTTGCGGGCGATCAATTCCGTGGGGTCTTCGGTATTCGTGTTTGCCATACGTGAGGAAACGTAATACCCCGCCGGTCGTGAAGAGTGCGCGATGGCGTTGACTTCAGGGGCTCCTGTCGTCTATTCTATACGGCCCTGCTGGAAACGTGCACGAAATGCGGTATTCGTGCGTGAGTTCAGGTTCTGCCGGAGTGGTGGAATTGGTAGACGCGCTGCGTTCAGGGCGCAGTGTCCGCAAGGACGTGCCGGTTCGAGTCCGGCCTTCGGCATTCTCGTGGGTAGTTATGAGAGGGGGGAACGATGGCCTTGGCTGTCGTTCCCCCTTTTCGTGTTGGCCATGACCTTTCAGCGTTGGACGGCAGACGGTCGAACGTGATCGGGAAGCGCGGAGGCGCCAAAGACGTCGCGGAGCGCATCATTGGCCGCGCTCCGCGTCTGGGCGATGAAGTGGGTCGCCCGGAGGAGCTGCTCTCCTGAGGGCGCGACAATACCGGCGGCGGCCAGAAACACGCGCGCCACTCGGGTGGTGGGTGACTCTTCACTTCCCCGCACCGCCAACGAGGCCGAGTAGGCGCGCCAGCGCTCGGCCCAAAGCTGACGACGGTCTTCCCCGCCACTTGGCTCACGGCGGATAACCAGCGCAAGCTGCTGCACCACATCGGAGGCGGTACGATCATCCAACGCGTCGCGCTCGGCGACAATCACCCCGATGGCGCGCATGGCCAAGGTGATCTCCTGCACCGCCAGCGGCACTGGTACGCCGATCGACGCCAGCCAGTGCACCGTGTCCGGGTCTGGGGCCCGGAGTACCCGACCAAGGTACGTGGAGGCGCGCCGACTCCGTATCCGCTGCTCTCGCCACTCCGACCAGAGACTCATGGGCGTTGCTATCCCTGCAGAATAGGCAAGGCGCCGGGAATCTCCGGAACGGCGCCGTACGGTGGTAAGCCGACACGGTGACGCACTGAGGCCTCATCGGTGAGGAGATCACTGAGTTTGACCCCTTCCAACACCTCGTCGATGCGCTGTTGCAGCAACATCCAAACGGGTCGGATACTGCAATTCTCCGCCGTTGCGCAGCGATCGGCATCGACCGGATGACTCACACAATGCAGGTCAAACGTGGTGAGTTCGGAGGCCTGAATGACGTCACGGACGGAGATTTCCTGCGGAGGACGCGACAGGGTGTACCCACCACGAGCGCCTCGCGTACTGCTGACGATCCCAGCGCGCCGCATGCGCAACAGAATCTGCTCAACGTAGTCGCCGGGCAGCTTCTCTCGAGCTGCCACATCTCGCCCGGTCACCGGCCCGTCCCCTGCGCGCCGCGCGAGGTGTAAGGCACAAATGAGTCCGTATTCGGCCCACGTCGTAATGCGCATTCTTCGAGTCTATGGCTCTGGGGTCGCCCGGACAAGTTCCGGCGAAGAAAAGGCGGTCGGCGGGGTGCTGGGGGGTGCTGTGGGGACCCCAATCTCGGTCATGCGGCGCAGGTCAAGGATCATGTCGAGCTCAGCCGATGGCAGGATTCCCTCCCTCGCGACCAGGTCGCGAATGAGGATCCCCTCGGCCACGGAGCGTTTGGAGAGCTCCGCCGCGGCCGCATAGCCAAGGCGCGGCATGAGGGCTGTTGCCAAGGCGGCGGACCGTTCCACCCAATACGCACAGCTCTCCGCATTCGCGATCATCCCCTCGATACACCGGGAAGCGAATACCCCGATCGCATTGGTGAGGATCTGCAGCGAGAACAGCACGTTGTGCGCAATCACCGGCATCATGACGTTCAGTTCCAGCTGGCCGTGCTCCGCGGCCATCACCACGGTGGTATCACAACCGATCACCTGAAAGCAGACCTGATTGACCATCTCCGGGATGGACGGATTGATCTTGCCCGGCATCATCGACGACCCCGGCTGCGTGGCTGGGAGGACGATTTCGTCGAGCCCGGTACGCGGTCCGGAGACCAACAGGCGCAAGTCGCTGGCGATTTTTGAGAGGTCGATGGCCAGACCGCGCAGCGCGGCAGAGAAGGCCGCGGCATCACCCATGCTCTGCATCAGCTGAATTCGATCGTGGCCAAGTCGCAGGGTTGGAATACCAGTGATCGCTGTGAGGTG
This sequence comes from Gemmatimonadota bacterium, assembly GCA_947463135.1. Taxonomy (GTDB): domain Bacteria; phylum Gemmatimonadota; class Gemmatimonadetes; order Gemmatimonadales; family Gemmatimonadaceae; genus Gemmatimonas. The sequence continues at coordinate 10,493 of CANHTA010000050.1, forward strand.
CCCGATCATGCGCGCGGGATACGAGGCTTCCACGTTGACACCGGTACCTACCGCCGACCCACCGATCCCCAAGTCATTGAGGTAATCGGCGGCTTCCACGATGCGCTGTCGACTGCGTGCGATCGTCCCGGCATAGGCGGCGAACTCCTGTCCAAGACGGATTGGCATGGCGTCCTGCAGATGTGTGCGGCCCGCCTTGACGATCCCGTCGAACTCGACCCCCTTGCGCGCCAGCGCGTGGTGTAAAGCATCCACGGAAGCGAGTAGCGCAGGCAGCTGCCGAAGGACCGCCAACCGGATATTGGTTGGGATGGTATCATTGGTGCTCTGCGCCATGTTGACATGGTCATTGGGGTGCACCGGCGCATAGGTGCCCCGCCTGCCGCCGAGCAGTTCGTTGGCGCGATTGGCCAACACTTCATTGACGTTCATGTTGTGCGAGGTACCGGCCCCAGCCTGGTACGGATCAACGACGAACTGATGACGATGTTGCCCGCTAAGCGCTTCGTCGGCGGCGGCGATAATCGCGTCGGCGCGGCGCGCATCGAGGCGACCCGTGTCCCGATGCGTTAATGCCGCCGCTTTCTTGATCCATAACTGTGCGACCACGAAGGGTTCGAGTGGTCGCAGGCCACTCACGGGGAAGTTCTGAATCGCCCGGACGGTTTGGGCGCCGTACAGGGCTTCATGGGGTACCGGCACCTCGCCCAGCGGGTCCTGCTCAAGCCGAGTCGTCACGGGCACCACCATACTGACGCGTTAGGGGAACCGCACAACAGTGTCGACCGTCGACACGATATGGAGCAAACTCAACGTGTCGGGGCGGACTTCCTGCGTGCGCCACCGCACGAGTGCCACCGACCGCAGCGCGCTCGGCGATGCAAGAAACGGAACCAGACCAGTGGCCGGGATCTGGAAGGCGCCATCGTCCTTCAGGGCGCAATAGATCTGCTCGTTTGGCACCGTCGCGGTGGGTGTCGCGCCATATCGCACCGACAGGATAACCGCCGCGGTGGCATCGTTGGTCCCGTTCCATGTGACGTCCATCGGTGCACCGGTGGCCGGGAGGCTGATTGGACCGGGAATGATCGGTTCGGCAAGCTGTATGCTGATCGCGGAGGATGGAAACGTCCCCGGCGCACCAGGTACTCTGACCGACGCCGCATCACCGACCGCATAGGACAGTGTTGCGCCCGCCACCGGCTCGTAACGGGAGTACGTTTGCGAAAACGGCATGTTGACGGTTGTACCGGCAAAGGTCATTGCAAGACTCTCGCCAACCTTGAGCGATCCGGTCGCTCCCGTCGTGGCCGTGTCGAGAAAGGCGTATGCGCACTGGTCGCCCTGCTGCAGGGCACTGTTGGGCGCGCTTGCCGAACGCCCCTGAAAGAACACCGCCTGCACCGAGGCCGCGACTCGATTGCCCGCAATCGGTTTTCCCGAAATCGTGATCGAACCATAGTTGCCGATGCGCGAGTTGCTCTCGGTCACACTCGCGCACGCCCCCATCACGGCAACGCACAGCAGGGGCGCGATCAGCGGACGGAACGTCGTGCGAGAGGAGGGGAACATGGGAAACACCGGAAAAGGAAGGTGACGCCTAGGCGCCAAGTACCCGGGCGGCACCGCGCAAGAACGGGTTGGCCGTTAACTCGTGCCCGATCGTGGTAGAAACACCGTGACCGGGACATACCCGAGTCTCTGGGCTCAACGTGGTCAGGCGCATGAGCGACTGGTGCATGGCCGTGGGGTCGCAGAGGGGCAGATCGGTGCGCCCGATGGAGCCGGCAAAGAGCAGGTCGCCCGACAGACAGAGTCCGTGTCCGACAAACGCCACGTGCCCCGGTGCATGGCCAGGGAGGTGCCAGACATCGAAGCGGTATTGCCCGAGCTGCATCACGTCACCTTCAGCCAGCGGGTGATCAACCGGCGGGGGACTCTCGATCATGACGCCCCAACGCGCGGCGCTGCTGGCGGCGTTGGCGTACAGGACGGCGTCGGCCGGATGGAGCCAAACCGGTACGGGCTGGACCGCGATGATGCCAGCGATGCCGCCTACATGATCGAAGTGGGCATGGGTGAGCCAGATCGCGTCAAGCGTGCAGCCGGAGGCGTCAACCGCGGCGAGCAAGGCTGGCGCCTCATCGCCGGGATCGATAAGCACGGCTTTGCCGCTGTCGGGATCAGCGAGCAGCCAGCAGTTCTCCTGGAGCGGGCCAACGGTGAGCTGCTGCAGCCGGAGGGCGGTCACGGGGCGGTCGCGTCCGGCGTTTCCGGAACGGGCGCTTCCGCCGTTTCGAGGACGGGCGATTCCCCAATGCCGTGGTGCGCCAGCCACCGTTCCGCTTCCAAGGCTGCCATACAACCGGTTCCCGCCGACGTGATTGCCTGCCGGTAGTAATCGTCGATGACATCACCGGCGGCAAAGACCCCAGGCACGCTCGTTTCCGTGCGCCACGAGGACACCTTGATGTACCCGTGCTCGGTGGTATCCAGTTGTCCTTGCAGGAACTTGGTATTGGGCGTGTGTCCGATCGCCACGAACAGTCCGCCGACCTCAATGTCCCGCACGGTTCCGTGAACCGTATCGGTTAACTGGAGGCCCGTGATGAACTCGTCACCATGCACCTCGGTGACCTGCGCATTCCAGATCACCCGAACGTTGGGATGTTCCAGCACGCGATTGGCCATCACCTTCGACGCGCGGAAGCTGTCGCGGCGGTGAATGATGACCACCTCGCGGGCGAACTTCGTGAGGTACATCGCCTCTTCCATTGCGGTATCGCCACCACCAACCACCGCGAGGGTCTTGTTGCGGTAGAAGGGCATCGCCCCGTCGCAGACGGCGCAGGCGGAGACGCCGCCACCGGTGGTGGCCAACCGCAGTTCGTTGTCGAGCCCGATCCACTTCGCGGCGGCACCAGTGGCCACCAGCACGGTATGCGCGGTGATTGGCGCGGAATAGTTGGGAACGATACGGAACGGCTGCGCCTCCAACTGCACCTGCTTCACGAGCTCCGAGACCACACGCGCCCCGTGATGAACGGCCTGCTTCCGCATCCGCTCCATGAGATCAGGGCCGCTGATGGCATCAGGAAAGCCGGGGAAGTTCTCGATGTCGGTGGTTAACATGAGCTGCCCACCCGGCAGCTCGGTACCGACCGGTTCCCCTTCAAAGACGATGGGATTGAGGTTGGCACGCGCCGCGTAGATCGCAGCGGTCCACGCCGCCGGACCGGATCCGATAATGACGATGTTTTCTGGGCGGGAGTCGGACATGTCGTCGAAGGGAGGAAGGAAACTCAATCAATGGCCAGCACGCCGAGTGCTCCGTGGCAGTGCGAGACTGTACCAACGAGCACCGCGCAGGGACCAGCGGCCCCCCACATGGCGAGCTGCCGATCAGCGTCTGCGATCGCGGCGGCGTCGATCATCCCCACGCCGTGCGTGCGATGACTACAGTGAAAGATAATGGGACCGTGGAGGTCTGGGTTATCCTGAACGAACTGCTGCATGAAGGGTGGCATGCTCCAGTCACGGACGCCCCGTGTATGCGGACAGCGTCTGGGCTCGATACAGTTGACCGGACACATCCAGGTTGCAAAGCTGACATAGTGGCGCCCGTCCGGGGACGCCCGCTGCCAAGGCGTAGGCGGCGCCTGACGCAGCGCTTCGACGCGTGGCAGACGGTCCGGCCACCGCGCGCGCGCTCGGGCCATGAGCCAATCGAGACAGAGGTGCGGCATGAGTGGGGATGGCACCATGGCGTCGTTGCTGAGTGCCCTCCCCTCTTGCCCAAGCCAACTGGCGATATAGTCATCCCACTCCGCCACGTCGAGGCGTATCGGCAGGCCGTCGTAGTGACCCTCGTGGAGCATTGTGGCAACGCGACACGCGGGGTCACGATCCACCACCACCACTTCGTTGGCGTGGATGGCACCGGCGCGGGTCGCGCGTGTGAGCTGTTGCGCGTACCAGCTCCCGTAGCAGCCACCGCCGATAATCACGATGCGGCCGAACGTGAGCGGCACGCGGACGACCGGCGTACTCATCGCCGCAAATGGCGCCCACCATCAACCGGTAGCACGAGACCGGTGATATAGGGCGCATCCACGAGGAAATGAATCGCCTGCGCCACGTCCAACGGGGTGCCACATCGCCCCATCGGCACATCGTGCAGGAAACGCTCAATGGCCTCGGGTGACATGGCCTCGGGAGCCAGTACGAGTCCTGGGGCGACGGCGTTCACCCGGAGGCGCGGCGCGAAGGCGGACGCCGTGGTACGCACCAACTGGGTCAGAGCCGCTTTCGTAACCTGATGCGGAATCAGACGTGGGGAGGTCGCCTCGAAGGCGAGATGGTCGGAGAGTTGAATGATGGAACCGCCATCGCGCATGACGCGTGCTGCGGCCTGCATCAGAAAAAACGGGGCGCGCAAATTGATGGCGGCGGTATGCTCCCACGCCTCAGGGGTGACGGCATCAAAGGGAAGCGCTGTCATGACCGAGGCGGAGCTTACGACCACGTCGAGCGCCCCGAACGCACCGATCGCTGCGTTGACGATACGCGCCGGCGCATGCACGTCGGCGAGATCGTCCTGCAGCACCTCAATGCGCCCCCCGTGTGCTGCGCGTAACTCTGCAGCGAGTGATTCCGCCTGCTCCGGCGAGTTGCCGTGATGTACAACCACGTCGTAGCCACGCGCCGCGAAGCTCCGGACGATCTCGGCCCCGACGCGCCGTGCGCCGCCCGTGACAAGCGCGACGCGACGGGAATTCACGTGGCCCCTCGCGCTGCGCGTTCCGCGACGCGGGCGTCCTGCCAGTCGAGCCAGATTTTGGGCACGAGTTGACCACCGAGGCGACGTGCACCCTCGTGGGTACCGTGCCAGTCGGAGCCACCACTGGGCAGCAGTCCTGCCTTCTCGGTGTTCTCAAACAGGCGTTGCGACAAGGCGGGGGGATGACTGGGGTGGAGGACCTCCACCGAATCGAGTCCCATGTCAGCGAGGCGCTGGATCCGCGTGGGCGTTGCGACATCGCCCGGGTGCGCCCATACCGCGAGACCGCCAGCTCGGTGCACCAACGCGATCGCGTCCGCCACGTCAAAACGCTCCTTCGCCATGTACGCAACGCGGCCGAATCCCAGCCATCGATCGAATGCGTCCCGAAAATCTCGTACCCATCCCCCGGCGACCATGGCGCGTGCAATATGCGGACGACCGACGGCGCCTTGGTCTGCTTCGGCCAGGACCGCCTCCATCGTGACCGGAATGCTGTGGCGATTGAGCACGTTGACGATACGTTCGGCGCGCTCGATCCGCCCAGCTTGGAACTCGACCAGTGCTGAGCGTATGGAGTCGAGATTGGAGAGATGCAGACCGAGTAGATGCAGCTCGTCGTCGTCAAAATGCGAACTGAGTTCGACCCCCGCGACAATACGCACGCCGAGCGCCGCGCCGGCGGCGAACGCCTCTGGCAATCCGTCGACGGTATCGTGATCGGTGAGCGCGATCGCTGACAGCTGTGCGTCACGCGCGGCTTCGACGACCTTGGCGGGAGACAGGGCCCCGTCTGAGGCCGTGGAATGCACCTGTAGATCGACGAACAACGCCGACTCACCGCGGCCGGCCACCGTCTCCGTGCCGGCGGGATGGGAGGGATCGGTCACGTGCGGTAGCCAGCCTCAGGCGAACGGGCACCTGGCTGCGACATCCGGAAGAGGTCGATGAGCTGCGTGTGCTCGAGTTCCGCGAGCGATTGCTCGCGCGCGCGCGTGCCAACTGGCGAGTAGCGGGTGACCCGCACCGACCGATCGGCGCCCGTGCCGGTCACGAAAATCAATCCGAACTCGTCACCGACGTACTGCGTGAGGAATCCCGAGGGGAAAACCTGCCATTCCTGTCCATCCACGATGATGCGCCGCGCGGGCATATCAACCTCCTTGTACTTCGCGCCAGAGCGCGGGCGGTTGGCCGTCTTCCTGAAGCGCTGCGATGGCGTCCTCGTTCGCAGCCTCCATGAATTCAACAAACCGACCGGATTCCGTGGCGTGTTCAAAGACCCAAAAGTGAACCGACACAGCGGCGGCGTGTGCCCGGCGCACGGCCAGAGACGCAAGGTACGCCGAGCGCTGCTCCGGCGTGACCACGCACTCTCGCATGGCGAGCACACGTGCCATGTCGGCGTCAATTCCCGGTTTCGGGAACTGACTCCAGCGATTTCTTCAGATCGGCCATAAACCGATCCGCATCGGCCCCATCGATGACGCGATGGTCAAACGAGAGCGAAAAATAGGCACAGGTGCGAATGGCGATGGTGTCTTCGCCATCGGGTCCGGTTACCACCTTCGCGCGCTTTTCAATAGCCCCGAGGCCAAGGATGGCGGTGGTGCCGACCGGAATGATTGGCGTGCCGTAGAGCGAGCCAAAGACGCCGGGGTTTGTAATGGTAAAGGTGGCGTCCTGCACATCTGTTGGGCTGAGTTTCTTGCTCCGTGCCCGTGCGGCGAGGTCATTCGTGCCACGCGTGAGTCCGCTGAGAGAGAGCTCATCGGCCCTCTTCAGCACGGGTACAATCAGGCCGGTGGGTTCGAGGGCAACGGCAATACCCAAATTGATTTGCTGCCGCAGGATCACATCGTTGCCGGCGACGGCCGCGTTGAGCACAGGATGCCGCTTCAGTTGCGTACAGACCGCACGCAGAATGAACGGCAGATAGGTCAGCTTCTGCCCTGACTGGGCCTCGAACTCTTTTCGCATACCGGCGCGAATCCGCGCAACGCGCGTGAGGTCGATCTCGAAGAACGATGTGACGTGCGTGGCGACCTTGATGGCGAGGGCCATGTGATCGGAGGTGAGCTTCCGGATCTTTGACATGGGCTCGACGCGATCACCTGCCCAGGGCGTGGGCAGTGGCCCGCGGTGTTCGGTTCCACCAGGCACATACATCGAGGCGCCGGGAGTCGACGCAACGGCCGGCGCGGAGGGTACCGATCTGGCGGAGAGGAACGCATCAAGGTCCTTACGTGTGACACGCCCCGCAATCCCACTCCCGCTCATCGCGGTGATTTCCACCCCATGCTCCGCCGCCATTTTACGGACCAGCGGCGATGACTTGGTGCGTACACGCTCTTCGAAGGATCCCGCGGCAGCCTGTGGTGCGGCTGGAACCGCTGCCGTGACAGGCGGAGCATCCGGCACCGCTGGGGCGACCACCGACTCGGACGCTGTTCCTGTCGCCGGTGCGCTAGGCGCGGACGCCGGCAGCGACGCGGCGGACGCGGCGTCGGTTTCCAGTCGCGCTACCACCGTCTGAATGGCGACGGTCAGTCCCTCGCCAACGAGGATTTCCACGAGAATGCCCGCCGACGGCGACGGGATTTCCGCATCAACCTTGTCCGTGGAGATCTCAAAGAGGGCCTCGTCGCGCTTGACGGGGTCACCGACCTTCTTGAGCCAGCGTGACACAGTTCCTTCCGCAATGGACTCTCCCATCTGCGGCATAATGACATCTATGCGAGCCACGCAATCATCCTCGATCTGAAGAAACAGCGTCGGCCGCACGGTCGGCGCGACGCAAACGCCATAACGCGAGAATCGGCAGCGTTATCGCGCCGAAGGCACCACCATACCCAGCGTACACCCACCAATCGCACGCCGGTAAGCCCGCCATGGGCGTACAGCGGGCGAAGAATCCCAACAACTTACCAATCCCGACGCCAACCATGGCGCCGCTCACGCCGCCGATGAAAATGGTAAAGCACCCAACGCCGATGTTCCGACCCACGCGATCTTCCGGGAGCGGAGTGGGCGACCCATTTGGAGCGTTCATCGTTATCAATACGCAGTAAGGCGCCGGACCGCTCGAACGATATCGGCGGCCTGCGGCAACACGTAATCTTCGAGAGCCGGGGCGTACGGCAGCGGGATATCGGCCGCCGTCACACGCAGGATCGGCGCGTCGAGCCACTCAAAGCAGGTTTCGTTCACGCGCGCTGTGATCTCGCCGGCTATTCCTCCG
>CANHTA010000051.1 GCA_947463135.1 Gemmatimonadota bacterium
ACGAGACTACATCAAGATCGTGGAGGACCTCATCAAGTTCTGGTCCATCGACAAACTTGAAGGGTTGAACGAGGCCGGTCGCAAGGCGCAGGAAAAAATCATGGCGATTACCGAGCGTCTCGAGCGCGTGGCCAACATGATGGAGACACGCAGCCGGGCGAAAACGTTCTCGTTCAACGTGGCCTTCGCACGCGAATTCGCGATGGACTGACCCGGCGCGGTCACAGCACGGCGGCTCCGGCGGCTGGCGGCATTGCCGTCGGCCGCCGTGCCATTTAGCGGCGGAGCCCCCGAGCGATCTGATCGGGATAGTCGCCAAAAAGCCCATCCGCGCCGAGACGGACCAGCTCCTGCACCTCGGCGATCGGGTCACCACCGTACCGCTTGGCTAAGAACACGGCCTCCGGACGCAGCGTCCACACATGCACGCGCAACCCCGCCGCGTGCGCGTCCGCAATCACGGTGGTGGGCACCGCATTCACCTCGCTCCCAACCACCAGCCGCGTATTGGCCCCAACGGCATACGCGTACGTCGCCATATCGCGGAGCGCGGCGGGCGTCACCTGTGACGCCGTGGACACCAATTGGACCAGGCGTACCCGTGTTTGCGTGGCGAGCGTCCGCAGATTCCCGTCTTCAAAACTTTGGATAAAGACGGGCGCATCGGCGCGGTCGAGCCCGCGGGACCGCAACAGCCGCAGCATCGGCTCTTCAATGGGGAGGCCGATGGAGCGGAAGTAGGTGGGGTGCTTGGTTTCCGGGTACACCCCAACCGCACGGCCCCGCGCGCGGCCGAGTGAGTCGGCAAGCGCCAACACGTCGTCGAAGGTGGGGATCAGGAATTGCCCGTCGTACGCATGGGAGCGAAAGGGCAGACGCTCGGTGGCCCGGAGCGTGCGCAGCTCGGCAAGCGTAAAGTCCTCCGTGAACCACCCCGCAATGGTATCACCGTCCACGAGCTTGCGCGTTTTTCGCGCGGGGAACTTGCTGGCCACATCCGTGGTCCCGCCGATCTCGTTTTCATGGCGGGCGATCAACTGGCCATCCTTCGTGCTCACCAGATCGGGTTCGATGTAATCGGCCCCCATCTGCACCGCCAGCGCATACCCCTCAAGCGTATGTTCGGGGCGGTGACCGCTGGCACCGCGATGCGCGATGATGAGCGGGGGTGTATTGGCCACGCCGGTACCGGCCACGGCCGGGGTCGTCCGCATCGTCGACCCGGTGGTACAGGCCATCGCGACCGCCGGAGCGAGCAGCCGACAGAGGAACACAGGAGAAATGCGCATCTCGCGAGGTTAACGCACCGATCGGGGAAAACGATAGCCAATCCGCCGTTCCGTGATCAAGTTGAGACAGTCCTCCTCAGCCAGCCGCACCGGTTCCGCTCCCCCTCTCAACACGGCCCTATGGTTCGCACCGCTCCTGATGCGCTGCTCACGGCCATCCGCATGAAGGACCGCAGCAGGATCTCGGCGCTCCTGGCCGAGGATCCGCTGCTGGTCACATCGCGTGCGACGGGCGGGGAGTCGCTGGTGCTCCATGCCTGTTACGTCGGTGCACCGGAGCTGGCGGATATCCTCCACCCCGGTCGCCCCATCGGTGCCTGCGAAGCCGCGGCCTTAGGCGATGTTCCCGCCCTCCGCGTGGCCATTGAGAGCGATGATGACGCCCGCGTGCTTCGCAGCAGCGATGGATGGACTCCACTCCATCTGGCGGCGTTTTTCGGACACGACGATGCCGTCCGGCTGTTGATTGATCACGGCGCCCCGCTCGACGCGCATTCCACCAACGCCATGCGCAACACCCCTCTCCACGCCGCCTTGGCCGGTACCACGTTGCCGCTGCTGGTCCGACGGTTGGTCTTTGCCGGTGCGGATGTCTCAGCGCGTGATGCCGCCGGAAACACACCGCTGCACTTAGCGGCCTCACGCGGCAATGACCCGCTGTGCGAACTCTTTTTGACACGCGGGGCCAATGTCCATGCGCTGTCGAACAACAAATCGACCCCCGCCATGCTGGCGTTCGCCCGCGGGTTTACCGACCTCGGCACCAAGCTCACTGCCGGCCACGGCGGACCCGGAACGGACGAATAAACGATGCCCCGTGACCGGTAGACTGGTCACGGGGCAGTACCACGATCGTGCAAACGCTAGCCGTCAGCGACGATCGAGTTGTTCGCGTGCGTCGTCATCAAGTCCAAAGAAGCCACCGCCGCCCTCACCACCGCTGACGCGCTCAATGCGCAGCAGCTTCGTGTATGACGTGCCGCCCACGATGATGGTGATTTTGTAGTCGCCGGTATTGGCCAGCGTATTCTGTCCGCCACGCCCACCACGACCACCGCCTCCACCGCCGCCCGGGAAGAGGCCGATGGATGCGAAATCATCACCGAGCGCGTCGCGCAACGGGCCAAACATCGCCTGCAACCCGGCCGGACCCGCCGCCGCACCGGGACCCGCACCCGGTCCGCCGCGGCCGCCAGGGCCACCAGCGCCTGCCGTCGGAAAGCTCGGCAGCGGACGGGTTTCGCCCGGACGGTCCTGGAAACCCGTAGCACCACCGAAACGACCGCCACCGCCGCCACCGCCACCGCCGAGCGCACCGGCAAGCATGGCCTGCATCTCAGGCGGCTGCTGACCCGTCTGCACCGTGGTGCGGATTTGCGCCAGCATCGGCGCCGGCACAGCACCCGACTTCTCCAGCGAATCAAGTGCCCGCATGACTCGGCGGTTGGTGTTGAGACTATCGCGAAGCTGTGCTGGCGAGAGTGCAATGCGCGCCGGGGCCGGGCGCTGCGCACGCATATCCCACACCACGTTGTGCAGGCCGGCCTGACCGGGACCGGTGAGTGAGCGGATCGTATCACCGCTCGCGTCCTGCACGATCATGCGCACCTGTCCACCGGCGTTCTCCGACAGCCGGTACCAGATGGAGGCGCCGTACGTGGGGCTCGGGCCCTGGAACACGCCCTGGCCCACGTTGCCGCCGTTGATCGTTTGCTCGCCCCACTGGAACGCGGTGCGCGGCGCGAACAGCGTGGCCTTCGCCGCCAGCACCGCCGGCGTCATCTGCTGCAGCGGCGTGATATCGGCAATCCAGATGGACCGTCCGTGCGTGCCCGCAATGAGCTCGCCGTCACGCGGATGAATGAGCAAGTCGTGCACCGGCGTGGTGCCCAAGCCGCTCATAAAGCGCTGCCACGACTGCCCGCGATCGATGGACACGTACGCGCCGACATCGGTGCCCACGAACAACAGATCCTGGTTCTTCGGGTCCTCGCGGATCACGTGTACGAAGTCGGTCTGACCCTGCGGCAGGTTGTTCACGATGGAGGTGAACGTACGACCGAAGTTCGTGGTGACAAATACGTACGGCGTGTAGTCGTCGTTGCGATGATTGTCGAACGTGACGTAGAACGTGGCGCTGTCAAAGTGCGACGGCTCGATGCGCGACACGTAACTGCCGGCCGGTACGCCCGTGACGTTCTTCGTCACTTCTTCCCACTGCGCGCCGTCATTGCGCGTGAGCCACACGCGTCCGTCGTCAGTGCCGGCGTAGAGCAGCCCCGGACGGATCGACGATTCGTTGAGCGACACCACCGTGCCGTAGGTCTCGGCGCCGGTCACGTCGGGCGTGATACCGCCGGTGGTCTTGAGCGCCACATACAGCTTGGCCGAGTCGGCGTATGAGAGTTCACCGGAGATGGGGAACATCTCGTCGCCGTACTTCACGCTCTTGAGCACGCGGTTGGCGCCGAAGTACAGCGTGGCCGGATTGTGCTTGGAGATGATGTAGGGCGTGTTCCAGTTCCAGCGCAGCGCATACGCCACCGAGTCGCTCCGCTGACGCGCACGATAGGCTGCCATCTGCTTCTTCTGCGCCGCGGTGGCCGGCTTGGTGGTATCGGGCCACACGGCATAGATGGAGTCGTTCCACTGCAGGTAGCCACCGTCGCGCCACGTGGGCTTACGGAGGCCCGTGCGCTCACCGGTCGCGAAGTTCAGGCGACCCATGTTGCCGCCCTGCGATGTGGAGTAGATGATGTCGGTGTTCGTCTGATCCTGCTGCGTCACGAAGCCGTCGCCGCCGCCCACGTTGTGCCACATGGCGTTGGTCACCGGACCCTGTTTGCGCCGGCTCGGACCGCACCACGATCCGTTGTCCTGCAAGCCGCCGCACACGCGGTACGGCACACCCATGTCGGCCGAGATGTTGTAGAACTGGCCGATGGCGATCGAGTTGGGGAAGTGCCAGTTACCGCCACGATCGTTCGATACGCCAACGCCACCGTCATTGCCGGTGATGATGCGCTGCGGATCGTTGGGGTCAATCCACATGGCGTGATGGTCCACGTGAATGCCTTCGGTGGTGTTGCCGGCCGTTTTGCCACCGTCGCTGGAATACTTCACCGGCGTGGACGACCAGTACACACGCATCGGATCCTTGGGGTCGACGCGCACCTGCGAGTAGTAGAACGGGCGCGTATTCTCGGGGTTCATGTACGCCCACGTCTTTCCGCCGTCATCCGAGCGATACAATCCGCTGGGGCGCTTCTGCGGGGCGACCTTGGGGTCCTTCTTGAGATTGGGCGCCGTATCGGCTTCAACCATGGTGTACATCACGTCGGGGTTCGAGCGCGCGATGGCGATCTCGATGCGTCCCTTGGTGGTGGCGGGGAATCCGCCGCCCTTCACTTCCGTGAACGTTTCACCGCCGTCGGTGCTCTTCCAGAGCGCCGAGCCGGCGCCGCCCGACTTCAGGAAGTACGGTCCGCGGACGCGCTCGTAGCTCGAGGCCCAGAGCGTGTTCGGGTTGCGCGGGTCAAGCTGCACGTCCACGAAGCCGGTCTTCTCGTCGATGAACTTCACCAGGCGCCAGCTCTTGCCGCCGTCGGTGGTCTTGTAGAGCCCGCGTTCCTTGTTCGGTCCCCACGGATGACCAAGGGCCGCCACCCACACGGTGTTGGGATCGGTGGGGTGCACCTGAATGCGACCGATGGAGCGCGTGTCGGCGAGCCCAAGGAAGGCCCACGACTTGCCGCCATCGGTGGACTTGTAGATGCCGCCGCCGGGGGAGATGGAATTGCGCGAGTTCGCTTCGCCGGTGCCCCAATAGATCACGTTGGTGTCGGAGGGGGCGATGGCGAGGTCGCCACCCGACGATACGCGGGCGGTGTCCATGACGGCCTTGAACGTGGTGCCGTTATTGGTGGTCTTCCACAATCCGCCGCCGGCGGTGGACACGTAGAACGTCTTCGAGGGCGAGGCAATGCCTTCGATATCAACGATCCGTCCCATCATGTTGGCGGGACCGATGTTGCGCCAACGCAGGGCGTTGATCACGGTGGCGTCGACAGAGGCCTTGGGCGGCACAGGGGTCTGGGCGGCCAGCGGACCGGCCAGCAGGCCGGACACGCCGGCGCTGAAGGCGAGGACGCGAAGATGGTGCATAAGCGCGAGGAGCAGAGGTGAACCGATGTCGCCCGGGGGAACGAGGGCACGACCAACTATGGGCTACGCCCTGGCGCCCCGCAATGTTGTTGCGACGGGGTGCTGGCTGGCGTAGGACAGGACGGCGGTGGCTGGTGGCGCGCTGCGAACCGCCGGAACAGCGTGACCGCGGATTTTCGCGGGAACAACGCGGATCTGCTCCGGGTGTGCGAGGGACGTTGCTGCTTTTCCGGCGGGTTTGTCATTTTTGATTAAACAACCCGATATCGATGGGACAGCGCGGTTCCATGGCAATCGATGCACGGGGTGGTTTACGTGAAAGGCCGGGTGGTGCTTGGTATCACGGCGGCAACCGACAGGTGGTACGTGGGGAGTCCCCTAAATAGGTAGGTCGACAGGCGACGGAGCTCAGCGTAGCTTAGATTTCAGGTTGCGGCCCATGCTAATGCAGAGCGACCGGTAACACCTATTGTGTGCCCACCGTGTTCCGCTTGAGGTGGTCATCTGTGCTCCTAGTAACGCGAATCAAGATGCCGTTCTCGGCTATGCAATTGCTGGCGGCAATCGGCTTGACGGCTGGGGCAGCGGGTGTTGCGTCCGGACAAGACTCGCTGCGCGTGATCGACGCGACGGGGCGCGGAATCCCCTATGCGCTAGTGCAAGTTGGTCGCGATACGCCTTCCGTGACCGACAGCGCAGGTGTGGTTCGCCTGCGCACGCCGTACGGCGGCGCTCGCGTGAACGCACGGCGGATCGGGTATGCTCCGTTCGACAGCGTTGCCTCGCGGGGGGCTGATGGTGCGCTGTTCGTACGGCTGCTCGGCACTAGCGGCACGCTCGACACGCTTCGTACCGTTGCCGAGTCTCGGACGCCGCTCGAATTGACGGGCTTCTATACGCGCGTTCGGCGTGCAGCGTCGGGCTCCTATCGCGGTGAGTTTGTGACGCCGGAAGAGTTGGAGCAGCGTCAGGCGGGCGTCCTCACGCAGCTGTTTTACGGACGCCAGTTTGTCACGGTCGGCCGTACTCGTCCAGTCGTATTGACCGGTCGCGGTGGCTGTCTGATGGAGATACTGGTCGATGGCCGCGTTCTGCGAGACCAATCGATTGACGAGGTGCTCAGCGTGGCCGAAGTGATGGCGATGGAGATTTATCCTTCGACGGCGAACGCTCCGTCCGAGTTGATCCCGCTGACGAATCGTGGTTCATGTGGCTTGGTCGCGATCTGGACGGGCCCGCGGCGATGATGCCAAACCGCGGATCCTCAGCATCGCGGTCGATCCTCACATCGATTGCTGTCGTGGCGCTCGCCGTCGCGGACGCGCGAAGCGTGCGGGCTCAGGAACTCTCAGGCACGCTGCGCTATGAGCGGGCCGGCGCCGGCGCCGCTGGCGTATTGGTGGTCGCCAAGCGGGCCGTCGACGGGAACGTCATATCCCGTGTGGTCACATCACGGCTCGGACGGTACAGACTAGCCGTCGGAACCGATTCGGTTGAGGTGGTTGCCCTGCGCATCGGCATGGAACCTTCCGTACTGGCTCGCGTGCGCCTGCGCGATGGTGAGCAACGGGAGCTCAACGCCGTGCTCGCCGAGATTCCCATACGGCTTGCCGACGTACGCACGCGCGCGACGGCTCGATGCGAGATGCGGCCCAACGAAGGATCGACCGTCGCGCAACTGTTTGTGCAAGCGCGTACGGCGCTGCTGTTGTCGCGGCTCCGGGCACAGGATGGAGCCGTCACGGCGCGCTATGAAGTGCGATCGGCACGCTCGAGTGCACGCGGACAGCCTATTGGAACGCCAGTGGTCACGGTGGCCACCGACAGCGTGTTGCAGCCGTTTCGCAGCGTACCCGTTGATTCGCTGGCCACGATCGGATTTCGGACGATCGCTGCCGACGGCGCAATGACCTACCGCGCTCCGGACGCTGATGTGTTGACATCGGATGCATTTCTGGCGCATTACTGCCTGCAGCTTGTTGCGGAGTCGTCGGAGTATCCGGCGTGGATCGGCGTCGCCTTCCGTCCATCGCGCAACCGGCTGGACATCATTCAAACCCGAGGCGTCGTGTGGCTGGATCGCGCCTCGAGCGAACTTCGGCAGATCGACTTCGGGTACGTCGGGCTTGAGCCGTTGATTGCACGGGCGAGCCCCGGCGGCACCATCGCCTATACCCGCTTAGACGACGAGATCTGGTTCGTTCACGAATGGGGCATACGCATGCCCACGGTGGCGAGTGTGACGCGCCTCAGTCCGTTTGCCAACCAAAACAACGGCGCGCTCGACTACGTCACGGTCACCGGCACGCAAACCGTCTCGGGTGCGGTGCTCGAGCTTCGACGAGGCAATGCGCTCCTCTTCTCGGTCGGCGCACGTGATTCAAGTGCTTCGTCATCGGGGATAGCCGACGACGTGCTGCTACGTGCGGGAGTTGCGAACCGTGATGCATTGACCTGTGCAGACTCGGCGGGAATGCAGGCCACGGTGTCCGGTGTCGTCGTCAACTCCAGCCAGCAACCGCTCGCTCGCGCGCTCGTGCGCGCCACGTGGGTTGATCAATTGCGCTCGCCGGGCGGCATATCCGTATGGCGCACTGAGGCACGAGAAGCGTTCGTGCACACCGACACAACGGGCCGATACCTGCTGTGCGGCCTCCCGCGTGATCGGCCCATACGGATCACTGTCACCAAGGCAGGCGGCAGCGAAGGAGACGCCGGACGTTCTACCATTCGACTCCGACGCGAATCCACCACGGCTACGCTCGATTTTCCGACAAGGAAGTAGGCACGTCGCGAGCGAAGGAAAGATTCCCTTTGCTAAAGAAGCCACGCGGTCGCCTTTGCGTATCCGTGTTGGTTCCGCGAAATCCGCAGTCTCCGTGTTCTGGCGGTTGGCAACCTCGCCTGAACGGAAACAGCATGACCGCGGATTTTCGCGGAAACCAACACGAATACGCCAATCGGTGTGATGATGGTCATCGCAGCGCCTTGACGCTCCGTTGCTAGGCTGTTCAATAGAGACAGACAAATCCGTCAGCGCCGCGACCTTGCTCGAATTGCTCACGGAGCAGATCCGTGTTGATATTCGCGTAATCCGCGGTCATGCTGTTTCAGTTCAGGCGAGGTTGCGAACCGCTGGAATATGGAAGCCGCGGATTTCACGGAGCCAACACGGATACGCTCATCGGCTACACCGTGGCCGACACCAACCCCACCGGCTGCGGCGGCACCGGCTCCTCACGCTCCTCGAGTGCAGGCGCCAGCAACTTATACAGCACCGGCGTAACCAACCGCGCAATCAGCGTGCTCGACACGAGTCCGCCAATGATCACCCACGCCAGCGGCGAGTACAGTCCAGATCCCTGAAACGCCAGCGGCAGCAACCCGCCGATCGCGGTCATGGTGGTGAGCACAATCGGCAGGAATCGGATCTCACCGGCCTGCTGAATAGCGTCGTCAAGACCCACCCCTTGTCGTCGCAGTTGGTCGGTGAAGTCCACCAGCAGAATACTGGTCTTGATCTCGATACCCACCAGTGCCACGAAGCCGATCATTGCCGTGAACGACAACGTGTAACCACTCAGCAACAGCGCCACGATACCGCCCACCAGCCCCAACGGAATCACCGACGCCACCACCAGAGTGGTGCGGAAGTCACGGAACTCGAGCACCAGAATCGCCAGGATCGCAAACACCGCCACGATGATCGCGCCGCCGATGCCGCCGAAGCTTTCCTCGCGGCTCTCGATCTCGCCGGCCGGGTGCATCACGTAACCCACCGGTAACGCGATAGAGTCGAGCGCCGCCATCACCTGCTTGGTCACGGCGTCGGTGTTGTACCCCGAGCGCACGTAGCTCGTGATCGTCACCGAGCGCTGACGGTTCACATGATCGATCGTGGTGGGCGACGCACTGAAGCGCATGGATGCGATCTGCGACAGCGGAATCATGGCTCCCGTCACACTGCTCACCTGAATGCGATCAAGCGCCTCGGGCGCCGGCCGACCATTGTGCGCAATACGCACCATGAGCGGATACTCGTCGCCGTTATCCGCGCGGATGTTCCCCGCCTCGAGCCCCGCAATCCCCAGCCGCAGCGTACGCTCAACTTCCACACTGGGGATACCCAGCAATCCCGCCTTCTGCTTATCCACCACCAGCGTGAGATCTGAACGCCGCAGCCGTACGGGATTATTCACATACTGCGTGCCCTCGGTGCGCTTGAACGCGGCATCGTACTGCGCGGCCAGCCGCTGGAGCGTATCCAGACTCGTGCCTTCAATGCGCATGGCGATCGGCGCATCAATCGGCGGTCCGTTTACAAACTCCTTGAGTTCGATACGCGCTCCCGGGTACGGCGCCAGTCGCTGCCGCAACGAATCCAGTGCCAGCGGGGTACGCACGTTGTCGTACTCCTTCAACAGCACGATCAGCTGCCCCCGATTGGGTGCCTCGGCCCGTTGAAACACGTTGTAGTACACCGCCGGATTGTCCTTCCCCACATTCGCGAACACCCCACGCGTGCCGGGATGCTGCCGGATGACCGACTCAGCGTACCGTGCTGCACGATCGGTTTCCGCCAGCGATGTGCCCTCGGGCGTTTCGATATCCACGTGATACTGCGGCGTACCGGCCTTCGGGAACAGCGAGAAGCCCACCGCGGGTACCAGCGCCACCGACCCCACCACCAGCAGCAAGGCAAGCACCAACGTGGAGCGAGGCGCCGCCAGCGCACGGTGCAACAGCGGCGCATAGGTACGATGAATGCCACGATCGAGCCACTGCAGTACCTTGTTGCCCTCGGCGTGCTCGGTGCGCGGCATGAGCCGGCTGGCCAGCCACGGAATGATCGTGAGGGACACGAACAGCGACGAGAGCACCGCGAACACCACCGCAATCGGCAACGACCGGATGTACTTGCCCGACAAACCCGGCAGGAACAACAGTGGCAGGAAGGCGAAGATCAGCGTGCCCGTTGCACCCAACACCGCCACGCCAATCTGTTTGGTGCCTTCGATGGCCGCTGCGGTGCGCGTGTACCCGTTGCGCAGGAAACGCGAAATGTTCTCCACCACCACGATCGAGTCGTCCACCAACAGCCCCAGCGCAATCACGAAGCCCACAATGGAGAGCTGATTGATACTGTACCCGGCGGCATACAGCAGCATCACCGCCATAGCCAGCGACAGCGGAATCGAGATCATCACGATCACCGACGCCCGCGTGCCCAGCGGCAGGAGCGTGATGAGTACCAGCAGCAGGGCGATGGCAAAGTCTTTCCCCAACTGCGAGAGTCGTGTATCCACGTTCTGTGATTGATCAAACCCGCGCGCCAGCGTGATCCCCTTAGGCAACCCCTCCTCAAGGGCGTCGAGCGCCTCCCACACCTCGGCCTTCACAGCCGAGATGTTCTTCCCCTTTTGCACCGCCACCGTCACCCACATGGCGCGCTGCCCGTTCCATCGACCCATATGGACGGCATCGCCGTCCCCCCACTGCACCGTGGCCACATCCTGCACGCGCACCACGGCCCCATTCGCGCCCGCAATCACCGTGCGCTGCACATCCTCGGCGTTCTTGTACCGACCCGTCGTGCCAATGTTGTAGCGACGTGTCCCTACATCCACCGACCCGCCGGGGATCTGGGCGTTGTCGCTGCCGAGCGCGTTGAGCACCTGCGCTGGTGTGAGACCGAGGCGCGCCATGCGCCCCAGATCGAGCGTAACCTGCATCTCGCGAGGCGGCGCCGCCCAGCGCTCGGCCTTCTTCACGCCAGGCACGCGCTCCAGCGCGTCTTCGAAACGCTTGGCCAGGTCGTCCATTTGCGCGTACGGCGCCAGCGGCGCCACCAACGCCACCTGAAACACCGTGAGATCGGAGTTCTCGTTGCGTCGCACCTCCAGTCGCTGCAACGCCGATGGGAGTTCGGGGCGCAGCGCATTCACTTCGCGGATGACCTGATCGTACTTGCGCTCGGCGTCCGACTCCGCGTCGAACTCGATCTTGATCACCGAGAGCCCGTCGCTGCTGGTGGACTCCAGTTTCTTCACGTCGGTAAGCGACTTCAGCTGCTTTTCCAGCGGTTCAGTGACCAACTGCTCCATGTCTTCCGGCGAGGCTCCTGGATACACAGCCACCGTGGTGAAGATCGGCACCGGAAAGTCGGGGTCTTCGGCCCGCGGGATCGCCATCCAGCTGGTCACGCCAAGGGCGCCGAACATGAGGAACAGCAGTACGGTGAACTGCCATCGCTTCACCGAGAACTCGGCCAGCTTGCCCAGGAAGTTCATGGCAGCACCGCCGTGCGCTTCACCGCGCTCGCCTTCAGAGCCGCCGCGAGCGTATCCGCCGTCACGATGCGCACGCGTGCACCGGGCGTGACATAGGCGGCGCCACGTGTCACGAGGCGCGCACCGGGAACAAGCCCCTCGATCATCGCGCGGTCACCGCTCACGCCGTTCACGCGCACGCGCTGCGGCTGGGCGATCAGCTCGCGTGGTGCCTCACCGGCGGCCCCCACCACATACACCGTGGCCGAATCGTGATCGGCCTCGAGCAGCGCGTCCACCGATACCGATACGCCACGTTTCGCATTACCAGCTGCCCCGCGTGCGGCAATCGCGACCGAGCCCACCAGTCCACTGGGAAGCGCATCCGCGCCGTTCACCGTGATCTCAACCGTATACGTGCCGGTACGAGGGTCGGCCGAGCGTCCCAGCAGCTGCACGCGGCCGGTGAAGGTGCGCGCCGGCAGTGCATCGAAGTGCACGGTGGCGGCGTCACCCAGCTGCACACGCAGGGCATCGCGATCGGACAGTCCTACCCGCAGCACACGACCGCGACGCGTGCCGCCAAGCAGCATGATGGGCGCACCGGGCGACACGTTCGAGCCCGCCGTGACCAGGCGGTGCAGCACGATGCCGCCTTCGGGTGCCACGATGGTGGCGTACTCGCGATTCACCGTGGCGGTGACGAGATCGGAGCGCGCGGCGTCCAGCGCCGATGTGGCATCCTGCAGTTGCACGAGGGTGGCCACACTGTCAGCGGCGAGCCGCTGTACGCGGGCCTGATCGCGCTGCGCCTTGTCGAAGCTCACCTGCGCCTTTGCCACGGCCGCGTTGATCTCGCGCAGGTCGAGCGCGGCCAGCAGCTGGCCGCGTTGCACGGTGGCGCCTTCGTCCACCAACACGCGCGACACGATGCCGCCGATTTTGAAAGCGAGTGGGATCTCGTCGCGTGAGCCGAAGGTCCCCGTGGCGGTTACCGGGGCAGCGGCGCCGCCACTCGTCACGGTCTCAACGCTCACCGATACCGCCGGGGCGCGTGATGCGGTATCAGGTGTGGGAGCTGGCGCGTTGGTGCAGGCCACCATGAATGGCAGCATAGCGGCCGGGATGAGCATGGTGGGGCGGAATGAGAAATGGTTCGTAATCATGGCGGTGGGTGCCGAGGGTTAGTTGGGGAGCGAGCGCAGCGCCGCGGCGCGCTCGAGTTCCACCACACGGGTGGCGAAGGTGAAGCGCGTAATGACCTGGTTAATGGCGGCCGACGTGAAGGCGGTGCGCGCACTCAGGAACTCCACCGGCGTGGCGAGTCCCTCGGCGAACCGGCGCTGCACCAAGGAGAAGGCGCGCTCGGCGCTGGCCAGACGATCGCTGGCGGTGGTGAGTGTGCTACGCGCCGACTGCACGGCGTCGTAGGCGTTGCCAAGCTGCAGCGCGATGGCGCGCTCCGCTTCACGCCGTCGGTACTCGGCTTCCGTGCGCGTCGCATTCGCCTGCTCTCGGCGGGCGGCATCCTGACCGCCGTTGAAGGCATTCCACGACATCACCAACGAGGCGAGTCCCACGTCGTTGCGGGTATTGAAGCGATAGCGGTCGCCCTGCACACCGTAGCTCGCGGCCAGCGCTACGCTAGGCAGGTAGGCGGCGGTGGCCATGCGCTGCTGCGCGCGGGCCAGCGTGATGCCGCTGCCGGCCTGCGCCAGCTCCTCGCGGTGTGTGAGCGCGTGGGCCAGCAGCGCAGCGCGCGAGAGGGTGTCAACGTGCATCAGCGTGCTGTCGTCAGCCAGAGCAATCGGCGTGTCTTCATCGCGATTGCGCAACACGTTGAACCCGCGTTGCGCTGCGGAGCGTTGCCGCTTCGCTTCTTGGATCTGCTGCTGCAGCTCGCTGCGCTCGGCGCGTGCACGCAGCAGCACATCGGGCGTGGCTTGTCCGGCCCCAATAAGGCGCTCGCTCACCCGCACGTTCTCGTCGAGCAGCGGCACCGTGGCCTCAAGCGTTTCCACGGCGCGCACCGTGCTGGCGTAGCCGAGCCAGGCTTGCTGGATGTCGGCGGCGAGCTGTCGCATGGCGCCTTTGCGGGTGGCTCCAGCCAGGTCGCGTTGGGCGCGGGCCGCCGCCCGCGCGCCGAAGAGCGCGTCGTTGAACAGCGGCTGGGTGAGCTCGAATCTGGTTTCCTGACGGAACGGGAGGGTGGCGTTCACGTTGGTGGGGAACCGCGACTCACCAGTGAGCTGGTTGAGCGCCGCGTAGGCCGGATTGATGAAGTCACCGATGTTCACCACACCGTTGAACTCGGAGTAGCGGGCGTTCAGGCCGACGGTGGGGAGGAACCGCCCATTGGCCTCGCGTACGCCGGCGTTGGCGCGCTCGAGCGCGGCCGACTGCTGGGCGAGGGCGAGGTTGGCGGTGAGCGCTTCGGCCACGTAGCGATCGAGAAGCTGCCGTGCGGTGAGCGGCTGCTGGGCGTTCATGAGGTTGGCGGCGCCAACCGTGTGTGCGACCGCGAGCACCGTGAGCAGCCAGCGCTGTTTTTGGAACACCGGTAGTGTGTTGTACATTGCTATACTTATAAACAGTGTTAGGTGAGTGGGCCCAAAGAAGGGCGCCAAAGCGCCCGGCGGATCGAATGCTCTACGAGCGGTTGGTTAGGTGGGGTGTCGAAGACTGCCGCGGATCATGACATCACACATCGTCCGCACCGTTTCCCGAGGGTTGCGGAGGACGATGTTGGGTTCATCGGCATGGGTGAACCAGAGGGAGATGATGCCATGGATCCCCCCCCAGAATATCTGGGCAAGCTCGGGCGCATCGGTGAGTTCCGGTCGGTACACGCCGAGTGCGATGCCTTCAGCCACGGTTTGGAGGAGGAATCGGTAGGCGTCTTCATCGGGGGCGGTGACGACGTTTCCGGAGCCATCAACCAGTGGATGCCGCAATGATGTCATGAACATGAATCGATACTGACTTGGATTATCGAGCGCGAAGTCCGTATAGGCTAAACCCATGCGCCGCAGCCGCTCCACGGGGTCCTCGATCCGGCCGATTTTATGCATCGCCTGCCCTAAGGCCGAGAAGTCGGCCATGCACAACTCCACGATCAGGGCGTCCTTGTCCCGGAAGTGGTGATAAATCGCCGTTGGGGTGTAGCCGATCCTGGCCGCGATGGCTCGCATCGTCGTGGCCTCCACCCCGTCGGAGACAAACAGCTCCCGTGCCGCATCCAGGATCGCCTGGCGCGTCTCGGCCTTTTGCCGTTCTCGGCGGGCCAGCGAGGCGGTTCGGATGGCAGAGGTGGTCATGCCCACGAAGGTAGGCGTTTCACCTAACGCTGTCAAGTTAAACCCGAACGGTTATACTCAACGATCATGACGACGTTCCGGCACTCGCCATCCCCCGCACGCAAGAGGCACCACGGCGTCCTCGCGCTCACGCTGGCGATGGTCGCACTCTCCGGCATGACCTCCCGTGCCGCTGCCCAGCCGCCGGGGGCACCACCGCCGAGCCGCGCAGGCGCCTGGGCGCTGCCGGACGCTGAATCGCTGGTGCGTCAAGCAATCAGCCGGATCATCACGCAAGATCGACCGGCCGGCATCCCGGTGGCCGAGTACCGCGCCACCTTTTTTGGACGTGCCGCCACGACCGCGGCAATCCGGCAGTACTCAGGCCATACGCTCACCAGCGACGCCTTCGCGCCTATCGCTGGGTGGCCAGAGGGCCCATCCCTTGACGTGACACCCTGCGAAACCGTCGATGGCGTCGGCTGCCAGCCGCCGTCGGCGGTGTGGATTGCCGTGACCCGTATCGAACGGGGCGAGCTCCCCCGCGAAATCCACCTCTGGTATACCACCCAGTTCATGGCGCCCCCCGCGCGTGAGGGGCAGCGCTCGCAACGGCATCGCTACACGTTTTGCGAGCGATGGCTTCGCATCGGCGGCGTGTGGAAATACGACGGCTTCGTGAAGATGGTACCGCAGTAACCACCGTAGCAGATCAGTTGGTGGCCGCGACGCTTATGCCGACTCCGCTTTCGACATCAGCGTGTGCCGTCGGCCAAGCCAGATGGCCACCACCAGCCACACGGCACTCATGGGCGCCGCGATCAGCGCAATGGAACTCACCGCCAGTCCGGCCGCGGATAACCCGGCGTAGCTCCACGCGCCGATCTGATCACCACTGCGATACGCAAACGTGTCGATGAAGTTCTTTGCTTTGTACTTGTCTTCGGGCGAGACCACCGTGAACAGCACCTCACGCGCCGGACTCGCGAAGCCGTAGTTCCCCGCGCGGCGCAGCACGTTGAACACCACGAACGCCGTGAGCGCGCCCGAGGCACCGATGAAGCCGAGCGTGGTGAAGCCAATCACGCTCATCAGCGGCAGAATGGCGAGCACGACGCCCACGCCCAGCCACTTGATCACGCGCCCCGTGACAAACAGCTGCAGCAGCACCGTAAGCGTTTGCACCGTCAGATCTACCCGCGCCAGAAAGGCGGTGCGGGAATCCCGATCGGCAAACTCCGCCTTCACGATTTCCGCTTGCTGGAAGTACAGCACCGTCGTGCCAATGGTGAACATCAGCATGAACAGACAGATCATGATCAGGTACGGCGAGGCCAGCACATGAGTAATGCCGCTGAACGATCCGCCGCCAATGGGACGCTGCGCCTCTTCACGTTCTCGCGTATCGGCACGAAAGCTCGGCGGAAACCGGCGCACGCACTGTACCGTGACTTCGAGCATGGCGAACGAGATGACCACCAACACCGCCATGCCCACCTGCTTGGCCAGCAGCGCAGTGATGGCCGATCCAGCCATGGCCCCGACGGTGCCGCCCACACTGATAAAGCCAAACAGCCGCTTCCCCTGCTCACTGCGAAAGGTGTCGGACATGAACCCCCAAAACACCGACACCACGAACAGGTTGAATACACTGGTCCAGATGAAGAACACTGGCGCCAGCCACGTTTCGGAGTGTGGCCACCAGGTGATCGCCGCCCCGAAGAACAGCAAGCAGGCACCAAAGCCCCGGTACACGAGCGGAATGAACTGTCGCACCGGGATGCGCGCCACCAGTGAGGCCGACAGCGGTTGCAGGGCGAGGGTGCTGAGCAACGTGCCCGTAAACAGGTATGGCAGATTCGCGACGCCCGCCGCCACCCCTAAGGCGTCGCGGATGCTGCGCAAAATGAAGTAACTCGCCAGCAGGAAGAAGAAGAACGTGAAGGCAAGCAGCGTTGCGCGCCACTCGCCTTCTTCCACCGTCACCAGCTTCGCCAGCATTCGACGAATCACTTGGCTCCGGATTGCTTCGCACGCCAAGCCGCGAGCACGGCCTGCTCCTTTGCGGGGGCAATCCCTGCCCGCGCCTTCTCCTGCTCCGCGGCGGGACGCGTCATGTACCAGTCGAGCGTGTGCTTAGCGGTCTCAGCCAGCGGACGCACCGTGAGCCCCGCCGCGAACGCCTTGTTGCAGTTCACCGCCATGAAACCAGCGGTGCGCCCTGTGGGTGGCATCCACACCGGCATGTCACTCCACGGCCGCACCTGGTTCTCCGCCAGGAAATCGGCGGCCACCCAGGTGAAATGCGCGTCGCTGCTCGTCACCGCTTTGATGCCATACAGCATCTCGGCGATGTTCGTCGGCGACTTCGGTCCCGTCGCGTTGAAGGTGCCGATGGTGTGGTTCTCGGCCAGACGCACCATCCACTGCCCCAGATCTTCGGCGTCGATGTACTGCACCGCATCGTTGGGCGTGCCGGGCGCGAGGACCTCGCCGCCCTTGTCGATCCGCACCGGCCAGTACGAGAACCGATCGCTCAAGTCGCCGGGACCGACGATCAATCCCGGACGCACGATGGTCACGTTGTCCTCGCCGAACTGCGCCTTCGCGTCGAGCTCGCACTGCACCTTGTTCGGACCGTAATGCGCACCGTCGTTGCTGGCCCACACCGATGGGTCGCCCGGCTTGTGCAGCGGGCCACTCTCGTCCATGCCGACAATCGAGTTGTCGCTGAACACCGAAATCGTAGACACGAAGAGGTACTGGCCCACGCGTCCCTTCAGTGCTTCAGCGGCGCCACGCACCCACAGCGGATTGCGCGTGGGGTTGTCGATCACGACATCCCACGTGCCCTGCTTCAGCCCATCGTGACCGCCGGCCACGTTGCGATCGCCGATGATGCGCGGGACCTTCGGAAACAGTGCGGCGTTGGTCTTGCCGCGGTTGAACAGTGTGACGTTGTGCTTCCGCGCCAGCGCGTATTCCACCTGATTCGGCCCGATGAATCCCGTGCCGCCCAAAATGAGAATACGCAGCGGCTTCGGCTGCGCCGCCCCCGTTTCCGGACGGTACACCAACGGGCGCACGCCGTCGGCCGTGAAGGCGTGGGCAGCCGCTGGAAGACCCAGGCCAACCGCGCCACCGAGCAACGCCGAGTGTTTCACAAAGGTCCGGCGATCAAGGCTCATGGGCGGCGTCCATCTAGCTGTTGAATGGTCTTCGTCGAGGCCGGACGCGTTGCGCGCAGTCGCGCCGATACCCGCTCGGCACCCGTGAATACGCGCAGCACATTCTCACCGGCGAGCCCCTTGAGCTCGGCATCGGTCCATCCGCGCTTCAGCAACTCGGCGAACAGGGTGGGATACGTGGAGACATCCTCGAGCCCCCG
>CANHTA010000052.1 GCA_947463135.1 Gemmatimonadota bacterium
GAGCATATCGCCCGCATGGAAGTCGATGGATACCCCGGCCTCATCGGCGCGCTCGCGCGCATGCGCAATGAGGGTGGGTGACAGGTCAATCGCCACCACCTCGGCGCCCCGCTTCGCGAGGTCGATGGCCAAAGCACCGGTCCCACATCCCGCATCGAGAATCCGCACCCCGTGCAGGCTGGGGTTGAGCCAGTTGAGCAACGTGTGCCGCATCTGGTCGCGTCCGGCGCGCACCGTGGCCCGCACGCGCGACACCGGTGCATCGGAGGTGAGTGTCTTCCACGCGGTAGACGCGGTGCGATCAAAGTACTCCCCGATCCAGGCCCGCCGCTCGAGGTACGACGCCGATGTGGCGTGCGAACCCCCGACCGCCGTAGCTCCGAACGACGAACCCGGAACCGGGGAGATTTCGGAAGTGAGTTGTGTTGGCATCAGTCGAACCCCAGCAGGTCGAAGATTTCGCGATCCTTCAACGGATTCGCGGGCAGCGGGACCACTTCATCCAGCATACGCGACGCGAGCAGCATGTACTGCTCTTGGGCCGCAATGACCTCGGGGGAATCGTCCATCTCAAAAATGGTGCACTTCTTCAGGCGGCTGCGGCGGATGGCATCGATATCCTGGAAGTGCGCCATCGTCTTGAGCCCGACCGCCTTGTTAAAGCGGTCGATTTCGTTCGTGTCTTTCGACCGGTTGGCCACCACGCCACCCAATCGCACCTTGTAATTCTTCGACTTCGCCTGAATGGCCGCAATAATCCGGTTCATCGCAAAGATCGAATCGAAGTCGTTGGCCGTGACGATCAGGCAATAGTGGGCATGCTGCAGCGGCGCGGCAAATCCACCGCACACCACGTCACCGAGCACGTCGAAAATCACCACGTCGGTGTCTTCCAGCAGGTGATGTTCCTTCAGCAGCTTCACCGTTTGACCGGTGACATACCCGCCGCAGCCGGTGCCGGCCGGCGGACCGCCCGCCTCGATGCACTGCACGCCGTTGTACCCCTCAAACATGAAGTCTTCGGGGCGCAGTTCTTCGGAGTGAAAATCAACCGATTCCAGCACGTCGATCACCGTGGGCACCATCTTCTTGGTGAGCGTGAACGTGGAATCGTGTTTGGGATCGCAGCCGATTTGCAGCACGCGCTTGCCCAGCCGCGAGAAGGCGGCCGACAGATTGGACGACGTCGTGCTCTTGCCGATCCCGCCCTTGCCGTACACGGCAATGACGAGTGCGCCATCGATCTTGGTGTTTTCGTCCAGATGCACCTGAAGGCTTCCCTCGCCGTCGCCCACGGCGTCGAGAATCGGCAGTCGTGTTGCAGTCATCGTGTTTCTCCGGTCGTAAGGCAGATCATGCGTACACCCCCTCCAGACGGTCTTCGAGGTCCGCTGCCGCGTCGCGCAGCGCCTCAAGTGTCGCTTCATCGGGGGACCAGAACCCGCGGTCGTTCGCTTCCAACAGACGTTGTGCCAGCCCCGAGGCGGCATCGGGATTGGCCTGCGCGAGGCGCTCGCGCATGGCCTCGTCGAGCACAAACGTCTTCGTGGTCTCCGCGTACACCCACTCCGGCACGGCACCCTTCCCGCCCGTGGCCGACCATCCAAACGTCGTGATGACGTGCCCCGCGATATTGCGGGCGCCTTCGTAGCCGTACTCGAGCTGACTCTCGTACCACCGCGGATTGAGCAGCTTGGTGCGCGACTCGAGTTCCACCTGCTCAGTGAGCGTACGCACCTTGCCCTGCGCGTTGTTGTAATCGCCCACATACACCGCCGGTGCCTCGCCGCCGCGCTGCTGCGCGATCACGCGGGTCATCCCGCCCAGCGACTCCACGTACTGATCGATGTCGGTGGCGCCGAGGTCAACCGAGTCGAGCCCTTGGAACGACAGGGTGGCCTGCCCGAGCGCCCGCTTCATCAAGGCCGGCTGGCACGACGGACGGCCGTCGGTGCCGTAGGCAAAGCCCTTTCGCTGCACGAACAGATCGGCCAGCTCGTCTTCCTTCTCCCACTTCCCGGTGTCAATGAGCAGGTTGACGTTCGAGCCATACGCACCGTCGGCGTTGGAGAACACGCGCAACGCGGCGGTAGCGAGATCACATCCGGTTTCCTGCATGGTGTCCAGCGCATGCTTGCGAATGAAGTTCTGCGAGGGGTCTTCATCCGCCTGCGCACAGATCAGCGCGGCCTCGGCCAGCAGCTTCACCTGCAACGGCAACAGATCGCGGAAGATACCGGACAGCGTGACGACGACATCGATCCGCGGGCGGCCGAGCGAAGCTAACGGCAACAGACGTGCACCCGTGAGACGGCCGACCGCGTCGAAGCGCGGCACGACCCCCATGAGCGACAGGACCTGCGCCAGTGGGGTGCCTTCACTCTTCATGTTGTCGGTGCCCCAGAGCACGACAGCAACCGACTCCGGCAACGCACCGTTGTCCGCGACGTAGCGCGCCAACAGCTGTTCCGCCCGCGCGCGGCCCTCGAGCATGGCCACCGCACTCGGCACGCGATACGGATCGAAGCCGTAGATGTTGCGCCCCGTGGGCAGAACCTGCGGATTGCGCAGCAAATCGCCACCTGGTGCCGGCGACACATAGCGGGCGTCGAGCGCGCGAAGAATGCCGGCGACTTCACGATCCTCGCTGAGCGACGCATCGAATCCGCTCAGTGCCTCGAGGTGTTGCTGCAGCGCCCGTTCGTCGGCGATGCGCAGCCCATGCTCCTTGGCGGCGCCGATGGCCGCCCGCATCGCCGTGCGTACATCTTTG
This sequence comes from Gemmatimonadota bacterium, assembly GCA_947463135.1. Taxonomy (GTDB): domain Bacteria; phylum Gemmatimonadota; class Gemmatimonadetes; order Gemmatimonadales; family Gemmatimonadaceae; genus Gemmatimonas. The sequence continues at coordinate 2,774 of CANHTA010000052.1, forward strand.
CCATCGACGAGCGACCGCACCGTGGCGCGCACCACCTGCTCAACCAATTGCAGGGTGTCATCGGAAGCCGCGCGCGCGCTCACCCCGGCCACGATGGTGTCACCGATCGGTGGCAGTTCCAACTCCGGACGACCGGAGCGCGCCATTTCAACCAGCACGCCAACGCGCGCGTCGGGTGTCATGGGCTCGCCAACCACATGCAGCCCCATCGGGATCAGCTCGTACTCCAGCTCGAGCAACCGGTCCCGCAAGGTGGTTACGCGGGCATCCGCTTCGCTCGCCGTCCACGCCGGCATCACGTCGGCCAACTCCACCGCCGCTGCCTGCTGCTGAATCAGCTCCCGCAACGACGAGGCTTCGCCGGCCTTCGTCTGATCGAGCGCCCGCCAGCGATCCAGCGTGCTCTTGAGATCAAGCAGACCGCGGTACAGGCCGGCATTCGCGACCGGCGGCGTGAGGTACGACACCAGCGTCGCATTGCCGCGGCGCTTGGCCAGCGTGCCTTCTGATGAGTTGTTCGACGCGTACAAATACACGTTCGGCGCGTCGCCGATGAGACGATCGGGCCAGCATCGATCGTCGAGCCCCGACTGCTTGCCGGGCATGAACTCGAGCGCCCCGTGGGTGCCAAAGTGCAGAATCGCATCGGCCGCGTAGTCCTCACGCAACCACCGGTAAAACGCGCTGAAGGCATGCGTGGGCGAGAATCCGCCTTCGAAGAGCAGCCGCATGGGGTCGCCTTCCCACCCGAACGACGGCTGCACGCCGATAAACACGTTCCCGAGTTGCAGCCCCATCACCTGAATCGACTGTCCGTCGGATAGCTGCCGCCCAGGTGCGGGGCCCCACGTTTTTTCGATTTCGGCCAGATACGGCTCACGGCGCACATGATCGTCGGTACGGATCGTGGTGTGCACATTCGCCGGCGCACCGTAGCGCTCACGATTGCCCCCCGTGATCCGCTCGCGCAGATCGTCCGCGCTCGACGGCAATTCGACGGTGTACCCCTGTTCCTTGAGCGACGCGAGGACGCGTTGGATGGAGGGGAACACCGCGAGATACGCCGCGCTGCCGGTGTTACCCGCATTGGGCGGGAAGTTGAACAGAATCAGCGCGATCTTGCGGTGCGCGCGCTCCTTTCGACGCAGCGCCACCAGCTTCGACACGCGTTCGGCCACGCGATCGACGCGCTCGGTGATCGGCTCGGACGCGGCGGCCTTGCCCGGTTGCGGCTCCCCCTTCCCACCAAACACGGTGGGGACAATGGCCCCATCCAATTCGGGGATGGCTATCTGCAACGTGGCCTGCAGCGGATTCAGCCCGCGCGCGTCATTCCGCCACTCCTGAATGGTTTGGAACTCGAGCGTCTGCAGCGTGAGGTACGGCACGTCCAGACCACGCAGCACCTCCTGCGCGGCGTCGGAGTTGTTGTACGCCGGCCCCCCCACGAGCGAGAAGCCGGTGAGATTGATCATGGCATCGATCGTCGCCTGCCCCTTGCCGTTCGTGAAGTACTTCTCGACGGCCGGGCGTGCATCGAGGGCGGACGCGAACGCCGCCACGACGCGCAATCCCTTGGCCTCAAGAGCCCGCACGACCGCCGCGTAATGCGCCACGTTATCGGCCAGCAGATACGACCGACCGACGAGCACGCCCACCGTACCCGCGTCCGCACCACGGTGCCGTGGAAGATCTTCCAGGCGCTCGGTCATCCCGCGATTAGACAGCGCCGGATGCCACAGCCCGACTTCCGGATACGCCTGCGGTTGTTGCGGATTCAGCTTGCCGCGCAGCGCCTTGCGGGAGCCGTCGGCATAGCGATCGATGGCGTACTTCACCATCTGCTCGATGTTCTCGGCGGTGCCAGCCAGCCAATACTGAATCAGCAGCAAGTAGGCGCGCACGTCCTGAGCGGTGCCCGGGATGAACTTGAGAATCGACGGCAGCGTGCGCAGCGCCGACATCTGCCGTTCGCCGCTCGACTTCCCGTCGCCACGCGAGCCGCGCAACTTCTTGAGCAGGTTGATGGGCGAGAGTGGTGAGCGCGACTCTCCGCCGCTCATGTCGAACTTGCCGAGCTTCGTGCATTTCACGAGTTCCGGCGTACACAGGGCGCAGAGTACCGCGTCCGCCTCATCGCGACGCGCCAGCACTGCCCCATACACCGCGTTCGCGTACTCTTCCTGAAAGAGCTGCGTGCAGACCACGATATTGGCCTGTGCGATATCCTGACGCGCGCGCTCGGTGGCGAGCGGATCGCTGCCGAAGTCGGCGGCCACATGCATCGTGAACGTGAGACCGGGAATGTCACGGACGAGCGCGGATCTGGCCCGCTCAAACGCATCGGCGAGATGCGCATCGAGGGTCACGACCACCACGCGTATCGCCACGCGACCCGTCACGGACTCAGCGGCCATAAAACGCTTTGGCGTCGTACAACGTATCCACGGTGATCTCGGCGATCCCATGCTCGATCGCGTACTTTTCCGTGTTGCGACGCGCTTTCCCACGGACAAAGAACGGAATCTTCTTCAACTCCGCTTCCGCCGGGGCCAGCCACGCGGTGGTGGTGATCAGTTCCACCGCAACCGTTCCGTCTTCATTTTCCTCTTCCGCAAACCCTACTGCGCTCGCGGCCTCGGGCGCTTCCTGCTGAATGGCGGCCCGCGACGAGAATGGCGTTAACGACCGCCCCCGCGCCTGACCGCCCATCATCTCACCAGGCAGCGGACGATCGGTCCCCGTGGCTGTGGGGGATGCATGCAGGTGCGACGGCGTTGATCCGTCGCCGAATTCGAAGTCGTCCTTGAACATGTGCAGCAGATGCTCTTCAAGGCCCATCATGAGCGGATGGACCCACGTATCGAAGATGACGTTCGCCCCTTCAAAGCCCATCTGCGGCGAATGCCGCGCCGGCACGTCCTGCACATGAATGGGCGCGGAGATCACCGCACAGGGAACGCCCAGTCGCTTCGCGATGTGACGCTCCATTTGCGTACCCAGCACCAACTCCGGAGCCAGCTCGGTGACGCGCTGCTCCACGGCCAGATAATCATCGCTGATGAGCGCCTCCACGCCGAGGGCCGCCGCCAGTTCCCGGATGGGTCGTGCATATTCGCGGGAGTAGGTGCCGATGCCAACCACCGTGAAGCCAAGTTCATGCTGCGCCACGCGGGCCGCCGCCATCACATGCGTGGCATCACCAAAGACAAACACGCGCTTGCCGGTGAGATACGTGGAGTCCACCGAGCGCGAGTACCAAGGCAACAGCGAGCGGCTGGCGCCGACCTGCGCCGTACCCGCACGCTCCCGCTCCAGCATCGCCGTGACATCAACGCCCGCCACACGCCCAACCTCTTCGATGAACTCGCGCGTGGCGAGCACACCAATGGGAACGGTGCGAACCGTTGGCATGTTGAAGGTTTTCTGCAGCCACCGCGCCGTGGTTTCCGCCACTTCGGGATACAGCACGATGTTGAAGTCGGCCTGCGGCATGGCCTGCAGATCTTTCACCGTGGCATTCAGCGGCGCGCAGACATGCACATCGACCCCGATATCCTGCAACAGCCGCGTGACCTCACGCACATCATCGCGGCAGCGAAACCCGAGTGCCGTTCCCCCAAGGAGATTCGCCCGTGGCCGACGCTGCTCGCGTGCTACCGCCGTGGCAATACTCTCCCGCGGCGGCGATCCCGGCGGCGGGGCGAGTGGCAACAGGAGCGTGCGCACGAGATGGTAGAACGTTTCGCTGGCGCCCCAGTTCTCTTTTTTTGAGTACGCCGGGAGCTCCAAGGGAACCACCGGAATAGGCAGCGACATGCCCATCGCCAATGACCCGGGCTGATCCTGGATCAGCTCCGCGGTGCACGACTCCCCCACCAGCATCGCGTCCGGCCGAAAGCGTTCGTAGGCATCACGCACCGCCGATTTCACCAACTCGGCCGTGTCACCGCCGAGGTCCCGCGCCTGGAAGGTGGTGTACGTCACCGGCGGCCGCGCATCGCGCCGCTCGATCATGGTGAAGAGCAGATCGGCGTAGGTATCCCCCTGTGGTGCGTGCAACACGTAGTGCACACCCTTCATCGAGGTGGCTACGCGCATCGCGCCAACATGGGGCGGGCCTTCATACGTCCAGAGTGTCAGTTCCATGCGGTCGTCCTCAAACGGCGAGTCGCTGCGCGCGATCCAGCGGCCGCGCAAAAAGTTCGGCTAGATCGCCGGCCTGCTCGTATCCGTGTACCGGCGAGAAGACCAGCTCAATGGACCACTTGGTGCGCATCCCCTCGGCCTCCAGCGGATTCGCCAAGCCAAGACCACACACCGTCAGATCGGGACGCGCGGACCGACAGCGATCGAGCTGTCGCTCGACATCCTGCCCTTCGCTGAGCTGCGCCGTGGCCGGTAACCGTGAGAGCTCCTCACCCACCATCAACTTGTCGAGATACGGCGTGCCGACTTCCACGAGCTCGACCCCGCATTCCTCGTAGAGGAAGCGCGCCAGTGGGATCTCCAACTGTGAATCAGGGAAGAAGAACATCCGCTTCCCGCGCAGGGCGGTCGCATAGCGCGTGAGCGCCACCCGCGCACGCTCAGCCGGGGCCGCGGTCACCTGCGTGAAGCGCGCCGGCTCCACCTGCCATGCGTCAGCGGCAGCCTGCAACCACGAGGTGGTCCCATTCACCCCAAACGGATAGGGAGCCGGCAGCAACGTGGCGCCGCGGGCCATCAGCGCGCGGGCCGTTTCACCAAGAAACGGCTGCGCCAGAAGGAGCTTGGTCTGTGGCCCCACAGGGGGTAGATCCCGTGCGCGGCGTGGCGGGAAGAAGTGCACCGGCCCCACCCCGAGCTGGGTAAAGAGGCGGAGAAACTGGTCCTCCACCACATCGGCCAGCGTCCCCACCACCATTAACTCGGCGGTGGCACTGGTGGACGCGGGCAGGTGCGGCACCATACAGCGCAGGCAGGCGTCTTCCCCTTGCGTGAAGGTGGTTTCGATGCCGCTGCCGGAGTAGTTCAGGATGCGCACCCGCGGCAGGAACTCGTCGTTGAGGCGCTCCGCCGCACGCTGCAGATCCAGCTTGATCACTTCCGACGGACACGACCCCACCAAGAAGAGCGTGGTAATGTCGGGGCGACGATCCAACAGCTGCTTCACACAGCGATCGAGCTCCTCGTTGGCATCGGCAAGACCGGCGAGGTCGCGCTCACTTAAAATGGCGGTGGCAAAGCGCGGCTCAGCGAAGATCATGACGCCCGCCGCCGATTGCACGAGATGCGCGCAGGTGCGGGAGCCGACCACCAGGAAAAAGGCGTCCTGCATTTTGCGGTGAAGCCACACAATACCGGTGAGGCCGCAGAACACCTCACGCTGACCACGCTCACGAATCACCGGCAGTTCCATAACCGTGCTCACGCGACCGCCGGGGTGCGGAGGGTCTGCGCTTCCTGGAGACGCGCCGCACGCAGCTTCAACACGAACTGGATGGCATTCACCGCATAGGTGGCGTACGCCACCAGCGCGAGCACCATAAGGGAGCGCGGCGGCCACTGGAGTGCGAGGCCCGCGAGGTAGGCGGTATGCAGCGCAATGACCCCCATGCTCACCACGTCTTCCCAGAAGAACGCCGCGGCAAAGAGGTACTGCCCAAACACCACTTTTTCCCAGATCGCTCCGGTCACCATGATGGTGTAGAGCAGGAGCGTCTTCAGGACAATGGAGGCGTTCGCCGCCACGAGCCCGTCGCCGGTGCGCAGATACCGGAGGACGAGCACGATCGACACCGCCATGACCAGAAACTGGACAGGGGCGAGAATACCCTGAACGAGCGTCCAGCGCGTCGCATCGCGCCGCTGACGTTCTTCGGGCGTATACAATCCGGCCCGCGTCGCCTGAGGCGTCGTGGAACGGGCGCCGCCGGTCGCAGCAGATGCGACCGAAGCGTGGTGGGAAATCGTCATCGTAGCGTCTCTATCGGGGGTTCGCATGCCCAGACGCCTCGAGATTAGGGTGTGCCGCAGGAGTTGTCAAGAAAAGTTTACGTCAACCTTTCTTGACAATCGGACCAGAGCGTCACAATGTAGGTGAGTTCCTCAGCGCGCCCGCTCTTTCGGGTGCTGATCCGGTATTTGTTCTTGCGCCCAGGAGACTCCGCGGCAATGTTCGGCGCTTCCTCCCAGCCCGCCGCTTCCGGTCACCCTTCGGTGGCTCGGCGACCGGGCCTCAGCCAGCATGTGATGGAATCGCCTCCGACTCCACGTTCCTCCGAGCGCCAAGCGCGGCAGGAGCGGCTAGAGCGCACGATCGAGAACGAGCTCGTCCCTCGCATGCTGACCAGCCATCAGGTGGGCGCGATCCCGCCGTCGCTGGCCACCGCCGTGGGCCGTGAGCTGTCGGAGCGGGACGTGGACGCGTTTGTGGCGGCCGTGCGCAGCACCGATGATGCCAAGGCCGCCGAGTTTCTCCGCGGCGTTCTGGCGGAAGGGGCCACCGTTGAGGCGGTGTACCTCGACCTGCTGGCCCCGTCGGCGCGGCGGCTCGGGGTGCTCTGGGAGAACGATGACTGTGACTTTGTGGAGGTCACCGTCTCGCTGGGGCGCATGCAGCGCGCACTGCGCGACCTGTCGCAGCTCTTTTTGGCCGATGCGGCCCACCGTGAACCCGTTGGCAGCGCCTTGCTCACCTGCACCCCCGGCGAGCAGCACACCATGGGGGTGATCATGGTTGGCGAATTCCTGTTACGGGACGGTTGGCGGGTGTCCGTGGGAGCGCCGTGGTCGGAGCACGACCTGCTGACGCTGGTGCGCACCGAGTGGTTCGACATCATCGGCTTTTCCGTGGGCGCCGCAGAGCGGTTGCCGGGGCTCAAGCGAGACATCCAGCAACTCACCGCGGCCTCGAAAAATCCGCACGTCCAAGTTATGGTGGGCGGACCTGTTTTTTGTGAACACCCTGATGCGGTGGGAGACGTGGGCGCCAACGCCGTTGCGGGAGACGCCCGTGAGGCGCCACGGGTTGCCCGCCAACTGCTCGCCGCAGCGCGGCGCGCAATGGCTGACGCCCCGCCAGAGGCCGTAACCGAGCATGAGCAGTTCCGTGACGCCATACAGCACCCGTGACGCCGAGTTCGGCGAGTTGAACATCGAGACCGCGGCGTCGTTGCTCGCGGTCTCGGGCGACATTGCCTTAGTGATAGACCGCGCGGGCGTCATTCGCGACGTCTCACTCGGTGGCGCCGATGCCCCCTTCGACGCCACGAGCCAATGGGTGGGTCGTCCGTGGGTGGAAACGGTCACCCCCGAGAGCCGGACGAAGATCGACACCCTCATGAAGGAGGCGCTCGCCACGGGGATGTCCAAGCGGCGCCAGGTGAACACCGTCCTTGCCGACGGGGTGGATGTGCCGGTGGCGTACACCGCGCTGCGCATTGGCCGCGACGGGAATCTGGTGGCGGTTGGGCGCGACATGCGCCATGTGTCGGCGCTCCAGCAACGGCTGGTCGAGTCCCAGCAGGCGATGGAACGTGACTACTGGCGCCTGCGGCATGTGGAAACCCGCTACCGCCTGCTCTTCCAGATCGCCAGCGACGCCATTCTGGTCATCGATGCGGCCACCCTGAAGGTGCTCGACGCCAATACGGCCGCCGGACTGGTGTTCGGCGCCGCCCCCGATCAACTCATCGGCCGTGCGTTCCCCTTTGGGACCGAGGCCGCGGACGCCCAGAGGTTGGAAGAGTTGATGACGACGGCGCGAAGCGCCGGACGGGCCGGCGACATCCTCGTTGGCTTGGCGTCCGACGGGCGGTCGTATCACGCGTCCGCCTCCTGCTTCCGTCAGGAGTCGTCAACGCTGCTGCTGGTGCGGCTGAGTGCCGCCGATGTGGCGCCAGCCGTCGCCGCCGCCGCCGATTCGCCCCTTCGGGTGCTCGACCTCCTTGAACGGTCGCCCGATGGTTTTGTGGTGACCGACCTCGACGGCTATGTGCTCACGGCCAACCGCGCCTTCCTCGACATTGCCGGGTTAGCGAGTGTGGAGCAGCTGCGCGGCACGCTGTTGGCAACCTATATCGGTCGCCCCGGCGCGGACTTCCCCGTGTTTACGAGCATGCTCAAGAAACACGGCGTCGTGCGGCTCATGGCCACCACGGCACGTGGCACCAGCGGCCACCAGAGTGAGGTTGAGGTGTCCGCGGTCTGGGCGCCGGAGAGCGAGGAGCCGTGCATCGGCTTCAGCATCCGCGACATCGGGCGCCGCTTGGCCGCCAGTCCGCAGGGGGCCCGCGATCTCACCCGCGCCGTTGAGGAACTCACCACCTTAGTCGGGCGGGTCGCGCTGCGGGATCTGGTCCGTGATACGGTGGACCTGGTGGAGCGCCACTTCATTGAAGCAGCGCTGGAGCTGACCAATGACAACCGGACGTCGGCGGCGGAGGTGCTGGGGGTCAGCCGGCAGAGCCTCTATGTGAAGCTCCGGAGGCACCGGTTCGTGGCCCCCGGCAGCGGCGACGACCCCCCGGTGAGCTGACGACACCCCGCACGACACCACTGACAACGGCCGGTTGACACCGGCCGTTTGTCGTTGAGGGGATTAGGACCAAGGAGTCTTTGACTTTTGCGCAACTTTACTCTGTTGCATTTGCGAACTGTCAACTAAACTAGACGGCCATGAGCGTCAGCTTTTCAGTACAAGCGGCGAACACGCGGCCGGACCCGAGAGCGGTCCTGACGCTGCTGAAGCCGGTTACCTGGTTCCCCCCGATGTGGGCCTTTGCCTGCGGTGCGGTCTCCGCCGGCGTCCCGCTCGCGGAGCGCGTCCCGCTGCTCGCGCTTGGTATCGCGATCACCGGGCCGCTGGTCTGTGCATCGAGTCAGGCGGTGAACGACTGGTTCGACCGGCACGTGGACGCCATCAACGAACCGCATCGCCCCATCCCCTCAGGCCGGATTCCCGGCCAGTGGGGGCTGGCCATCGCCATCGGCTGGAGCGCGCTCTGTCTCGTGGCCGCGCTGCCGCTGGGGGCGTTTGGCCTGAGCGCCGTCGCACTCGCCCTCTGCTTTTCCTGGGCGTACAGCGCACCGCCGCTGCGCTTCAAGCGCAACGGCTGGCTTGGCAACGCCGCCGTGGGCTTTACCTATGAAGGACTGGCGTGGGTGACCGGGGCCGGCATCATGCTCGGCAACCAGCTCCCGCCGTTCCCGCTGCTGCTGCTTGCCACGCTCTACAGCATTGGCGCGCACGGGATCATGACGCTCAATGATTTCAAAGCGATGGAGGGCGACCGGCGCATGGGGATCCAGTCGCTCCCCGTGCTGCTCGGGGCCACCGGCGCGGCGCGTGTCGCGTCCCTCATCATGGTGCTGGCCCAAGCTGGTGTGATCGCGGTGCTGGTGGCGTGGGATCGTCCGTGGCACGCGGCGGCGATCGGCGCCCTGACGCTGGTGCAGGCCGGCATGATGTGGCGCTTTATCCAATCGCCACGGGAACGCGCGCTGTGGTTGAGTGCGCTGGGTGTGCCCTTTTATGTGAGTGGCATGATGATCGCCGCGTTCGCGGCGCGCACGATGCCCGCCATGGTCGAGGTGACCCGATGAGTTGGTGGCAACTTGCCCGCTTGGGCCTCGTGCAGGCCGCCATGGGGGCGGTGGTGGTGCTCTTAACCACCACCATCAACCGCGTGATCGTGGTGGAGCTGTCGCTGCCGGCCACGGTACCGGGATTACTGGTGGCGTTGCACTTCGGGGTCCAACTGTACCTGCGTCCGCGCTTGGGGCACGCGAGCGACCGGAGCGGTCGTCGCACCCCGTGGATTCTTGGGGGCCTGGCGGTGTGCGCGCTCGGCGGCATTGCCGTGGCGGCCAGCATCCCGGTGATGGCCACGCATGTGGCATGGGGCATCGCGCTCGCGGCAATCGCCAGCGTCGTGTTGGGTGCGGGAGTCAGCGCGGCGGGCACGCCGTTGCTGGCGCTCATCAGCGAGCGGACGCACGCCTCACAGCGCGCCGGCGCGGCCGCGATTACGTGGATTCTGATGATCGTCGGGATCATCATCACGGCCGCGACCTCCGGGGCGCTGCTGGATCCCTTCTCGTATTCGCGGTTAATCGCGATTGCCGCCGGCATTGGCGCGATAGGCTTCTTGGTGACCGTGGTGGCCACGTACGGCGTAGAGCGCGGTCCGCGTCCCGTAGTGGCCGCACCGCTCCACGATGAGGCCACGCAGCCCTCGTTCATGGCCTCGTTGCGCACCGTGTGGCAGGAGCCGGCCGCCCGTCTCTTCGCCAGCTTCATTTTTCTGGCGATGTTCGCGTATAGCGCACAGGATCTGATCCTTGAGCCCTTCGCCGGCATCGCCTTCGGGATGACCCCGGGAGAGAGCACCTCACTCTCGGGGAAACACCATGGTGGCGTATTGATTGGCATGATCGCGACGGCCGTCTTGGCGACGCGCCGCGGACAGCTGCGGCACTGGGCGGCTGCGGGCTGCCTGGCGTCGGCCGTCACCTATCTCGCCCTCGCGGCCTCGCCGGTGTTGGGCGATGCGCGGGTGTTCACGGCCATTGTGATGCTGTTGGGGTTGGCCAATGGCGTCTTCGCGATTGGCTCGATCGGCTCGATGATGGCGCTCACGGGCGATAAGTCGGATGGCCGCGCCGGGCTGCGGCTGGGCGTGTTCGGGGCCGCCCAAGCGCTCGCCTACGCCACGGGGACGATGGCGGGCGCCGTGGGCGTTGACACGGCCAAGCTGTTGTTGGACTCGCCGCTGCGTGGCTACCTCGCGGTGTTCAGCGTGGAAGCGGTGCTCTTCGGGGCGTCGGCCCTGCTGGCGCTCCGCAGTGCCTCGCGCGAAGCGGGCCACACGGTGTTCCGCGATCGAGGGGAGATGCTCCCGGCGATGCTGCAATGAACACGCGCCACACAGTGCCGACCGATTCACAAGGGAACAGCGTTTCTTTCATTTCTGGGAGGATGTCGCATGTCTGACGTACCGCAGCTCGACCTCTACGACGTCTTGGTGATTGGCGGTGGACCAGCGGGCGCCACGGCCGCGCATGAAGTGGCGAAGTCGGGGCGCAGCGTCATGTTGCTGGATCGCGCATGGCGTACGAAGCCCTGCGGCGGCGCCGTCCCACCGCAGCTGCTCCGTGACTTTGCCGTGCCGGAATCGCTGATGGTGGCACAGATCGATACGGCCCGCATCATTTCCCCCACCTGGCGCAGCGTCGACATCCCGGTGGGCAATGGCTATGTGGGCATGGTCGACCGCGACGTCTTTGACGAGTGGCTCCGCGCGCGGGCGGCCACGGCAGGCGCCGAGCGCCACGTAGGCACGTTTACGTCGTTCACCCGCGGGGCCGACGGCATTCCGGTGATCAGCTATACCGACGGACGCTCGCGCACGGGCGAAACGCGCACGGTGCGCGCGCGCATGGTGATCGGTGCAGATGGCGCGCTGTCACCCGTGGCCCGCCAGTGCATCCCGAATGCGCACAAGGCCAAGCACGTGTTTGCGTACCATGAAATCGTGAAGTCGCCGGTGGCCAATCATACGGCCAACTTCGGTGCAGCGCGCTGCGACGTGTACTATCAGGCGCCGCTCTCCCCCGATTTCTATGCGTGGGTTTTCCCGCATGGGGCCACCACGAGCATCGGCACGGGCACCTTGCAAAAGGGCTTTGGCCTCAAGGAGGCGGTGGCGAAATTGCGCAAGGATACCGGCCTCGATCAGGTCGAGACGATTCGCAAGGAAGGCGCCCCCATTCCGATCAAGCCGTTGCCGCAATGGGATAACGGTCGCGATGTCGTGTTGGCGGGCGATGCCGCCGGCGTTGTGGCGCCCGCGAGTGGCGAAGGGATTTTCTATGCGATGACCGGTGGACGCTTTGCCGCGGAAGCGGTGCTGGAGGCCTTGAACACCGGTAACGCCAAAGCCTTACGCCTCGCCCGTCGCCGCTTCATGCGGATGCATGGCCCCGTGTTCGCCGTGCTGGACCTCATGCAAAACTTCTGGTACCACAGCGATAACCGTCGTGAGCGATTTGTCGCCATCTGTCGGGATCGCGATGTGCAGGAACTCACGTTCGACGGCTACATGAACAAGCAGCTGGTGCGGGCCAAGCCCCTGGCCCATTTGCGCATCTTCTTCAAGAACATCGCCCATTTAACCGGTCTCGCGACCGCGTGAGCCTCCCCCTCGAGTCCGCACTCCGATGCTGATATCGATTGCGATCGATTTTCGTCAGGCCGACGTTGCAACGCGTGAGCACTTCCATTTATCGGAGGAGCGTCTCACGCAACTTTACCGCACGGCGCGCAGCGAAATCGTCACCGAAGCGGCGTTAATCGCCACGTGCAACCGGACGGAGTTGTACGCGTGGGTTGACAGCGACGAGCCCGCGGTGGTGGACCGTGCGATGCAAACGCTGGCGCGCCGCTGGATGCGCACGCGTGCTGAGGGTGACGAGCTGCTTCGCACCGCAACGCGACGGGTGGGTGATGAAGCGGCACGCCACGTGGTGCGCATTGCCGCAGGACTCGAGTCGCAGGTGTTGGGTGATGGACAGATTCTGGGCCAACTGAAGGCCGCCTACAAGCGGGCCTCGCGTGGTCATGCGGCGGGACCCGTGCTGCATCGCCTCTTCGAAACCGCGTTGCGCGCCGGGAAGCGCGTGCAAACCGAAACGTCCTTAACCGCCGGCCGCAACTCGGTTGGTGCGGAAGCGGCGATTACGGCCAACCAGCGCTTCGGCAATCTGGAGAATGCGCGGTGCTTGGTGATTGGCGCAGGCAAGACGGGCGCCCGTGCCGCCAAGCAGCTCCACAAGCTTGGCGCGCGCGACTTGGTTGTGGTCAACCGGACCTTCGCCGCCGCCCAGGAACTGGCCAAGTTTGTTGGCGGCCGTGCCGCCCCGTTTGAAACGTTGCATGTGGAAGCGGCCATGGCCGACGTGGTGATCGTGGCCACCGGCAGCGAGGTGCCGGTGATCACGGCCGCCGGGCTGCAGCGCGCACGCGAAGCCTGCGCCGCCGTGGGGTACGCGTTGCTGTTGATGGATCTCAGCATGCCGCGCAACATCGAGGCGCGTGTCAGTGAGCAGCCGGGCATTACGCTGGTGGATCTTGACACGCTGCACCAGCCCATTCTGTCCGCCGAAACGATGCGCCGTGATGCGGTCCCGATCGCCACCGCGATTTGCGACGAGGAGATTGCCTCGTTCATGGACTGGATCGCGAACATGCCAGCCCGTGATGCGATCAAGCCGTTGCGCACCGCGCTCGAGGATGTGGCGCGGCGCGAAGTGGCGTTCGCCGCAAAAGATGACAGCGTGGCGGAACGCGCCGCCTCTCGCATTGTCGCCAAGTTGTTGGCCGGCCCGATGGCAGCCTTGCGGCGCGCCGTGCAGCGCGGTGAGCCGCTTGATGCACAGGCCATGATGCTGCTGGAAATGTTCTCGCCCTCCACGGCTCCGGCGCCCCGTTCAGCCCGCCCCCCCCGTTCCATCACCGCGAAGCCGGTCATCGCCCACGTACCGACGCCACCCGTTGCGGTACCCGCTGCCGTGGCCATTCCCGGTCCCGTGAGCGCGCCGGTGACGCACACCACATCCCGCGAACGTCGTCCTTCGATGCTTCTTTCTCCGGAGCAGTTTACGTGAGTGCTTTACCCGCCCCGTCGTCACCGGCGAATGACCTGCTGTTGCGTGCACTCCGGCGTGAGGTCGTTGAACGCCCCCCGGTATGGATGATGCGCCAGGCTGGACGGTACTTGCCGCAGTATCGCGCCGTGCGCGCCACGTCGGATTTCCTTTCGATGTGTCGCACGCCCGAGCTTGCCGTTGAAGTCACGCTGCAACCGCTCGACCTCGTCGGCGTTGATGCCGCCATCATTTTCAGCGACATCCTGGTGATCCCCGAAGCGATGGGGATGCACCTCACCCTCGATGAGGGTGTCGGTCCGCAGTTCCCATCCCCGCTCCGGTCGCTCAAGGATCTCGACCAACTGCACGCGGTGGATCCGCACGAGCATCTCAAGTACGTGCTGGATGCGCTGGCGATGGCCCGCCGCGAGATCAATGGCAAAGTGCCGCTCATCGGTTTTGCCGGCTCGCCGTGGACGCTGGCCGCCTACATGGTTGAAGGGAAAGGCACCAAGCAGTTTGCCGTCGCCAAGCGCATGTTGTATGAAAACCCGACGATGGCCCACGCGTTGCTTGGGAAGATCGCCGATGCAGTAGGCGACTACCTGGTGGCGCAGGTTGCGGCTGGTGCTCAAGTGGTGCAGCTGTTCGAATCGTGGGCCGGGGCACTTGGCCCGGACGAGTTCCGAACCTTCGCCCTGCCGTACTTGGCACGGTGCGCCCAGAAGGCGCGTGAAGCCGGCGTCCCGGTGATCGTGTTTGCGCCGGGTGCCGGGTGGGCGCTCGCGGAGATCGCGGCCGCGACCAATGCCGACGCCATCGGCATTGACTGGCATACGTCTCCGCGTGATGCGCGTCGCCAGCTCGATCCCTTCCGCGTGGCGATGCAGGGCAACCTGGATCCGTGTGCACTCTACGGACCACCCTCTGACATTCGCCGTCGCACCCATGACATGATCCGGGCGTTCGGCCCCAGAGGGCACATCGCGAATCTCGGCCACGGGATTTTGCCGGATGTCTCCCCCGATCACGCACGCGCCTTCATTGACGCCGTGAAGGAGTGGCGATGGACGGATGACGAGGTGGCGGCATCCGAGCGTCAGTCGTCCGCGTGGAGCGCCCAGCTGACGGAGGCCCGGTGAGCACGGTGGTGCTGATGCCGCCCAACCTGCGCGCGGCATCGTCAGTCGTGACGCGTCGCGCCGACGCCACGCGTTGGATCGCCGGCCTGCATGATGAGCTCACCTCCTTTTTCGGACGCCTCGACCGTGGCGGCACGTTCGCCGAGGATCGCTGGGAGCGCCCCGGTGGCGGCGGTGGCGTGGCCCGCGTGATGACCGATGGCGTCACGTTTGAGAAAGCCGGCATCAATCGTTCGGCCGTCATGGGTGAGCTGCCGGCCGCCGCTGCCCGTCGACTGGGCGGGCAAGGCGCGCGGGATGGGGCCACGCATTTCTTCGCCACGGGTGTGAGCTTGGTGGTGCATCCGCGCAGTCCCAAGGTGCCCACGGTACATCTGAATGTCCGCTACTTTGAGCTCACCGATGCGCAGGGGCAGCTCACCGACAGCTGGTTCGGCGGCGGGACGGACCTCACGCCGTTCTACCCACACGTTGAAGACGGGGTCACCTTCCACCGCGCGTTGCGTGCAATGGCGGATCGCCATCACGCCCGATTCTACCCGGACTTCAAGCGGTGGTGCGATGAGTATTTCGTGAACGTGCATCGCGACAACGAGGCGCGGGGCATTGGGGGGATCTTCTTTGATCACCTGCGTGCGGACGACGCCTC
>CANHTA010000053.1 GCA_947463135.1 Gemmatimonadota bacterium
CGCACCGGAACCGGCCGGCGCACGCGTGCATGCCAACACCGTGGGCACCGTGGGCACCGCCCGGTAGCCGCACCCCTTTCCAGCGGAGCCGCAGGTTCCGTTAGTACCCGATCGGCCCCAGTCGAAACAGGCTCCACGGCCACACGGGCGCGCCCGGCTCTGTCCCTTCAAGGAACCACTCCATGTAGCGCCGTTCCGGCGGCGTTTGCGCCGTGGAGGGCTGGCCGCTCGCGCGGTCGAGTTCCACCGACACCAAACCGGGCGGGGGGGTCCATACGCCGCTGCTGCGATTCCCGTAGGCGGCCGTGATGATCTGCGCGGCGATCGGGGCGGCCAACGTGCCACCGGCAGCGCCCGGCGCAATCATTGCCGGCTTGTCGAAGCCCAGCCACACGCCGGTCACCAACTCGGGCGTCATGCCAACGAACCACACATCGGTGTTGTCGTTGGTGGTGCCGGTTTTCCCGGCCACAGGGATACGCGCCGGCACGCTGCTCCGCAGCGTGGCGGCGGTGCCACGCGTCACAACGTCCTGCAGCATGTCACGCAGGATGAACGCCACCCGCGGGTCCATCGCGGGGCGTGCGGGCGCCACGAAGGGCGTGAACACCGTCCGACCGCTCCGATCGTCAATGCGCTGAAGGAAGCGTGGTTCTACGGCAACGCCGCCGTTGTCAAACGACGCATACGCCGCCACGAAGTCCAGCGGTTGCACCGCGCTCGCGCCCAGCGCGCTTGAGGGGTATGGCGCAATCGGCGCGCGCAGTCCCGCTCGACGTGCGAGTGCACTCACCGAGTCCATCCCAACCGCGAGCGCGAGTTGTACCGCCACCGGATTCCGCGACTTCGTGAGCGCCTCGCGCAACGTGAGCGCGCCGAGGAACGCATTGTCGGCGTTGTCGGGGCTGTAGGTCTGCCCGTTATCGAGACGAATGCGAAGCGCGGTGTCGGCCACCATGGCGTTAGCGGTCAGCCCCTGCGCGATGCTCTGTGCATACACGAAGGCCTTGAAGCTTGAGCCGGGCTGCCGATTGCCGTCAACGGCACGATTGAACGAACTCCGCGCGTAGTCGCGTCCGCCCACCAGCGCGCGGACATCGCCGGTGGTGGGGTCGAGCACAACCACCGCGCCCTCCAGGCACGCCTCAACCTTCGCCTTCTTGGCGGAAGTGGCTGCGGTATCACCGGCCACGCGCGCACACCGCTGACCGCGGAAGCCGGGGCGCGTTTCGATCTCGTCGAGCCCACTGCTCAGCGCCTGCTGCGTGGCGCGCTGCAACGCGGCGTCGATGGTGGTGTGAATGCGATACCCGCCCTGCATCACGGCGATGCCGGCCCGCTCGGCCTGCACCCGCACCACGTCCACCACCCACGGAGCGGTGCCACGGGTGCTTGTCACCGTGCGCACTGGCTCGCGCTGCGCTGCTGCCGACTGCGCGGCGGTGATGTACCCCTGCTCCGCCATGAGCGCGAGCACCGTGTTGCGACGCGTGCGATTCCGGTCGGGATAGCGGGCCGGATCGTACTGCACCGGACTCTTCGGCATTGAGGCCAGCGACGCCGCTTCGGCCAGGGTGAGCTCGGCGGCGCCCTTCCCGAAGAACTGTCGCGCCGCCATCTCAATCCCGAAGGCACCGCGACCGAAGGAGATCTGATTGAGGAACGCTTCGAGGATCTGCTCTTTGCTGTAATGACGCTCCATCTCGCGCGCGGCTTGCTGCTCGCGCAGCTTGCGACCGGCGGACACATCACGTCGGTCAATGAGGTCGGGGTGCATGTTGCCAACCAGCAACTGGGTAATTGTGCTGGCCCCGCGCAGGTTGCCTTTGATAACGGCGTCCTTGATGGCACCGGCCACCCCCACCAGGTCGACGCCATCGTGCTGGTAGAAGCGCTTGTCTTCCACCGCCACGAAGGCGTGGCCGACAAACTTGGGAAGCGTCTTCAGGGCCACGTTGACGCGACGTTCCTTACCGATCTCCCCGATCAGCGCCCCGTCCCTCGCCAGCACCAGCGTGGCCTGGGCGGGCGTAATGATCTGCCATGCTTCGCCGGTAGACGGCGGGGTGGCCTGTGCCGCAAGGCGCAACGGCATCATGGCCAGCAGCAGCGGGAGATAGCCACCAACCGCTGAGGCCGCGCGGACAGCACCGAACCGGAAAATCAGGGAACGCATACTGGAATTGTACACGCCACGGGTGGAGTCGGCTCACGCACGGGTCACCCACTGCCTCGCACGGGCGCTCCATGCCCTCCTCGTGCCCTCCTTGTGGCCGCAGCCGTGCCCGCCGCATTGGCCGTAGGCGATCCGCGGTTGTCCTCCTATGTTTGCTGGCATGTCCGGTGATCCGATTCGTCCACTCACGCTGGCGCTCTGCCAGTTCGCCCCCCGCAAGGGTGATGTCGCCGCCAACCTTGCCCGTATTGGGCGATTGTGCGCACAAGCCTCCACCCTCGACCCGCGGCCACAGATCGTGCATTTCCCCGAAACGGCCCTCTCCGGCTATTTCGTGGAAGGCGGGGTCCGGGAGGTGGCCTGTACCGCCGGAGCGCTGGCGTACGACCTCGACGACGCCTACCGAACCGCCTGTGCGACCGCCGGAATCGATTGTGTCGCGATCGACCTGGTGATCGGCTTCTACGAGCGCTGGCGCGATACGCTGCACAACAGTGCGGCCTATCTCACCATCGGTCTCGACGACGGGCCGCCCGTCATCCGGCACGTGCACCGCAAGAATTACCTGCCCACCTACGGGCTCTTTGACGAAGAGCGCTTCGTGGAGCGCGGGACCGAGATCCGGGCGTTTGAAACGCCGTGGGGTCGCGCCGCCCTGTTGGTGTGCGAAGACGCCTGGCATTCCCTGAGCGGCACCATCGCCGCCCTCGATGGTGCGCAGGTGGTGTTCGTGTCGTCGGCGGCGCCCGCGCGCGGCATCTGGCCTCGTGAAGACGGCGTGGAGGGCCCGTACAGTGCCGCCCGTTGGGAGCGCCTCATTCGCGACCTCGCCGAGGAGCACGGGGTGTACACCAGTTTTGTGAATCTGGTGGGCACCGAAGGGGGGAAGCGCTTTTTCGGCACCTCGCATCTCGTGGGGCCCGGCGGCGATGTGCGTGGCCGTGCGCCGGTATGGAACGAATCGTTTCTCTCGCTCTCCATTGACCTCGACGACCTCGTGCGTGCGCGCGCGGACGGGCCGCTGCTGAGCGACCTGCGTGTGGCGCTGCCGCATGTCCTCGACAATATCCACCGCGTGCAGCACGGCGCGCCGGTAAAACTGGCGTACGACGGTCCGGAACCAGCCGCCGCCGACCTGCTCCGAGGCGCCCGCGGCTATACCACGGGCGAGTTCGCGGTGCCCGTCGAGGCCTTGCAGCGCGCCAACTCCGTGGTGCGAGCTTTGCCGGAGTCGCTGCCGGTGATTCGGCACGGGCTGCGCGATCATGGTGGTCCACCGTCGTTAGCCATTGATGCCCCGTTAACCGAAGAGTGGCTCACCGGCTTCCTGCGCGAGGAGCTCGCACGCCGCGCCTTCGGTAAAGTGGTCATCGGGATGTCAGGAGGCGTCGACTCCGCCGTTACCGCGTTTCTGGCCGTACGTGCCATTGGTCGCGACAACGTGATTGGCGTGCGCTTACCCTACCGCACCTCAAGCGCTGCCTCGCTGGACCATGCCCAACTCGTCATCGACGCGCTCGGCATTGAGTCGCGCACCGTGGACATCAGCCCGGCCGTGGACGGCTATCTCACCGCCGAGCCAGAGGCGGACGCGTCACGTCGCGGCAATGTCATGGCGCGCACGCGCATGATCGCGCTCTTCGATCTCTCGGCGCGCTATCGCGCCCTGCCACTCGGCACCGGCAATAAAACCGAACGGCTGTTCGGCTACTTCACCTGGCATGCCGATGACGCCCCGCCCATCAATCCCATCGGGGATCTCTTCAAAACCCAAGTGTGGGCGCTGGCCCGTCATTTGGGCGTACCGGACATCATCGTGTCCAAGCCCGCCACCGCGGATCTCATCGTTGGACAAACCGATGAAGGTGACCTGGGCATCAGCTATGCCCGAGCCGATGAAATCCTGAACGGCATGCTCCACGGCTTCTCACACGACGCCCTGCGCGCACGGGGGTTCCACCCCGACGAACTGGCGCTTGTCTCACGCCGACTCAATGGCACCCATTGGAAACGGCGGCCACCGGCCACGGCCCTCGTGAGCCACTCGGGGATCGGCGAATCGTATTTGCGACCGGTGGACTACTAGGAGACTACTAGTGGAGTACTGAGCGCGTGCGGTACAATTGGCGCATGACATCTTCCCTTCGCGCGTGGCGCCCGCTGACGGCGGCGCTGCTGATCACCGGTATTGCGGTCTCCATCGCGGCCAGTGCACCACGCACTCAGGCCACCACGCCGGCTCAGGCGCCCACGCTCGCCTTCGTTGGCGGGACGTTAATCGATGGGCATGGCGGTCCGCCGATCCCCAACAGTGTCGTGCTCGTTGAGGGCTCCCGCATTACCGGCGTGGGACGCGTGGGCAGTCTGGCCGTACCACGAGGTGCCACCGTGGTGTCCACGCAGGGGCAGTATCTCCTGCCTGGCCTCTGGGATATGCATGTCCATGTCATGCTGGTTGGACACGGCAATTATGCGCATTGGGACAGTGTGTCACCGCCGGAGTGGGAGCGAACCATCATTCCGGCGGCGGCGAAACAAAGCCTCATGCACGGGGTGACCAGCATCCGCGACCTCGGTGGGCCACTCGACCAGATTATCGCAGTACGCAAGCGCATCCAACGTGGCGAGTTGCAGGGGGCGACGATTTACACCTCCGGCCCGTTCCTGCAGCATGCTCCCTATCCCGGCACTGAGCAGTTCCGGTGGGGCATTGATGGCGTCGCTGACGCGCGCGCGAAAGTGCGGAAGCTCGCCGACGCGGGGGTGAACGTCATCAAGCTGATTGATCAGGATCAGATGACGAAGGCAGAGATTCAGGCCATCGTTGACGAGGCGCATCAGCGACGTCTGCCGGTGGTGGCGCACGCCCACCGGCCGGAGGAAGTGCGGTTAGGGCTTGAGGTGGGTGTGGATGATTTCGAGCACACCGGCATGCAGGCATCACCGCGCTACCCCGACGACGTCATGCGCGCGCTTCACGAGCGCACCGCACAGGGTGCGAAAGGTCCGCTGTGGTGGACGCCCACGATTGACGTGCTCACCAATTTTCCGCGCCGCCGCGACGACCACGAGTATCTCGATGATCCGCAGTGGTACCAGTATCTGCCCGAGGCGATGGTGCGGGACATTCGTCAGTCGTTGGATCGGCTCGACACCCTGCAGTACTATCGGCTCGTGCCCGATCGCGGCCCCACCTTGGCCACGAAGTTCCGTCAGCTGCGGGAAAGTGGGGCCCGATTACTCATTGGGACCGACGCCGGCGTACCCGGCAATTTTCACGGCTACGCCACCGCCGAGGAAATGATCACATGGGTGCGGCAGTATGGCATGGATCCCATGGAGACCATTCGCGCGGCCACCTTCTGGCCGGCCATGTCCCTTGGCCTGCAAGACCAGGTTGGTACGGTGTCGGTCGGCAAAACCGCCGACCTGATCACCGTACGGGAAAACCCCCTGATCACCATCGAAACACTGCGCCATGTGCAGATGGTGATCAAGCAGGGCACGCGCGTGAAGTAGCCCCGACTAGCGCTTGCCTGGAGCGCCCGGCGGCCCCGACACTTTGAACGGGTCCCGCACAGGGTCTGCCGCTGGCGCCAGCGAGCGCGAGGCCTGTACCATGCGTTCCACCTCACGCATCAAGTTGGCATTCTCCAACACCACCCCATCCTTGATGGTGTGCACGATCCCCTTCGTGCGGTACATCGCGCCACTCTTGTCGAGCGTGAGATCGCCAAACGAATAGAGGAACTTGAGATTGGCAGCCGGATTGCCGTCCACAATCAGCAGATCGGCTTTATAGCCCGGGCGCACGAATCCGAGCGTTGGCTCGCCCAAGGTCTGCGCCGAATTGTAGGTGGCGGACTTGAGCACCTCGAGCGTGTTCATTCCCGTCTCGCGACCAAGCTGCAGTTCGCGCACCGACGAGAAGCCCGGGGTGGCCCAGATGTAGTTGTCGTCCGTACCAAAGGCCACGCGGCCGCCACGCCGGTTGAACTCGTAGATGAGATCACCCCACGTGCGATACGCCGCCGTCCAGTTGTACTCATCATCACTGGTCCAGTCGTAGTGATACGCGCCGTGAAACGCCGGGTTGGGGAGATTCCAGTTCCAGAGCGCTTGGTGGGTATACTTTTCGGTCCAAGGGAGTGAGGTGGCCCGCAGCACGTCGCGGTTGGCCTCATACACCACACGGGTTGGCAGCATCGTCACGCCACACCGGAGCAGCGAGTCCACCACCGCACCGAGCAGGCGGTCTTTGTTCGTGTAGGTCCACACGCGTCCGGCTTCGCGAAAACGATCGTTCTCGTTGCCATAGGCGTAGTCGCGCGGAAAATCCTGCGTGTTGTGATCAAGGGCCGACTCGGCGTAGCCGTAGTGATGTTCAATCATCGTCACGCCCGCACACGCCGCCCGCACCGCTTGTGTCACCGCGGTATTCGCCGGCTGTAAATGGAACGACGTAATCATGGCATTCGCCTTCGCCGCTTTCGCAATCGCGGTCACCAGCTCCAGCGACCATCCCAGCGGATCCATGCTGATCACGCGGTTGCCGTTGGCCGCCATCGCTTTCACCACTTGTGGCGCCAGCGCCGGATCATCGAGCTGTAACCGCGTAAAGCTGGTACCGGCGCCATAGCTGACCAGCGGATACATACGCGGCGCGATCATCTCGTTGGCCGCGCTTCGCTTGGCCTCGCGCATGGCGTCCGCATAACCACGATCGGCGGCATTCACCATGGTGGTGACGCCCATCGCGAGCTTGAGGTAATACACGTACTCAATTTCCTGCGGAAGCGTCCGGATGTGCGTATGCAGATCAATCATCCCTGGCATGACGAATTTGCCGGTGGCATCGATCACCCGATCACCGGTCATGCGCGGTCGCGCACCGGCACGTTCCGCGGTAACCGGATCGAAGGGCACCATCTCAGTGATCATGTTCCCTTCAACCCGGATGTCGTACGGACCAGCCGGAGGTCCACCGTGTCCGGGAATCACCATCGCATTGCGAATCACGAGCGACCGATAAGGCCCTTCCCCCAGATCACCAAACTTTTTGGTAACTAGCGGCGACGCGTTCTGCGCGGACAGGGGAGCCTGCGTGACCAGCGAGGCGAGCACCGCGAGCGCGGCCGTGGCACGACACAAAGACAGGGGCATGGGAGGGAGAGAGAGAGGGACGTGTTCACGAACAGCATGATGCCTGTACTGCACAACGGTGCGGCGGACGGCGTGCGTTACCGGTCGGCCCACATGGCGTGCGGATCGGCATGGGCCAGCTCCACACAGAACGCCGAGATCCGCTGTACGGCCTGCGCCACAAACGCGGCCCCTGCTTCCTCGGTAGCCGCCCGCGGATCGCCCACGCCAGTGTCGCTGGTGACCTGCGTCCAGCGACGAGGGAGCCACGCCCATCCGCTGCGCACGCCGTCGAAGACGCTGGGCTTGGCGTATCCGTTGCCCCACGTGGCACGATCCGGCACCACCAGATGCGGTGCCACGTGCAGCAGCGCCGCCGTTTCCAATTCGCCGGCATGATCCCCCGCCGTGTCGAACAGGTCGTGATCGCCCGCTTGCCACCAGTTCACAATGGCCAGGATGATGGGCGTACCGGGTTGGAGCTCGCGCACGAGGGCCCGCAGTTCATTGCCTCCGTGTGCATTCAGCAGCACGAGCGCACGCACACCGTGTGGCTCAAGGCTCTGCACCACGTCACGCAACAGTGCCAGCTGCGTACTCGGCATGACATTGATGGTGAGCGGGAGATCCAACTGCGTGGTATTCACGCCGAAGGGGATCGCCGGAAGCGCGGCCACGCGCACCGCCTGCTCCGCGCACGCCGCCGCAACCCGTGCGGCCACCTCGCGCGCCAGCATGGTGTCCGTACCGTACGGCAAATGCGTATTGTGCGCTTCCGTGGCACCGAACGGCAGCAGCGCCACCGGCCACTGGGCATCGCGTATGGCGGGCCAGGTGAGCTCTTCCACCACGCCAACACGCGGCGCCGTGCGTTCGGAGGAGGACGACACGCCCTACCCCTTCATACCGCTGTTCGTGAGCGGATCGCGAAGCATGCTGCCAATGCGGGCCGCCATCCCATCAAGCTGCTGGCGGTTGGGCATCTGGGAGCCCGGGAAGGGCAAGGGCACATCAAAACCATCGCCCTCACGACGTGGGATCAAATGGATGTGATAGTGCATCACATTCTGGCCGGCCGCCGCCCCCGAATTCACCACGATATTCATGTCGCTCGCGCCCGACGCCGTCTGCACCCGAGGGATCAGCTTGGCCGCCACCTGATACAGGTGGGCGCCCACCTCTTTGGGGATGTCCTGCAGCACTTCGTAGTGCTCACGTGGGACCACCAGTACATGGCCGGGGTTGACCGGTTGAATATCGAGGAACGCGATGGCGATCGAATCCTCGTAACAGATCGACACTTCTGCCGCCCCGCGGATCAGGTCGCAGAAGATGCAGTGTCCGGTAGACGGGGTCATGGGTGCGGTTGGTGCATGCATAAGGAATGTCGTCAAGGAGTCAGAGCCTACTGTCAAGCTGTGGCCCGGATCAGGACTCGGCAAGCAGATCCTTGTCCCTTCTCCACCAGAAGCCTTGCAACCGGTGAAGCGCATTAAGTTAAAGCGTTGCCCGTTCCCAGCCCTTCATGATGAGTCCGATGGCCACTTCGA
Organism: Gemmatimonadota bacterium; assembly: GCA_947463135.1. Lineage (GTDB taxonomy): Bacteria > Gemmatimonadota > Gemmatimonadetes > Gemmatimonadales > Gemmatimonadaceae > Gemmatimonas. The sequence goes on from CANHTA010000053.1 coordinate 8,869, forward strand.
CCCGCCCAAGCCGCTCCCGTAAGGAAACGGCCGCCGAACCCGTGCTTACGCGCGAGCAGCTTTTGCACGCCTACCGGGTGATGTACACGTCACGCCGAATCGACGATAAAGAGATCCAGCTCAAACGTCAGAACAAGATCTTCTTTCAGATCTCCGGTGCCGGCCATGAAGCGGTGCTGGCGGCGGCGGGGCTGACGCTGCGTGCCTCGTATGACTGGTTTTATCTCTACTACCGCGATCGCGCGCTCTGTTTGCAGCTTGGGATGACGCCGGCCGAGATGCTCTACAGCGCCGTCGGCGCCGCCATCGATCCCAACTCCGGCGGCCGGCAGATGCCGAGTCACTGGGGGCAGAAGGCGTTACACATCACGTCCGTCTCGTCGCCAACGGGCACGCAATTCCTGCAAGCGGTGGGGAATGCCGAAGCAACGTTGCGCGCCAAACAGGGGGCCGTCGCCGACGGCTTCCCCGGCGACGAGGTCACCCTGGTCACCACCGGAGACGGCACCACCAGCGAAGGCGAGTTCTGGGAATCGTTGAACACGGCGTGCAATCTCAAGCTCCCCGTGGTGTATCTGGTGGAGGACAACGGCTATGCGATTTCCGTGCCGGTGGAAGTGAATACCGCCGGGGGGTCGATCTCCAAACTGGTGGCCTCCTTCCCGGGGCTCTACATCCAGGAGGTTGACGGCTGTGACTTCCTGGCGTCGTACGAGGTGATGCAGCGCGCCGTGGCGTATGCCCGTGAGCGCAAGGGACCGGCCTTCGTCCACGCCAAGGTGATCCGCCCGTACTCGCATTCACTCTCCGACGACGAAGTCTTCTATCGTCCGCAAGACGAACGTGATGCCGATGCGGCGCGTGATCCGCTCACCACGTTCCCGCGCTATCTCATGGCGGAAGGCTACGCCACGGAGGCCGAGTTGCAGGCCATGCGCGACGCGGTGGACGCCGAGATTCTGGCGGCCACCGACGATGCCCTGGCCCAGCCGCAGCCTGATGCGAGTACGGTGTTGTATGGCGTGTACTCCCCCGAGGTTGATCCCACGGCGGAGCCATTCGACACAGAGGATGACCCCCAGTTCTCCGGTGCGCCAACCACCATGGTGGACCTCCTCAACGCCTGCATGCGCGACGAAATGACGCGCGACGAGCGCATTCTCGTGTTTGGCGAAGATGTGGCCGATGTGTCGCGCGAACAGCACCTGGGCAAAGTGAAGGGGAAAGGCGGGGTGTTCAAAGTGACACACGGCCTGCAGACCAAGTTTGGGAGCGGCCGCGTGTATAACTCGCCGCTGGCGGAAGCCAACATTATCGGGCGGGCGATCGGCTTGGCGCATCGCGGGTACAAGCCGGTAGTGGAGATTCAGTTTTTCGATTACATCTGGCCGGCGTTCATGCAGATTCGCGACGAGCTCGCGACCATGCGTTGGCGCTCCAACAATGCGTTCAACGCGCCGGTGGTGATCCGCACCACCTACGGCGGCTACATTCGCGGTGGCATTTATCATTCGCAAACGGGGGCGTCGCTGTTCACGCACAACCCCGGGCTGCGCGTGGTGTGCCCGAGCAGCGCACTGGACGCCAACGGCTTGCTGCGCACCGCCATCCGTTGTGACGATCCCGTGCTCTTCCTTGAGCACAAGCACCTGTATCGGCAGACCTACAACAAGGCGTGCTATCCGGGGCCGAACTTCATGATTCCGTTCGGCAAGGCCCGTGTACTCCGCGACGGTGCGGATGTCACGCTGGTTACGTATGGCGCCACGGTACAGCGGGCCTTGGTGGCCGCCAATCAGATTGCGGAAGAGGGTGGACCGAGCGTGGAGGTCATCGACCTGCGCACGCTGTCGCCGTGGGACGAGGACACCGTGTTCACCAGCGTCAAGAAAACCGGCCGCGTGATCGTGGCCACCGAAGATGCGCTGTCGTGGGGCTATGGCGCCGAGATCGCGGCGAAGATTGCCGATGAGTGCTTTGCGTGGCTCGATGCGCCGGTGAAGCGTGTGGCCAGCGCCGATGCGTTCGTGGGCTACGCGCCGTCGCTCGAAGATGCCACGCTGCCACAGGTGGAGACGTTCCGCACCGCCTATCTCGACATCGTGCGCTACTAACCGCGCGAGGCGCCGCCGTAGCTTTACCCGCGTCCTTTCCCCTTCGGAGTTCACATGTTTGCGTTCCCGAGGCAGCTCCTCGCGACCGGCGCGCTGTTGCTCGCTGCCCCCGTTGCACTCGTTTCCCAAACGGCCGGCGCCCAAGCGGCTGCCGGTGCCCCACGGGCCATCACCCCCGCCGACATCTCGGCCTGGAAGTCCCTACGCGGGGCATCCCTGTCCAACGACGGCGCGTGGTTCGCGTACGTCGTGGCGCCCAACGAGGGCGACGCGGACGTGGTGATTCGCGAGACCCGTTCCGGTGGCAAGGTGCTCCGCTTCCCCATCGGTGAAGCGCCGGCCGCCGCCGGTGGACCTGGCGGCGGTGGAAGCGCCGCGCTGCAACTGTCGGGGGACGGGCGGTGGGCCGCCATGCTGGTCTATCCCAAGGCCGTTGACCAGAAGCGGCTGCGCCGTGAGCGTCGCGCCATCCAGTCGAAGCTGCGGCTGGTGAACGTGGCCACGGGCGAGTCGCGCGAGTTCGACAAGATTCGACGTTTCGCCTTTGGTGGCGAGGCCCCGAAGTGGGTGGCCATGCACGCCTATGCGCCCGACGCCGGAGGGGGCGGTGGGGGTGGTGGTGGCGGTGGGGGTGGGCTCCCGGGTCCCGGCGCGCCCGGGATGGGGGGCAATCCAATCGGCGGCGGCGCCGCACGGGTGGAGGGCACCGACCTGCTGCTGCACGAGCTGGGGACCAACGCCAGCTTCAACGTGGGCAATGTGGGAGACTTTGCCTTCAATTCGGACGGTCGTTGGCTCAGCTACACCATTGATGCGCGCGATCAGCTGGGGAACGGCGTGCAGCTGCGTGATCTCGTGGCGGGGACGGTGAAGTCCATCGACGCCGGGAAGGCGCTCTATCGTCGCCTCGCGTGGAGCGACACGGTGGCCGCTTTTGCCTATCTCAAAGGCACGATCGACAGCGCGGGGACCGACACCACCTGGATGGCCACCGGGGTGTCACGGATTGGGGCCATGAGCCCGCAGATCATGGCGGTGGGAACCGGCGCCGGTGGCGTCCTCCCGCAGGGCATGGAAGTGAGCCCTGAGCGCACGCCGCGTTGGTTGGAGCAGATGGATGGCCTCGTGATCGGCCTGCGGGTGGCCACCTCACCGGTGCCCAAAAGCGAACAGCTCGACGACGATGACCGCCCGTCGCTCATTCTCTGGCACGGGAAGGATGCCCGCCTCCAATCGCTGCAGATTGTGCAGGAGAATGCCGACAAGAGTTTCTCGTTCCTGGCCACCTATCTGCCCACCGCGCCGGCGGTGGTGCAACTCACCGATGAGGTGGTGCGAACCGGAACGATCGGCGCCCGTGATCGCTACGTGCTTGGCACCGATAATCAGGCGTACGAGCGTCAGGCCAGCTATGACGGCGTGCAGCAGCGCGACCTGTATCTGATTGACGCGCGGACGGGTACGCGGACCCTGGTGCGGAAGGCACTCCGGGGGACCTCCTCGTTGTCCCCCGAGGGGAAGGCCGTGCTCTTCTGGGATGACGGCCACTTTCACGCGTACGACGTGGCCACGAAAACCACGGTGAATCTCACCGCGGGCGCCCCCGTCTCGTTCATCGACACGGAAGACGACCACAATGTGGACCGGCCGAGCACGACGGTGGTGGGCTGGAGCACCGATGGCCGCTTTGCGCTGATCAGCGACAACTACGACGTGTGGCGCATCGGCATGGGCGGCCGGAGTTGGGTCAATCTCACGGGGAATGGGCGCGCCACGCGGACACGCTATACGCGCGTGATCACCACCGACCCGCGTGAACGGTTCATCGACTTGTCGAAGCCCGTGTACATGGCGGCGATGCAGGCCCTCACGAAAAAGGAAGCGATTGTGCGCATCGATCCCGCGAAACCGGGGGCGGTCGCGATCACCGGGTGGCGCGATGCGCGTCATGCGCCGATGAAGGCGCGCGACGCCGACGTATGGGTGTCCTCCATTCAGACCTCCACCCGGTTCCCCGACTACTGGCGCGTGTCCTTCGGCAACGGCACGATCACCGACTCGCTCCGTTTGTCGGAGGCCAACCCCGGGCTGAACGGGGTGGCGTGGTCGGCGGGATCGCGTTTGGTGAACTACGTCACCGAGAAGGGCGATTCCCTGCAAGGCGCGCTCTACCTTCCGGCGGGCTACGAGGAAGGCCGGTCGTATCCAACACTGGTGTTCATTTACGAACTCCAATCGGACAACCTGAACAGCTTTTACTCGCCCACCTTCTCAAGCTCCCCCAATGCGTTGATCGGGGTGCACAACTCCCGCGGCTACGCGGTATTTCTCCCCGATATCGTGTACAAAATCAACGATCCGGGCATGAGTGCGGTGTGGAGCGTGGTGCCGGCCGTGAAGGCCGCCATCAAAACGGGGGTGGTGGATTCGGCCAAGGTGGGATTACACGGCCACTCCTGGGGCGGGTATCAGACCGCGTTCCTCATCGGTCAGACCGACATGTTCAAGAGCGCGGTGGCGGGCGCGCCGCTCACCGACATGGTGAGCATGTACAGCTCGGTGTACTGGAACTCGGGGAATACCAATCAGGGGATTTTCCAGAGCTCACAGGGGCGCTTCAAGGGCAACTTCCTGGAGAACAAGGACGCCTATGAGCGCAATTCTCCCAACCGCTTTGCCGATAAGGTGAAGACGCCGCTCATCATTTTGCATGACGACAAGGACGGCGCGGTGGACTTCAATCAGGGCATCACCTTCTACAATACCCTGAGGCAGCTCAACAAAGACGTGATCCTGTTGGAGTACGTGGGCGAGAACCACGGCTTGGCGCAACTGAAGAACCGCAAGGACTACGACCTGCGGTTAATGGAGTACTGGGACAGCTACCTGAAGGGGGAAAAGGCCCCGCAGTGGCTGGCCAAGGGCATTCCGCGGCTGAAGCTCGAGGAGCATCTGCGCGAGCAGAAGAAGAAGCTCGAGGGAAAAAAGATCGCGATGTAGACGGGTGGTGAAGCACCGAGGGGCTCGACCTTACTGTACGTGTCCCCATCCGGTGAACACGGTTCCACACGCGAGAATAGCGGGCGATACCATATTGACGCCCGCCCGGGCGGGCTGCACCATAAGAGTGCACCGGTCGCAGACTCGAAGCATCCCACTGCCCAGGAGATCCTGATGCGTGTCGCTCAGTCGCTCTGTCCGCTCGCCGCGCTCGCCGCGCTCGTGCTGTCGCTTTCCCCCGTGCGTGCCGCCGTCTCGCAGGTGGCACCCGCCAAACCCGTGGCATCGCAGCCCGCACCGGCCGCGGCGAATCGGGTGACCTACGTGCCCGTGAAAGGCGTGGACTACGAATTCTCGGCGCCGGATCAGGTGGCGTCCGGCATCGTGGTGTTCAACCTTACGAATGCGGGGGCGGATCTGCACGCCCTCGCGCTGCTGGAGCTGCCGGCCAATCACACGTTGCGGGAATTTCTCGCGATGTACCACAGCAAAGGCATCATTCCGCCATGGATGCCGACGCTGGGTCAGACCGGCCCCATCGCGGCCAATGCGGAAACGTTCCTCACCGTCCGCATGAAACCGGGTCGCTACATTTTGGCGTGCCTGATCCCGGCCCGCGATGGACGCGCCCACACCGAGAAGGGGATGGTGAAGTTGATCACCGTGAAGTAAGCCGGGCGGCCACCGTCCGGCGCCGGGTGGGGTGGTGGTGTGCACGGCACTCTGGAGCCACTGTCACGCCAGTGCACCGACCCACCTCACGCGGGGAAAAATTGTGGAGCCCGGATGGGCTTGTGGCTGCAAACAAGTATTGACAGCAGCGCCTTTCCGCAGGAACTTTCAGGGCCTGCAACTATTCGTGTCTGCAGGCAACCGTATTACCAACTGATTTGAGACATAGGCGCTGGTCGCCGAGCCTGCTTGCAGGTTCGGCGCTAAGAGGGAACTCCGGTGCAATACCGGGGCGGCCCCGCCGCTGTGAGGGAGGACGACGGAGTTGCACGCCACTGAATACCCCCTGGGGTACACGGGAAGGCTGCTCCGGAGGACGAATCCCAAGCCAGAAGACCTGCCAGCGACCGGAGTCCGCGCGCACCCTCGAGGGAGGGTCGCCGGGGATCGCTGTAGTCCGTTCGTGTCGAACGGCCTGCGGCTCCGCTGAACTCCTTGCTCCACGTGGCAAGGGGTTTTTTCGTGACCGGTGTGCGAACCGGGCGCGAGGGCGTAGCTCCTCGGGGGTGTGCATTCAATCGCTGGTTCACCTCTTGGAGGCACAATTGGTCTCGACCGTCGCCCCCCGCAGTTCCGAGTTCAGAGCCAGCTACGATGCCTCCGGTATCAAAGCGGTCACGCAGGTCATCAAGCGCGATGGTCGCGCCGCCGCGTGGAATCCGGAATGCATTACGCGCGCCATCGCCCTCGCGTTCTACGCGTCACGGCACGACGACGCGCCGAACCCGCTGCACGATGATGCCGCCCACCGCTTCGGCTTGGGCTTTACCGACTTCGCCGACGTGTGCGCCATCACCCAACTGGTGGTGAACACGGTCGAGCGCCGCGCTCAGGATCACGTGCCCACGGTGGAAGAGATCCAGGACATTGTGGAAATGATGATCGCGGCGCGCGGTCATTGGGACATCGCGAAGCGGTACGTGCTGTACCGTGCGGCCCGGGCGCAGCACCGCATGACCCAGCACGCCGAGAATGGCATGCAGGATTACATCTTTTTGTCGCGCTACTCGCGCTACCGGGAAGATCTCGGCCGCCGCGAGACGCCGGCCGAAGCGTTTACCCGTGTCATGGACATGCATCGGGCGCACTTCGCCTCGCATCTCCACGAGCCGGTGGCAGGCTTTGGTGGCCGCTCGTTCGCCGCGCTCATCGACGACACGGAAGCGGCGCTGCAGCGGCGCGCCATTCTGCCCTCCATGCGCTCCTTGCAGTTTGGTGGCCGGGCCATTGAGGCCAACAATGCGCGCATGTTCAACTGCGCGTTTACGCACATGGACCGGCTCGACGCGTTCAAGGAATCGTTCTTCCTGCTCATGTCGGGCACCGGCGTGGGCTTCAGCGTGCAAAAGCAGCACGTGGCCCAGCTCCCCACGTTCCCGCTGCGCGCCCCGGAAAACGAATTGCCCGTGGTGCACTACACCGTGCCCGACACGCTGGAAGGGTGGGCGGACGCGCTGGACGCCTTGGTCCGGTCGTACCTCGACGGAACCAAGGTAGAGTTCAATTACAGCGCGATCCGCTCACGTGGACAGGCGCTGCGCACCTCGGGTGGCCGGGCTCCCGGGCACTTGCCGCTCAAGAAGGCGCTGGCCGCCGCCGAACGGATGCTTGACCAGGTCCCAGGCCGTGCGCTGCGTCCGATTGAAGTGTACGACATCATGATGCACGTCGCGGTGGCGGTGCTCTCCGGAGGCATCCGCCGCTCGGCCACCATTTGCCTCTTCTCGTCCGACGACGACGAAATGGCGGCCGCGAAAACGGGTAACTGGTTTGAAACCAACCCGCAGCGTGGCAAGTCCAACAATTCGGCCGTGCTCGTGCGCGACACCGTGCAACCGTCCGATTTCGCCAAGTTGTTTGACTTCCAGAAGGAATTCGGGGAGCCGGGCTTCTACTTCGTGGATGACGCGGAATACGGGGCCAATCCGTGCGTGGAAATCGGGCTTGCTCCGTACATGATCGTTGACGAGGCGGCGCAGGCGAAGCTCGCCGCCTACGGTCGCCCTGATGTTGCCATCGGCTCGCGGCTGTCGGGCTGGCAGATGTGCAATCTCACCACCATCAATGCCGGCGCCTGCGATAGCGAGGAGTCGTTCCTCGCCTGCTGCCGTGCCGCCTCGCTGCTGGGCACCATGCAGGCGGCCTACACCGACATCCCGTACCTCGGCGCGGCCACGCGGGTGATTAACGAACGGGAATCGCTGCTTGGCGTGTCCATCTGCGGCATTCTCGACCGTCCGTCACTGTTGCTCAATCCGGCGGTGCTCGAACGCGGTGCGCAGGAATGCCTCGACACCAACGCGGCCATCGCGGCGCACCTCGGCATCGAACCGGCCGCGCGCATCACCTGCGTGAAGCCCGAAGGCACCGCCAGCCTCGTGCTGGGTGCGGGGTCCGGTATTCATCCGCACCACGCCCGTCATTACTTCCGGCGCGTACAGGCGGCTCGCACGGAACCGTTGTATCAGTGGTTCAAGCTGCACAATCCGCATATGACGGAAACGTCGGTGTGGGATCCCGAGACCACCGACGTCATCACCTTCCCGGTGAGCGCCGAGCCGGACGCGATTCTGAAGGAAGATGTGGGTGCCGTACAGTTTCTGGAGTACGTGCGACTGGTGCAGGAGCATTGGGTGCGTGCCGGCCGCCGTCACGAGCAGTACAACCCTGGCTTGCACCACAACGTGTCCAACACCGTCACGGTGAAGGACGAAGAGTGGGATGCGGTGCAGCAGTTCATTTGGGATAACAAGGAATACTTCGCCGGCATTTCGCTGTTGCGTGAAACCGGTGACAAGATTTACGCCCAAGCCCCGCGTGAAGAAGTCACCACGGAATCCGATCTGATTCGCTGGAACGCGCTCACCTATCGCCCCGTGGACTACACCATGTTGCTCGAGGGCGTGGACATGACGACGCTGGCCGACACGGTGGCGTGTGCCGGTGGGGCGTGCGAAATCATCTAGGGTTGGCGGCGCGGGGCTGAACAGCCAACAGCCTAGTAGCGGTGTTAAAGGTCAAGGGGTGGAGGGGGTCGGCACTTCCCAGTGCCGACCCGTTTTCATCATGGTGTTCAGGATCACGAGCAAACGACGCATGCAGGCCATCAGGGCGAGCTTGGGGGCTTTGCCGGCGGCGAGGAGCCGCTGATAACAGTCGCGCAGGACGGGGTTGTGGCGGGCCCCCGTGAGGGCCGCCATGTACAGCATGTGGCGGACCTCCGCGCGCCCGCCCCAGCAGCTCCGCTGACCGCGGAAGCGTCCCGAATCGTTCGCCAGCGGGGCGA
>CANHTA010000054.1 GCA_947463135.1 Gemmatimonadota bacterium
CGCCTTGGCGAGCGTGGCATCAATTTGTCGGGCGGACAAAAGCAACGCACCGCGCTGGCCCGTGCACTCGCCCGTGAGCCGCGCGTCGTACTGCTTGATGATGCCCTCTCTGCGGTGGATACGCAGACGGAAGCCGCCATTCTCCATGCGCTCCGTACAGCCCTGCGCGGACGCACTGTCGTGATCACGTCGCATCGGGTGAGTGCCGTGCGCGATGCCGATCAGATTCTCGTACTTCACGAGGGACACATCGTGGAATCAGGCACGCACGACGCACTCGTACGCCTCGGCGGGCGCTACACGCAGCTCCTGCAACGCCAACAGCTGCTGGAATCCATCGAGGCTGCGTAGCAACACCGCCAACATGCGCCGTGCGCGGGCGGGGGCTAGCGCACCTTGTCGATGTCCGCCGTTGCCCACGCTTTCCGGAACCGCGCCTCAACGCCGGCGGCCTCGGCCGACTTTCCCTGCGCCCGCAGGGATGCCGCCAACCCGCGGAGCGACCAGCCGTTCTCGGGGAACTTGCCCAGCTCCTCGCGGAACGCGCGTTCCGCATCGCGCGCGCGACCGGCCGCCAGCAGCACCGCCCCCAGCTCCTGACGCGGAGGGACGGTCCACTCCGGCGGCTCGCCGTAGGTGAGCGCGTCTTCCTTCCGCACGGCCGCTTCCAGGCGGCTGACGGCCATCGCCGGGTCGCCCGACGCCTGCGCCACGAAGCCGGCCAACACCTCCGAGGCCACGCCAAGTACGGCGCCGGAACTGTTGTACTCCATGCGCTGCGACGACAGGGTGCTGTCGGTGGCGAGCGCGCGGAGCGACTCCAGCTCGGCGGCGGCCTCCGCCACCTTCCCCGTAGCGGCGAGGGCCCGTCCGCGGGCGTAGTGCCAGATCCCCACCGCATGGCGCAGGCTGTCGGTGGGCTTGGGTTCGGTGAGCAGCTCGTCCCACACCGCGAAGCGCACGCGCGCCTGCAGCCGCTTGGTGAGATGGTGCTGCAGCAGGGTGTACCCGGGCGCGCCGAGGAGGTCGCGCGGCACGGCAGCCGCGTCCCGGTCGGCCGCGTCAAGCGTCTGCGCCTTCCGCCCCAGCATGCTGGCCGCGAAGGCGAGGAAGTCGTAGTTGTGCGGGTAGTAGGCCGCGAGGTAAAAGCCGGGGCCGGGGCGCTGGTCACGAATCCACGTCTCGTCGGCGTGCGTGGCGTGCTCGTTGATGGCTACGGCGTCGGCGTAGCGCCCCACCCGGATGTAGATGTGGCTGGGCATGTGCACCAGATGCCCCGCGCCGGGCATCAGGCTCGCCAGACGCTCGGCGACGGCGACGGCCCGTTGGGGCTCCACGGCCTCCACGGCGTGGATGTAAAAATGATGCGCGCCGGGATGGGTGGAGTCGGCCGCCATGACGCGCTCGAGGGTCGCGAGGATCTCCGGCGTGTCGGGGCGCGGCGTGAGGTCGGTGTTCCAGTAGTTCCACGGGCTCAGGTCCATCAGCGCTTCGGCGCGGAGCGTCGCAATCTCCAGGTCGTCGGGGAAGCGGGCGGCAACGGCGCCCATGGCGACGGCCCACGCGGAGTCGAGCGCGCTGCGGTTGGCGGGGGGCACCTCGGCGTAGCGTGCAGCCAGTGCGTCAATAAGGGCGCGTTCGCGGTCGCTGGCACCGGTGGCGTGCGCCTGCGCCTCGTGGATGGCCGCCCACGCCGCCACGCCAGCGGCCGAATCCATGGGGGCGTTGATGTTGGGGCCGTAGGCGAGCGCTACCCCCCAGCGGCACAGAGCGCACCCGGGATCGCGGCGGCCGGCCTCCTCGAAGGCGCGGATCGCCTCGGCGTGATTGAAGGCGTAGTAGAGCCGGAGCCCCTGGTCGAAGTAGCGCTGCACGAGCGAATCGGCCGTGCTGATGCGGTAGTGATGCGCGCCGAGGTTGTTGTACAGCGGCACCGCCGGCGCCTCGGGGGCGGTGCGACAGGCGGCAATGAACAGCAGGCAGGCAGTGCGGAGGAGCCGCGGCATGGAGGGCGTCCGGAATGGGGATGCGATACAATGTGCAGCCCGGCGTGCCGGTGCGGGACGGGGGAGTTCCGCCCGCGGGCGCTAGAGGCGCTCCACCAGGAAGGCGGGGGTGAGCGGCTGAAGGATGGCCGCTAATCGCTCAAACCACCCCGTGAACATGAGCACGCCCACCACAATGAGCAGGGCCCCCGCGAGGCGATTCACCAGCCCCAGATTCTTTTTGAACTTCTGAAAGAATCCCAGGAAATGCTCTAAGGCGAGCGCACTTAACAGGAACGGCACGGCGAGGCCGAGCGAGTAAAACGAAAGCAGCGTGATCCCCTTGCCCAACTGCGATTCGTTTGCCGCCAGGAGCAGGATCGCTCCCAAGGTTGGACCCAGACACGGTGTCCAGCCGGCGCCAAAGGCGATACCAACCAGCACCGTCCCGAGATACCCGATCGGCTTGTCGCTGAGATGAATGCGCCGCTCCTGCTGGAGCGCTCCGATATTCAACACACCAAGCATCCACAGCCCCATCAGCACCATCAGGACACCGCCCACCCGCGCGATATACCCGCGATAGGCCAGCATCAGCTGGCCGAATGCCGTTGCTCCCGCACCGAGTGCCACGAAGATGAACGAGAATCCCAAGACGAACAGCACCGCGTGCGTGAGCGCCGCACGTCGGGAGCGCGAGACATCATCCAGCCCCATGCCGGTAATGAACGTGATGTAGCTGGGCACCAGCGGTAACACGCAGGGACTGAGAAAGCTCAGTAACCCGGCCGTGAATGCCACCAGAACGGTGAGAGAATCAGGAGCCATGATGCATACCCGACGTACTGGAGGAAGGCCCACGGCGGCAGGCGCCGCACAAGCCGTAAATCACAAGCCGATGACGCTGACGCGAGAAGTCGTGGGCCTCAGCCAGCAGCGTAGTCATCCGCTCCAACCGCTCATCGCGAAACTCCGTCACGCGGCCACACATTGTGCACAACAAATGCTCATGATGCGGGATGCCACGGGAAGCCTCATACCGCTTGAAGCCTTCCGCGAAGTCGCGTTCCACAACCAGTCCGCTTCGCACCAGCACCTCAAGGGTACGGTACACCGTCGCGGTGCCCGCGCGCGCTCCGTGTGCGCGTAGCTCGCGGGCCACGTCGTCTGCGGACAAATGACGATCGGTCCCTAACACCACATCAGCGATGGCGAGACGCTGCGCCGTGGCCGGCAGATTGTGCTCGCGCAAAAAGACGCGAAACGCCTCCCGGTCGGCCGCGATGGCCGCGGCACTCGTTGGCGTTTCGTGACCGCCACTCATCCAACCATACTCACCAAACGGATCACTCCGCGAGATACGGCACGCGAAGCGCGCGCGCGAGCTGCGCAGCCGTGTATCGCACGATCTCCGATTCCTCACCGGCACGACGCTGCACACCACGCACCACCAGATCCACCGTAATCAGCGGCGCCTCGGCTTCGGCCACCACATCCGCTTCCCACTTCCCGCGCTCAGGGCCCTTCTGCACCAGCCGGTAGCGCGCGGTGTACACCGTATGCCGGATCCGCGGCACTGCCGGTGCTGCGAGCGCTTCGGCCAACGGCGCTTCAGCCAGCGGCTCTTCAGCCGCGGGCTGCTCGGCGGGCTCATCAGCCGCCTCCGCATCAACCACGTCAGCATCAACCACGTCGGCGTCATCCGCGTCGGCATCAACCGCGTCGGCGTCATCCGTCTCAGCATCAACCGCGTCGGCAACCGCTACCACCTCGTCATCGAGCAGCAGCTCCGGAGCCATGGGCGGTTGCTCCAGCACGATGGGGACGCGCGCGGCAATCACGGCGATTCCTGTTTCCACACCGCTCTGACGCAACGGCGAAAACAGGTGCAACTCCTCAATGCGCGCGAGCGGAACATGCGCGATCACCACCCGAAGGAATCGCTCCGTAATCTCGGACACCGGCGCATCGGCGCGATCCGGTACCACGGGAGGGGGCACTTCCAACGATCGACTCTCCAACGCCACCTCGTCCGTCGGCTCAATCAACGCCGCCTGTACCGCGTCGTCGTCTGGAACCACAGGGTCGATCGATGGTGTCATCAGCTGGAGGAGGAGAGCCAAAAGAAACGGACGAGCACCCGTGTCAGCACGGTGCCATGTGCAACTGTGCAATATAGCGAAATGCGACCCCTCACGCGATGTCCCCGCTAGGGGTGCAACGCGGACCCCATCACGGGGGCGATCGACGTCATCGCGGCGGCCGCCCGCGTGAGCAGGTCGGCCGGCTGCACCAGCGATAGCCGGAAACGCCCACGGCCAGCCTCGCCGAAGGCGATCCCCGGTGTCACTACCACACCGGGGCCGTCCATCAACGCGTCCACCCACCCCCAGTCGTCGTATCCCGCCGGGACCGGCAGCCAGAGATACATGGTGGCGCGGGGAGCCTCCACCGGCCACCCACCGGCGCGCAACGCCTGCACCACAGCATCGCGGCGCAGGCGATACTCTGCCACAATCGGCGGGATAATGGTGGCATGGTGCGTGAACGCGGCCGTCCCTGCCATCTGTGCCAACGTCGTCACGCCATAGCCGATGTTTGACCGGTACCCATCCAGCTGGGCAATAGCCTCCCGCTTTCCGCATACGAACGCGATGCGCACGCCGGCCATGTTGAAGCTCTTGCTGCAGGTGTGTAACTCCACCGCCACGCGCAACGCGCCGGGCACTTGCAGCACACTCGGGACGCGATACCCGTCAAACGACAGTTCACTGTACGCCAGGTCGCTGATCAGCAACAGCTGATGTCGTTCGGCGAAGGCAACGAGTGTGGCGTAGTCATCCAGGGTAATCGAAGCCGTGGTGGGATTGCAGGGATAATTCACCAGCAACACACGGGCGCGCGCCACATCGGCAGGCGCCACGGCCTCAACGTCAAGGCGGCCGTCTGGGAGCATGGGCACAAACACCGGGATGGCACCCGCCAGCTGCGTCGCGCGCGCATACACCGGGTAGTACACCTCAGGCACCAACACCACATCACCGGGATTGGTATGCGACAAAATCAGCTCGGCAATCCCCTCCTTCGAACCCGCCAACGCTAACAGCTCCGCCACCGGATCCACCGTCACTCCGAACCGCGAGCCGAGATAGGCGACCACGGCGGCGGCAAAGGCCGGATGCGCGCGAAACGCCGGATATCCACTCAGCGCGCGATCCCCCGCCGTGCGCTGCATGGCCTCAATGACCACGTCGGGAATGGGCCCATCGGGGCTGCCGATCCCGACGTCGATGAGCGACTTGCCGGCCGCGCGATGACGCACTCGACGCGCGTCGAGTTCGTAAAAGACATACGGCGGAATCGCCGCGAGGGTGTGAAGTGACATGCGTGAAAGTAACCATCCAACCCGAGGGCTGAGCAATCGCCTACAGTAACGACACCGGATCGCGGTCCACGGTGAGGCGCAGCTCATGCACCGCCGGCACGGGATACCGCTCGGCGAGGTAACGGGCCACCCGCGTCATCAACTTCGGCTGCGACGACTTGAGCAAGAAGTGCCAACGCCACCGGTCTTTAATGCGATCAATCGGGCACGGAGCAGGACCGACCAGCACCACATCGCGCAGCCCCTGCCGGTGAATCAATCGCTGCACCCACTCCGCCGCCGACAAGGCCATGGTCGCTGTGGCGGCCTGATCGAGTCCGCTGATCATCACATTGGCGATGCTCACAAACGGGGGATACGCCGGCATGCGCCGTGCCCCGAGTTCCTCGTGCACAAAGCCCGTCACGTTATGCGTGATCGCATGCTGAATGGCGTGACTGCCGGGCATCCGGGTCTGGATGATCACATCCCCCCCTTTGGGACCACGCCCCGCGCGCCCCGCCACCTGACTGACCAGCTGAAAGGTACGCTCAGCCGCCCGGAAATCGGGAAGATTGAGTCCCGTGTCGGCATCCACCACACCAACCAGTGTCACGTTCGGAAAGTCGAGTCCCTTGGCAATCATCTGCGTGCCCAACAGGATATCCACCTCGCCGCGCGCCACCCGATCGAGAATCTGCGTGTGGGCCCACTTCCCACTCGTGGTATCCACATCCATGCGCGCAATACGCGCCTCCGGAAAGCGCTCCGCCAGCATGCGTTCCACCTGTTGCGTGCCCAGCCCACGACGACGCATGGTGTCCGACGCACACTGCGGGCACTGCGCCGGTACCGGCTGATGAAACTGACAGTAGTGGCACACCAGCATCTCAGGAATCCGGTGATACGTGAGCGAGATGCTGCAGTGTGGACACACCGGCACGTCACCACAGGCGTTGCACTGCATGAACGCGGAGTACCCACGGCGATTCAGCAGGAGCAAGCTTTGCTCACCACGCACCAGCCGTTGCTCCAAGGCCACGAGCAGCGACGTGCTGAACACCCCCAACGTTTCGTCATAGGGGGCGTTGGGGTTCCGGGCCGCGATCGCCTGCTTCATCTCCACCCGCATATCAACAACGGTAACGGGTGGCAATTGGGCGCCCGCTGCACGATCAGGGAGCGTCAACCGGATGGCCTGACCCCGATCGGCGCGCTCCCACGTTTCCAGGCTTGGTGTTGCGCTGCCCAACACCACCACCGCGCCCTCCGCACGCGCACGAACGATCGCGGCCTCGCGGGCATGATAGCGTGGCGTTTCCGACTGCTTGTAGCTGCTTTCATGTTCTTCGTCCACAATCACAACCCCCACCCGTTCCAAGGGGGCAAACAGCGCCGACCGCGCGCCCACCGCAATACGCCGCTCACCGCGGCGCAGCGACCGCCACGCATCAAGCCGCTCCCCATCGCTCAGGCCGGAGTGCAACACCGCCACGTCATCACCAAATGCCCCACGAAAGCGATCAACAGTTTGCGACGTGAGGGCAATCTCAGGCACAAGCACAATGGCAGTCTGACCGCGTTGCTCCAATACCGCGCGCAACACCTCGATGTAGACCAACGTTTTGCCGCTACCGGTTACGCCATGCAGCAAAAACACCTGTCCCGCCTCCCCCGCGAGAATGGTGCGTACCGCTTCCTGCTGCTGTGCGCTGGGATGCGGTGGGGGCGCCGTACCGGTACGACCGGCAAAGGGATCACGTTGCTGCACCTCATCACGGATCTCAACCAGCCCCCGCTTCGCCATGGCCGTCAACACCCCGGCGCTGCAATTGGCCTGCACGCGCAGCGACTCGAACGGTGCCGTACCACCATGGGCCTCGAGCAAGTCGTACACCACGCGCTGCTGCTTCGCGCGGGCAAACAGCTGCTCGCGCTGCAGCAACGAGGGAAGATCCGTGACCAGATGCACCACCCGCTGCGTTTTCACCGAGGGTGCCGACGCCGTGGCAACGGTAAGCGCGGTTGGCAACATCGAGCGTAGCGTGAGTCCAAGCGGCGCAGCATACCAGTCGGCAATCCACCGCCCCGTGTGCAGCAGCGACGCGGGGAGCGATGGCACGTCATCCACCACGGCCTGAACGGACTTCAGCACCACCCCGTCGGGTGGTGCCACAGCGCCCAGACATATCCCGATCTCCTGGCGGTGACGAAACGGCACCAGCACCCGGGACCCGGGCGCGATTGGCACCGCGATCTCCTCCGGCACGGCATAGGTAAAGGTCCGGAACAGGGGCACCGCCAACGCGACCTCAATACAGCGTGGCCCGTGCGCGGAGGGGGTCGGCAGGTGCGTCACACGCGCCGTCAGCGGCGCTGCACGCCGAGTCCCGGCGCATCACTGAGCGTGATCTGCCCGTTGGGAATAGACGGACCGGTGAAGGGATCATCGCGCAGCAGGGCCGCACCATCGAGGTCGGCATCGTCGAGCAACGGCGAGAAATGGGCCGCCGCCGCAATACCAAGCGTGGTCTCAATCATGCAGCCGCACATCACCCGCAAACCATGGGCGCGCGCCACCGCGATCATGCGCATCGCTTCGCGCAGCGAGCCACACTTGGCCAGTTTGATATTGATCCCGTCCACGGCGCCCACCAACTTAGGGATGTCGGTGGACACCACACACGATTCATCCGCAATCACCGGTATCGGTGACCGCTCACGGACAAAGCGGAGCCCGTCGAGATCGTGCCGGGCCAACGGCTGCTCCAGCATCTCAACGCCCACATCGGTCAGTGCCTGCAGCATGGCTACGGCGTGCTTCGCGGTCCATGCCGCATTGGCGTCTACCCGGAGCGTGGCGTGCGGGGCCTCCTCGCGGACAATGCGCAGCACCTCACGATCCCAGCTCGAACCCAGTTTAATCTTGAGAATGGGATACGCCGCGGCTTCGCGCACGCGCGCACGCAACGTCTCGGCATCGGGGGCAATCCCGATGGTAAAGGTCGAACGTGGCGCCGCCGTTGGATCAAGGCCCCACAATTTCCACAGCGGAACACCAAGCCGCTTAGCCGCAACATCGTGCAGCGCCGCGCTGATGGCACAGCGTGCCGCCGCATTCCAGCGCAACGTCTTCTCCAAGCGGTGCTCGATCGCCTCAATCGACCAACCGTCCGCCTGTGCGAGTACCGGCGCAAACTGCGTCATCGCCGCCATCACACTGTCTGCCGTCTCACCATAGAATCGACTGGGCGCAGCTTCCCCCCACCCTTCTACACCGTCATGATCGCGGAGTCGCACCCACACCACGCGGTACTCGCTGAAACCGCCCCGTGCAATAACAAACGGATGCGTGGTGTGTACGGTCAGGATCTCAGCGTGGAGGTGCATGGTGCGGGCGGTATTGGTGGTCACGGTGAGTACGGCGGCAAGCCGGAGGCGCGCGACGCGCGTGCGGCGCGCAGCTCTGCACTGGCAGCGTGCCCAAGAAACGCGATCAAGGCATCGGCGAGTTCAAAGCCACGATCGTAGCGATCACCAGCGGCCTTCTGGAGGCACGTCATCGTAATCGCACTCACACCGCTTGGAATACGTGCATCTACCTGATCCGGAGCAACAGGCATCTCATGCACATGCTTGTATCCCACCGCATACGCATCGTCGCCATCAAAGGGCGGACGTCCCACGAGCATTTCGTACAGCAACAGCCCCACGGCATACAGGTCGCTGCGACCATCCACCAGCTTCCCCATGGCCTGCTCGGGGGACATATAGTGCGGCGTCCCCATGGCACGGCCACCGGCGGTGAGTCGCCCGTGAAATCGCGCCGTGGCAATCCCGAAATCGGTGAGCGCGACATTCCCGTCTTCGTCAAACAAAATGTTGTCGGGCTTGATGTCGCGATGCACGACACCATGGCGGTGCGCGTAATCGAGGGCGCAGGCCACTTGCACCGCAATCGATGCCGCCGCGTGCGCAGGCACGGTCTTTCGGCGCATCAGCCGGTCGGCCAGTGATCCCCCGGCGTAATACGGCATGGCGAGATACTCAATATCTCCGGCCGTGCCCATGTCGGCGATCGCGCAGATGAACGGATGAATGAGCCGTGCGGCCGCCTCGGCTTCCCGCCGAAAGCGCTCGCGCATTTCCGGGTCCTGCGCCAACGTCCGATGCAGCACCTTAATCACCAAGGGCCGCCCGAGTACCGTATGCTTGGCCAGATACACGTTGGCCATCCCACCACCACCCAGCCGCTTCACGATGGTGTAGCGGTTGCCCGTCGCAATCCGCAAGTCGCGAAGCTCGTCGTCAGGGATGTCGATGGGCGGTGCCGACACGTCAGGCAGCGGAACGCCACACTTCGTGCATCGCGCGGCCGCCGCCCGGTTCCACGTCCCGCATTCAGGACAGAACATCTGGCAGGAACAAGATAGGAGTGAGCAACAGGGAAACGGACTCGCGCATCAAAGCAGCCGACGGCGCCGCAGATACAAAAGTAGCAGACCGCCCAACCCGAGTTGTACCACCAGCAAGATCCAGAATCCCTGCGGCCACCCCGACATCGGGATCGTTGAAAAGTTCATCCCCCACATCCCACTCACCACGACGAACGGAAGGGACATGGTGGCGACCACCGAGAGCGCCTTCGTGGTCGCACCCAGACGATTCGACACCTGTGTCAGATACGAGTCCATGGTACTGCTCAGAAGATCCCGATACGTATCGAGCGAGTCATTAATGCGCAGCACATGATCGTAGATATCCCGGAAATACAGCTGAACATCAGGCGTTAACAGCGAGCTCGGGCGGTTGGTCAACACATTCATGACCTCGCGCGAGGGCTGCAGGTACCGGCGCAGCGACAGCACCAGCCGCTTCACATTGAACAGATCGCGCAAGGCACTCTCGTCGAAGTGCACGAACACGCGTTCCTCGAGCCCGTCAATGAACTCGTCAATCTGCTGCAGAATCGGAAAGAAGCTGTCGATGGTATCGTCGAGAATGGCGTGCAAAGCCCGCTCCACACCGCGCGCGAGCAGGTCAGGCGACCGGCGAAGCTGCGCGGACACGCGGTCAATCGACGCCATCGGCCCGGCGTGCACGGTCACGAGATAGCGCGGACCGAGGAAGCAATACAGGTCTTTCGTCTCAAGATCGTACGGGTCGTCCGTCTCGCTCGCGAGCGAGACCCCGCGCAGGATGACGAACAAAAACCCGTCGTATTCCTCAAGCTTCACGCGGGAATTCGGATTCAGCGTATCCTCAACCGCGAGAGGATGAAAGCCGAAGACATGCTCCAGCAACGCATGCTGCGAGCGCACCGTGGAATCAATATCGACCCAGAGGGTGCCATCCCCCGCAAGCCGATGCGCAATCTCACGGGGATGTTCGTCAAAAACGGTTTCCCCCGATGGCGATCGGTAGATACTGCGCGGCAGTGGATCGGGGACGTAGTCGCGCGCGGGCTCGGGCACAGAGAGAGAAGTTGTCACCCCCGAATCATGCCGTCGGGAGCGCCGTCAAGCCAGCGCCGCCAGGTGGACGAGGACCGCCTGCGCGACGGCATCGGGGGCGTACCCGCCTTCCAGCGCACTGACCAGCCGGCCACCACACCACTGGTCGGCGCGTGCCACCAGGGCGCGTGTCAGGGTGGCAATGTCATCCAGCGTGAGCGTGAACGCCCCCAACGGGTCGCCCTCGAGCCCGTCAAACCCGGCGCTGAGCAGGATCAGATCGGGCGTGAACCCCTCGGCCGCCGCATCCACGGCGCCCAACAGCGCCTCCACGTACTGCGACGAGGGGAGCGACGGCGCCATTGGCACATTCCACACCGTGCCCAGCGGGCCACGATCGTCACGGGCGCCGGTGCCCGGGTACCACGGCCACTGATGCATCGAGACGAAGTGAATGCGGGGCTCATGCTCCACCAGCGCTTGCGTGCCATTCCCGTGATGGACATCCCAATCCACGATCAGCACCCGCTCACAAGCGTGCCGCGCCAGCGCGTACCGGGCGGCAATGGCCACGTTGCCAAACAGACAAAAGCCCATCGCCCGATCGTAGAGCGCATGATGCCCGGGTGGGCGTACCGCGGAGAAGCTTCGCCGAGCCCGTCCGTCAAAGGCCATGTCCACGCCGTCCAGCACACAGCCGGCGCCGGCGGTCGCCGCGTCCCAGGACCCTTCACTCACTACCGTGTCAGGATCGAGACGCCCACCCCCCGAGAGCGCCATCTCACGGACCCGGGCGATGTAGTCACGATCATGCGCCAGCGCGAGCTCGTCCTCGGTGGCGTGCCGCCCCTCATGGTGCTGCAGCGCCTCAAACAACGCCTGATCGTAGCGGAGCGCGCGCGGAATCGCGCGCAAGCGGCCCACATGCTCCGGATGCTCCCACCCCGTATCATGACGGCCACAGTCGGAGTGTGAGAGAAAGGCAACCTGATGCGTCATCGCAGTCGTCCCAAAGTGAAATGGCTTAGCGGTGACCACGGAGTCGCCGCGAGCTCCACTCGCCCAGCAGCGACAACGCGATCACGAGGAAGAGCACACCGGGTGCGCGGCGCACGCGCTCAAACAGCGGCGCAAGACGCGCAGTCACACCCGTTGCCTTGCGTCCGCTCAGGCGGTCGCCAGCGGCGCCATCTCCCGCCGCGCTCGTGTCTGGCCGCCCCACCCGAGCCACGAGATCCGCGTACGGCGCCGCGTCGCCGGGATAGGCATCGCCGAAGGGAACGTCCGAGGGCACGGAGACGCCCGCCGCCAGCGCCAACACGCTTCCCCACCAGGCGCGATGCTCGGCGGCGCCATTGTCGGTCCCCTCCATGCGCCAGCGCCAGCTGCGGCGATACGCGCTCGCCACCACCCGCCCCGCCCCTACCCGTTGCGCCACCAGCACCGGCTCCGGATGCCCATGATCGGACGCGTCCGACCGCACCACCAACGCCCCACGGTTGGTGACCAGCTCCCACGCCTCAAGGCCGCGCGCCGGGGTGTTCGTGAGCAAGGCCCCAGCCACCCCACCGCGCACGGCGGTGGCGCGCACGGGGCTCAGGCGCGCCAAGCTCGGCACGCGCAACGCATCGCCGCTGAGCACCAGCCCCCCGCCCTGCTGGACAAATCGCGTGAGTGCGGCAGCGTCTACCATCATGCTGTCCAACACCACCACCACGGCATAGCGTGCCGTGTCCAGTCGCCCCGGCTCCCCCACGGTGACCACCGTGCTCGGCGACAGGCGATACCGCCCATCAACGTGCCAGCCTGCTTCCTCAAGAGCGGCCGCCACAAACTTCGACTCCCACCCTGGCAGGGCCATCAGCATGGCGCGTCGCGAAAACGTTGGCAGACGGGCCGGAACCTGTGCCATGGTGGCGGCGCGCAAAGGCCCCAACGTGGCCCGAAGCGGCGGCGAGACACTCGCCAATCGCCACGCCATCACCGGCGTACTGCGGATGGAATCGAGCAAGCCTCCCGCATCACCCAACAGCACCGGAAGCGCGGGGCGGTTGGTTGCCCCGGGCTGCGGGCGAGGCCCCGCCACACGCACATCGATCGCTCCGGATGGACCAGCCACAGCCGTGGCCGACAGCGCCAATCCGGCTGCGCGCGTCTCGTCTCTCCAGCGCACCCCGATATCGGCCCCGTTTACAACCCCAAGCAACGCCCGCGCCCGCTGTCCGGGGATGGCCGGCAGCTCCAGCAGGACCTCGCGCGGCGTGTCCTCACGCGGCGTGTCTTCGCCCGCGGCCAGCACCTCCCGAAACAGCGCCGTAGTCATCGCGGCGGCGCTGCTGTCGGCCAGTTCACCTGCCGTCCATTGCAATACGGAGGGCGCCGAGCGCGTTGCCCCCGCTGGTCGGCTTGCCAGCCAGAGCGCCGTGGCCACTCCGAGCAACGCCAGCGTGCGCAGGGTCCGTTCGAGCACAAGGCGCGCGCGTGTTGACATACGTACACTCATCGCGTGAGTGCGTAGACCACGAGATTCACCGCGAACTTCGTGTTGTCCACCGACAGAAACCGCTTGTTGTCGGGATGGAAGCTCCACTCCGAGCTATAGTCCTTGCTGCTATACAACACCGAAATGCGGCCATTCCGGAGCACGGCATCAAGCTGCTCATGCACAAGATTATCGCCCCACCCGTTCATCTCGTGCGACGTGGTTGGCGGCCCATTCTCGAACACGAAAAAACTGCGATAGAGTTCATGCGTATTCGGCAACGGTGCCAGTGGGCCGGCCACGCGGCGAATCTCCTCTCGCACCGTCTGATGGAAGGCGCCATCCACGTCGTGATTGTGGTCGTCTACAAACAGCAAGCCGCCGCGCAGCAGATACGTGCGCAACACCTCCGCTTCGCGCATGGTGAAGCGCACCGGTAAATGCCCCGTGAGAAAAAGCAGGGGATACGCAAACACTGCTTCGGAGGATAACGGCACCGACACGCCCTGCGGACGAACGGGGAGTGCGGTATAGCGTGCCACCGAGTCAATCACATTCGCTGGCAGCATCGGTGCGGAGTCCCAGTCACCGGACGCGTACTGCGCCGTGGCGAAGACGAACGGTTCCATGCTGAACGGATCACCGTCAGGCGCACCGGTGCTCAGCGGGAGATGGGAGTGGCGATCCGTCATGGCGGCACCCCGCGTGACCATATCCCCCCGTCGCCACGTACCACCCCACCCAACACGCGCCGCGCCCGCACGAATGCGTCGGTTGCGTCGCGACGGTCTCGCAGCGCATCGAGCACGGCGCCCACGGCGGCGGCAAAGGCGGGTGCATCAGCCAGCGCGT
The DNA here is from genome assembly GCA_947463135.1 of Gemmatimonadota bacterium. Classification (GTDB taxonomy): domain Bacteria; phylum Gemmatimonadota; class Gemmatimonadetes; order Gemmatimonadales; family Gemmatimonadaceae; genus Gemmatimonas. Next base: position 14,137 of record CANHTA010000054.1, read on the forward strand.
CCACCCGCAACACCGCGAGCGAATCGCGCGCCGCCAACACGTCGCGGGCCACCAACTGCGCGGCCAGCACCAACCGCGCGGCACGACGCGCGTCGCGTGGAGGGAGCACCTCGCGTGCGGGGCGCTGGTTCGTGACCCCCGTATCCTTCCCTGCCAGACGCACCTTGGCGACATCCACAATCACGGTGGGCGGCTTACCACGCAGATACAACCGCTCCGCTGCACGGGCCCGTTCAATAGCCGCTAACGCAAGACGCATCGGCGGAATCGCCGCTCTCGGATCACCTTGCTCCAGTGCACGGCCGGCGTCCCACATGGCGTTGTACGCCTCCAGCAACGGTTGATTGATCGCAATAATCGGGGAATCATCGCCCTCCGACAGCACACCACCGGCGTTACTCCCCGAGAGCGCCAGCTTTCCCTGCTGCTGTTCCACGCCGTGATCGTGTCCGTCACCAACGGTATGCGCATGTTCTCCGCTCGCATCGCCGCTGAGTCGTTGAAACACGACGTCACCAACCGCCTGTCGCAGTCGGGCCTGATCACGCCCGATCTTCATAGACTCGACCAGCACCGTCTGACGCGCCAACGCCGGCCGCTGCGAATCCAGCTTCGCCGTTAACCGCAGAAGCATCCGCTGACTGAGCAGCGACTTGTCCACCTCAGGCGGCGGCGCCGGCTCCACGGCCACCGAATCGTACTCCGACTCGCGCGCAATACGAAACGAACGCGTTTCACTGCTGCCGTCTTCGCGCGACGACAACGGATGCGCATCACGGGCCATCGCCCGGAGATGCACGATGTCACCGGCAACCAGCTTGAGCGCTGCCATATCCATCGTGGCGCGAATGGTTGCCGTGCGCTCACCGGCGAAACGGCGTACCCCCAGCGGTACCGTGCGCGCCGTGAAGCGCTCCCCCTCGCCAGAGCTCACGATGAGCTCAAACCGCGCCATCGCGAGGCCAAGGTCGTCGCGCACCGTGGCCGTGAGCGCCAGCGTACCGTCCGCAGTGCGGAATACACTGTCACGCGCCGGTTCAAGCAGCGACACCACGGGAATCGAGTCGGGACGCCCTTCGATAACCAGCAGACGCGATCCCCCACCGCGGGTCAGGTGAAGCGTCACGGGACCATCGCCCGCTGTCGTGCGCACCTGCCAACCATTCGGCACGGCGGTTGGCAACACCCGCTGCTCACGACGTCGCACCGCCAGCGTATCCGCGGCACTCCCCACCATACGCACCAGAGCGGGCGCAGGGAGCGGACCCGTGCCGCGCAGCAGCACGGTACTCCCGCTCACCGCCGCCACCGTTTGCACATCGCCCAATTGTTGCGGCGCCAGGCGCGTATACGCGGGAGCCTCAACGCGTACCTGCCACGCGCCAAGTGGCGGCACGGGCATCTCCCCACGGCGGTCGAGACCCGCCATGCCCGGTACAGAGCGCGACACCCCCTGCAACGCGCTGCCGCCTGTGCCTACCAGCACACCGGTCACCACCACACACACGGCGCCCATCACAAACAGCGCAGGCCCCAGCAGCTGCTGTCGCACCCACTGTTGTACGGCGCGTGGAACATCCGCCTGCGCCACCAGCGCACGCGCCGACGCTTGCAGTGGCACACTCCCCGCCACGGCACGCATCGCGTGATCAGCCACCTGCGCCGCACCACCCGTTGGGTGCAGGGTGGCCAGCGCCTCAATGAGCGTCACCAGCGCGAAGCTGGTGGGGCGTGCGTTGGACTCCCGTTCCTCAATCCACATCGCAGCGCGAACCGTCGTGAGATCGCGTGTCCGATGACGCCCCAGCAGCCACACCAGCATCGCCACGCCGAGTACCACCAGCAGCAGTATCACACGCCACAGCACTCCAAGGGCCGGATCCGACCGATATGCCACGGCCATCAACCCGCGCCCCAAAACCAAACGGGTGCCGTCCGCCATCAACCACACCGACAGCACGACCGCACACGCCAGCAGCAGCAGTCGCGCATACACCACCCGCGTGAGCGCACGACGCACGCCGTCTACCAGAGCCAGCAGGGCGGCGTCAGTCATACATCCACGCCAGCGTGTTCCCGACGGATCCCATCACGCCGGACCAGCGCTTCCACCAGTAACGCCACCAGGGCAAGCATCAGCAGCGCGATCGTGAGCCACGAATCACGCCGCACACCGACCCGCTCGTCGGCCACACGAAAATGCGCCGCGTTCACCGTTGCCGTACCGGCAGCGAGCGCCTGTGCCCTCTCGTCGTCGCGCGGTGCCGGCACACTCCGATCGCCACACGGGGTCCGAAGCACTCGCAAGAGGCCGTCCGCCGCTGGTGACAAGAGCAGGTCACTCCCCTCATCAATCACCAGGGCCACCTCGCGCACACATCCCAAGCCTCTCGTGCGCTCAATGGCCGCCGCAACGCCGTCGCTCCACCAGGCAATGGCTTGCACGCTATCTGATAACGCAGGCGGCAGTGCGGTGCGCACCAACGGGGCCACCAGCGCCACCCCTGCGGCCGATACGGCGCCCACCGTGTCAGGGATCGATACCGCCTGCCATCCGGCGGGAACACCATCTCGCGGCCACTCCACCAGCACATCGGAACCATCAATCGGACCGCGACCTGTTCGCCGTACCACTACCGCAGTGCCCTGCGGCGCGGTGAGGCGCTCGGCGAGTACGCCGCGCAACGCAAAGGCCGCTTCAACCCCATCCCTTCCGCGCCATTCACCCACCACCATACGCACGCGCGACATCCCCTCCGGCGGCACCGTGGCGCTGTCCCGTGCGCCCGCCGTCAGCGCCACACGCGGCGCGTCCGACACAAGGCGAATGCGCGCCGGCCACTGCCCTCGCCACGCATCCCAGCCCGCTCGGGAACGCACCTGCGCCGGCAGGACCACCGTGAGTGACAGCGCCGTGAGCGATGGCTGTGCCCGGACTTGGCGTGACGCTTCACCGATCGCCGCCACAATCGCCGCCCCGGGATCCTGCATGACTCCCTCAACCCACAACACCGTCGGCGCGATGGTCTCAGCCCGGCTGGCCACTGGTGCAGTGGCCTGCGCGATCAACGCCAGTGAATCCGCGCGACGACTCGCATCAATCACGATGATCGGCGAGAGTGCGCGGCCGTTTACCCCGCATCGCATACCCGCCAGCGCACCGCCAACCCCCAACAACGCCAGCACCCGCAACAGCAACAACCACCGGTCACTCGGCCTCGCCTGACGCGCCACCGCGCGTGCGTCGCGCGCCGGGATAAAGCGGGCCGTGGGTAAACGCATTACGCGCGGCTGCCGCACCGACAGCAAGTGCAACACCGTCACCGCGACTGCAGCGGCTATGGCCGCGCCGGCAATCCAAGGGATGGCGAAGTTCATGGCACGCCGCCGGCACCATGCCTCACGAAACAGCCAACCCTGCCACCACCGCACGGACAGCACGTGCCCCGTCCGCGGTGGTGGTGACTTCCGTGTAGCCGGCGCCAAGCGCGCGCCACGCGGTACGCACCTGCGCGCGGAACGCCCCGAACTCGGCCGCGTAGCGCTCCCGCACGGCGGCGCTGGTCACCCGCCAGAGGCTGGCATCCTCCGGATCCTGCGCACGGTACGTCCCGTCGGGCAACGCCAGCTCCTCGGGGGCCACCA